>JAHJTB010000078.1 GCA_018830135.1 Pseudomonadota bacterium | reverse complement strand
GAGGGGGGGGACGTGGAGGGGGATGACGTTGAGTCGGTAAAAGAGGTCTTGGCGGAAGTTCCCTTTTTCGATCTCCTGTTCCAGGTTTTTGTTGGTCGCGGCGATGACCCGCACCTCGACGTGAATCGTCTTGATACCGCCGATCCGCTCGAACTTCTGTTCTTCGAGAATGCGGAGTATCTTGGCCTGGGTCTTGAGGCTCATGTCGCCGATCTCGTCGAGGAAGAGCGTGCCGTGGTTGGCCAGGTCGAACTTGCCTCGCTTGCGGCTGCTGGCCCCGGTGAAGGCCCCTTTTTCGTGGCCGAACAGTTCGCTTTCGATCAGTTCTTCCGGGATGGCCGCGCAGTTGACTTCCACGAGGGGCCGTTCGGCCAGCCGGCTGAGGCGATGGATGGTCCGGGCCACGACCTCCTTGCCCGTGCCGTTTTCCCCGTTGATCAGGACCCAGGCGTTGGTCGGGGACACCAGTTCGATCTGCTGCTTGAGCTTCTGGACGGGCTGGCTTTGACCGGTCAGGTTGTAACGCTTGGTCGCTTTTTTTTTCAGGGCCAGGTTTTCTTCGGCCAGGCGGAGATAGTTGAAGGCGTTGTTGATGGTCAGCAGGATTTTGTCATAGGACAGCGGTTTGTCGATAAAGTCGTACGCGCCGATCTTGGTGGCTTTGACCGCGGTTTCGATATTGCCGTGGCCCGAGATCATGACCACGGGCAGGTATGGGTATTCCTCTCGCAGGCGGACGAGCACATCGAGGCCCTGTTCGAACCCTTCCATCCAGATGTCCAGCAGAACCAGGTCGGGCATGGCTTCCTCGATCAGGGCAAAGGCCCCGTCGCCGTTGACCGCCTCCTGGACTTCGAAGCCCTCGTCTCGCAGGATGCCGCCCAGGGAGCGTCGGATATCCGTCTCGTCGTCCACGATTAGAATCGTTTTAACGGCCATGGTTTCCATTCAACTCCTTACCGGAAGCTCGATGATGAAGCGCGCTCCCCGGGGCTGATTGTCCAGGAAACGAACGAAGCCGTTGTGGTCGGCCACGATGGTGCTGACAATGGCCAGCCCCAGGCCGGTGCCCGATTTTTTGGTCGAAAAATAAGGTTCGAACAAACGGCTTTTATCGGTCGGACTGATGCCGGTCCCATTGTCGGCCACTTCGAGCCTGGCGGTTTTGAGGGCCTTGTCGTAGGCCAGGGTGATTCCGATGAGCCCTCCGTCTTCGACCGCGGCCACGGCGTTGTCCAGGAGGTTGATCAGGACCCGCTGCATCTGTTCCCGGTCCAGGTTGAAAACCGGCAGGTCCGGGTCGCGATGAATCCGGAATTCGACGTGCTTGTGACCCTCCCGGTAGAGGCTCAGCGTCTCTTCCACGATTTCTCCCAGGTCGTTGGGTGCCAGTTCGACTTCGGGCATGCGGGCAAAGTTCGAAAACTCGTTGACCAGACGCTTGAGTTCGTCGACCTGGCGGATGATGGTCTGGGTGCATTCGTCGAATACCTGACCGTCTTCGACGAAGCGTTCTCCATACCGCTTGCGCAGCCGCTGGGTGGAAAGCTGAATCGGGGTAAGCGGATTCTTGATTTCATGGGCTATCCGCCGGGCCACTTCACGCCAGGCCGCCATGCGCTGGGCTTTTTCCAGTCCGGTGATGTCGTCGAAAACGATGACCCAGCCTACGTCCTGCTCGTTTTCGTCCCGGAGCAGGTTGAGATGAACGTGAAGGGAAAAAGACTGGTCTCCCAACTTGAAGCGGGTCTGTTTTTCCGACGAGCCCCTTGGTGACTGGCGGGCCATGCGGGTCAGTTCATCGAGAAGCGTGCTGGGTTCGGGGCCCCTTAGGTCCCGCAGGGGCCGCCCCAGGACCTGGTCGGGCTCGATCTGCAGGATTTCCGAGGCCGAGCGGTTGATCGTGGCCACGGTTCCGTTGGCATCCGCGGAAATGACCCCGGCGGCCACGTTCTGAAGGACGATCTCCATGTAACGCCGGCGCTGATCCAGTTCGGTAATGGTCTGGGACAACGTGATGTTCTTGCGGGTCAGTTCCGTCTTGCTCGCCTTCAGGTCCCGGGTCATGCGGTTGAAGGAGGCGACCAGGCTCCCGATCTCGTCGCTGGACTGGACCGCAATGGTGAAGTCGTAATCCCCGCCCGCGATGCGTTCGGTGCCTTCGAGCAGATCGGTGATCGGTCCGGTGATGCTGCGGGCCAGGTGAAAGCCGATCCAGGTCGAAACGAAAAAGATGAGCAGGGCCACGATGGTCAGCGAAATGAGATGGCTGATCTTGATGGGGTCCCGGAGCCGTTTGAGCTGCCGGTAGCCTTCCAGCCCGCTGTTCACGGCCCGAAGCGTCTTGTCATAGCGGTCCGGCAGGCGATACCCGGCCGTGAGATAACCGACCAGTTCGCCCGAGGGGGAGTTCAAAGGCCAGAGCACGCGGACCATGAGCGTTCCGTCCGGGGAGTCGTGCCATATCTGTGGTTGTCCGGTCAGGGCCGCCTGGTTGAAGGCCCGGGCCGGCGGGAGGGCGGGGCTGAAACCGTCCGGCCCCGGTTCGTAGGCTGAGGCATGGGGGTGACGTCGGATGGAATAGATTTCCAGCCAGGTCAGTTTGTACCGGTTCCGCTGGCGTAGGAGAAAGCGCTCCGCCTCCGCGGCCTGGTCCGGCCTGTAGATTTTTCGGGCCACGATTTCGGCGGCCACCGTGCCGCCCAGGTCGCTGGTCAGCCGCTCGGCCAGTTCGGACACGGTCCGGCTCAGGGCCTGGGCGTCGACCAGGGGCTGTTCGACGTTGGTGGAAAACCAATGATCGTGACTGGTGGTGATGAACTGGATGGCCACGAAAAACAAGAGGGTCGTCGGCACCAGGGACAAGCTGACGAAGGCCACGATCAGCTTGGTCCAAAGCCGGGCGCCCAGGGCTCGACCCCGGCTTTCGAAAAACAGGCGGTGCAGGTTTCTCAGAACGAGAAATAGTAGTAGAAACAAAAGGATGATATTGATATTGATGACGGCGAAGACCAGGATGCTGTTGAAGACCGGCACGCCGGCGCCCACCCGGACCAGGTTGGTCTGAAGCACGGTCAGACCCACGATGGCCAGGACCGTCAATCCAATGAGGATGCGTTCCAGCCGCCTTTTCCTGACCTCGACCCCGGCCCGGGTCTCTTGGTCGAAATCCATATCGATTCAAACCCCTTTTATCAGAAAATAGAATAAGTTCGAGGTGAAATGCAAGGGCATTCTGGATGGGGGGCCGAGCTGAACCCCGGCACTCGGAAAATAAAAGGGCAGGCTCGAAAGCCTGCCCTTTGTTCCGGACGGTAGGGAAACGTCTCAGGCCGCGGCCCGGGGCGCATCCAAAAAACTGAAGGCGGGGACCCGGATGTCGCGGGCTTCGCATTCGACCGGGTGGGTGAACTCGACCAGCTCCCAGGCCTCGGGCCGGGCAATCAGTTGGTTGAGCAGGGCGTTGTTCAACCCGTGCCCCGACTTGACGGCCTGGAAGCGGCCAATGATCGGGGCGCCGATCAAGGAAATATCCCCCAGGAAATCCAGGACCTTGTGGCGGATGAATTCGTCCTCGTAGCGCAGGCCGTCCTGGTTGAGGACCCGGAAGCGGTCGATGATGATGGCGTTGGCCAGGGAACCGCCCCGGGCGAAGCCGTTCCGCTTCAACTCCTCGGCGTCTTCCTGGAACCCAAAGGTCCGGGCCCGGCTGATTTCCCGTTCAAAGGCCGCATCGGAAAACTGGAAATCGAAATGCTGGCTTCTGAGCAGGGGATGGTCGAAACTGATGGTGTAGTGGACGCCCAGCTCGCGGGCCGGAGCGACCGAGATCGACTTGTCGCCGTCCGTGATGGATACGGGTTTCCGGATGACCAAAAACTTCTTGAAAGCGGAGAGGGTTTTGACGCCGACGCTGTTCAAGAGATAGACAAAGGGGCCGGAGGAGCCGTCCATGATGGGGATTTCAGGTCCGTCGGTCTCGACCCGCACGTTGTCCACGCCCAATCCGACCAGGGTGGCCAGAATGTGCTCGACCGTGCCGACCACGGCGCCGTTCCGGCCCAGGGTCGTGGCCAGCCGCGTGTGAATCACGTTCTCCAAACAGGCTTTGATCTCCGGGGTCCCCGGCAGATCGGTCCGGACGAATGTCACGCCCGAATCGGGCGGGGCCGGACGGAGCGTGAGTTTGACCATTTCACCCGTGTGAAGTCCAATGCCCGTGCAGGAAACGCTGTCTCTGATCGTGCGCTGAAACAAGTTGTGCATGTTTATGGATCGATTCCTTAAAGCGTTATCGTACTGGCCCTTAGATAAGGCAATATACGTACCAGCCTGGAGGATATCTGGTATTTACAGTAATGATAACCAGTTAATTAAAGGTAATGCCGGGGAGGCCGATTTCGGCCGGTAAAATTGTGGCAAAATGGCAACACTTTGAAGCCCTGGCGCGGTATTTCGGCCACACTCGATTCTCAGCCCGGAGGCCGGGTCCTGGCCTGAAGCAGGTCTTCCGGCGTATTGACGTTCATGAACGAGGTCAACCCCGGGTCGATGGACCGCAGCTCGGCCTCGGAAACCTCCTCCCACCTCACGCCTCCGGAGCGGAGTTCGTAAAGTTTATGGCGGTCCCGGGCCAGTAGTTCTTGGGCTCGAGGCAGGCAGTTCCGGGCATAGACCGCGATCAGGGGCTCCCAGCCCGCTTGGGTGCGGGGCACCACGGCCCGGGGCCCGGCCGGGGTGGCCAGGGCTTTGCGGATCAGATGGGCCAGGAGGTCCCTACTGAGGAAGGGCAGGTCGCAGGCCAGGGTCAGGGCCCAGGGATAGTGGGCGAAAAGCAGGCCCGTGGCCAGGCCGCCCAGGGGGCCCTGGCCCGGTTTCAAGTCCCGGACGATGGTCAGGTCATAGTCCAGGAACTCGGACGGCCGGCGGGTGACGATGATGATTTCCCGGCAGAGAGGGGTGAGGGTGTCGATGACGCGATCCAGCAAGGAACGGCCGCCCAGGTCGAGGCCGGCCTTGGGGCGGCCCATGCGTCTGGAGTCCCCGCCGGCCAGAATCAGGCCGGTTACCGGGTAGGGCGGGTGGTCTTGAGGGCACACGGATTTGGATCGAGTCGGCCGCGATCTAATGGGTCGCGTACTCTTTGTCCAGGATTTTTTCGGCCTGGAAGTCCCGGTTGTTGTAGATGGCGCATTTCTGACATGGTCCGGGGCACTTGGTTTCCCGATCTTCGCGGATGAGCCAGCATGGTTCGTCGGGACGGTCGTGGGCCGCGCACTCGTGTTTGAGCCGGCAGTCGAAAACGTTCCAGCATGGGGCCAGAACCATGAGATTGCGCAGGCAGGCCAGGGTGAAACCGCGTTCGTGTATCAATTGATTGATGCGTTTGATCTGCAAGACGTCGAAAGGGGTGTAAAGGCGGTTGTTGGTCCTGGGTTCGCGTTCCGGCCGGATGAACCCTTCCTTTTCGTATTCCCGGATGCGTTTCTGGGACAGGTTCACCTGGCGGGAAACATCGTTGATCATATAGTAGCCATTGGATTTCCTTTCACTCATTGCGATGCCCCCCCCTGGATCGTTCCCGGCCCGTTCTATAAGACAACCCCGGTACACAAAATTTCGTTCCGGCCCGTCGAGAAATATCATAAAGTCGGAATCCGGGCAACTTTTTTCAGGAATTCCGTGTAACTCCTCGATCGTTGATGGCATCGCAGGACCGCCCTGTCGCGGCCTTTGGTCTCGGGACTCCGGCTGTCGCCTTTTCCATATATACTCAGGGACTCGGCGCCGGAGTCGCCCTTCGGCCAAAGGCCGCGACAGGGCGGCGAAAATATGGTCTGCCCCGATTCACTGGTAAGGGTTACAACTCCGCCGGCTGACGAGGGGGCGGGGCCCGGCCTGGGGACTCCGCCCGCCGACTAGACCATCATTTGACCCGGATACCGCGGCAGGCTTCCAATGCTCCGCCAAACTGCCTGCCGCAAGGCTCGTTTCCCGCTTTCCGATCAGGACTCATGCAATACGCCCCCGGGAAAGACCGGTCCAAAATTTCGTTTCTCCAAGTATTTCGATGTCTTGCCCCGAAGCCGGCCGCAATATCCGGCTTGACGATAGGGACTCGGCCAAGGGTCGTCCCGCGGCCGGGGGCCATGCGGGAGACCGGGTTCCTCTATACCCCGGTTCGCGGAATCATTTCCGCGGGAACGCGGCCGGGCTTGACATGACTCCGGCAATCTGATATCGCACTTAATTTAGACAATTAACGGGGCCTTTGTGAACAGGGACCTGGAATACATGATGGCCGCTTTGGAGGAAGCCCGCCGGGCGGAGGAAAGGGACGAAGTTCCCGCCGGGGCCGTCGTTGTCGGGCCGGACGGTTCGATCGTGGGGCGGGGCGGTAACTGTTGCGTCAGCCTGAACGATCCGACGGCCCACGCCGAGATCATGGCCCTTCGCCGGGCCGGGGGCATTCTGGGCAACTACCGGCTGGTGGGATGCCAGGTTTACACGACCCTGGAACCCTGCCCCATGTGCCTGATGGCCATGATCCACGCCCGGATCGAGCGGGTGGTCTTCGGGGCGCCCGAACCCCGTTGGGGGGCGGCCGGATCGTTGATGGATCTGGCCGGGCTGCCGGGAATGAACCACCGGATTCGGGTGGAGCCGGGGCCGCTGACCGAGGATTGTCAGACCCTGATCCAGGGTTTTTTTAGACGGAGGAGAGGTACCGAAGTGGCCGTAACGGGGGCGACTCGAAATCGTCTTGTCGGGTGAAGAGCCCGGCACGTGGGTTCGAATCCCACCCTCTCCGCCAGACGAGCAAGGAGGCCAAACGTCCTCTGAACCATATAAGGTCCGCTGAGAGCCGAAAAAGAAGCGGATGCCATTGGAGAGATGTCCGAGCTGGCTGAAGGAGCACGACTGGAAATCGTGTGTACGCCCAAAAGGTGTACCGTGGGTTCGAATCCCACTCTCTCCGCCATGTTTTAAGAAAGGCGCGTTGTCCGGGAACCGGCCCGCCTGAGAGAACCCGAGCGGCAGCGACCGACGGAGGCCATGACCCCGCCGGTCGTTCCGATTTTGAAGGCTGTTAAGCTAAAGCAAACATTATTCATTTAGGCGGAACGATGTCCTATCTGGTCCTGGCCCGAAAATATCGACCACGCATCTTTTCAGATCTGGTCGGACAGGATCATGTGGTCCGCCCGCTGGTCAACGCCCTGAAAACCGGCCGTCTGGCCCAGGCCTACCTTTTTTCCGGGGCCCGGGGGGTGGGCAAGACCACGGCGGCCCGGATTCTGGCCATGGCCCTGAACTGCCGGAGCGAGGGTCCGGAACTCCCCTGCGGCGAATGCGACGCCTGCCGGGACATCAGCGAAGGGCACGCCGTGGATGTCTTTGAGATAGACGGGGCGTCGAACCGGGGCATCAACGAGATTCGGGACCTCCGGGAGACCGTGAAGTACATGCCCAGCCAGGGGCAGTACAAGGTCTACATCATCGACGAAGTCCACATGCTGACCAAGGAGGCCTTCAACGCCCTGCTCAAGACCCTCGAGGAACCGCCGGCCCACGTGGTCTTCATTTTCGCCACGACCGAAGCGCACAAGGTCCTGCCCACGATTCTGTCCCGCTGCCAGCGGTACGACTTCAAACGGATCGGCTTGGACGACATCGTAGGGCGCCTGAGGGATATCTCCCGGACCGAATCCATCGAGGTCAGTGACGAGGCCCTTCGTTTCATTGCCCGGGAGGCGGACGGCGGGCTGCGGGACGCCTTGAGTCTGCTCGACCAGGTGGTGGCCTATGCCGGAACCACGGTTTCGGACGAGGACGTCGGCCAGGCTTTGGGCCTCATCGACCGGGCGCTGGTCGCCGGACTGGCCGAAGCGGTCCTGACCGGTCAGGCCGGGGACGCCTTGGACCTGCTGGACCGGGCTTACGGTTTCGGTTACGATACCAAGGATTTATCCTCGCAGGTCCGGGACTGGTTCCGGGCCCTGCTCCTGGTCAGAATCTCGGCCCATCCGGAAAAGCTGCTCGAACTGCTCGACGAGGAACTGACCGAAATCAGGCGGATTGCCGCCGGGCATTCGGTGGAAACATTGAATTTCCATTTCAATGCCTGGCTGGAGGTTCAGGATCGTCTCCAGCGCTCCGGTCAGCCTCGCCTGGTCCTCGAGGCCCTGATCATCCGCCTGGCCCAGGTCGAGCCGCTTCAGCCCCTGGCCGAGCTGGTCGCCCGGCTCGAACGGCTGCTGGGGGACGGACCGCCCCCGCCGGCCGCGCCCCGCGCGCCCGGCCGCTCCCGGAGCGAGGCAACTTCCGGTCGAGGCGGGGCCGACCCCGTTGCGTCTCCGGTCCGGGAGGCTCCGGCCCCGGCCCCGGAGGCGCCGGCCCGGACCCCGGGAGACTGGAAAGGGTTTTTGAAACTCGTTCAGGCCGAGGCGCCCCTGAGGCTGGCCGCGTTGGGGGAGGCCCATGTCCGGGTCTTTGAACCGGCCGAGGTCCACCTCGCTTTCAGAGACAAGAACAAGGTCGAGTTGCTGGACCGTTCGATGCTGTCCGAACTGCTGTCCCGGTTTTTGGGGCGGCGGCCCAAGCTGACCGTCGAACACGACCCCGGGCTGGCGGCGGCCGGTCCCAATCGGGGCTTGAACCAGGAGGAACGGGAACTGGCCCGGGCCGGCGTACTCGAACATCCACTGGTCAAGGAGGCCAGACAGATTTTTTCCGGGGAGATCGTGGACGTGATCCCGGAGGAATCCTGAACGTCCAGGCCTTGGAGGTAAACATGGCTAAAGGCATAGGCGGCATGGGCAACCTGGTCAAACAGGCCCAGAAGATGCAAAGCAAGATCATGAAGATGCAGGAGGAGTTGGGCGAGCGCACCGTCGAGGCCACCTCCGGGGGCGGCATGGTCTCCGTGGTGGCCAACGGCCGCCAGGAGATCGTCTCGATCCGCATCGAAAAAGAGGTCGTGGACCCCGACGACGTGGAAATGCTTCAAGACCTGATCCTGGCCGCGATCAACGAGGCCTTGAAGAGTTCCCAGGAGATGGTTTCCGCCGAGATGCAGAAGGTGACCGGCGGAATGAATATTCCCGGTCTGTTTTAAGCGGTGTTCCGCCAGTCCGGCCGCGCGGGTCCGGACCGGTCCGCGCAGGGGACGTTTTGCGCCCGTGGGGAGTGTGAATGGGATATTATCCGCCGGCCTTGATCAAACTGATCGACAACCTGGCCCGGCTGCCGGGCATCGGCCGCAAGACGGCCACCCGGCTGGCCTTGTTTCTCATGCGCCAGCCCGAGGAACGGGTCCGGGAGCTGGCGGATAGTCTGATCGAGGTCAAGTTACGGATATCGTTCTGTTCCTTGTGCCACAACTTTACCGAGCAGGACCCCTGTCCCCTGTGTCGGGACGAGGCCCGGGCCAACGGGACCATCTGCGTGGTCGAGGGGCCGGGGGACCTGATGGCCCTCGAGGCCACGGGCGTCTTCAAGGGCCGGTATCACGTCCTGGGAGGGGCCTTGTCTCCCTTGAGCGGCGTGGGACCGGGCGAACTGCGCATCGGCGAGCTGGCGGCTCGAATCGGGCCGGAGTCCGTCCGGGAAGTGTTGCTGGCCACCAGTTCGGGGGCGGAAGGCGAAGCCACCGCGAACTTCATTTGCGAGATGCTGAGAGGCAAAGGGGTCATGGTGACCCGAATCGCCCGGGGGGTGCCCATGGGCGCGGAACTGGAATATGTTGACGAGGCGACCCTAAAAAAGGCGATCGAAGCGAGACGGGAGGCCTGAGTAGATGACAGGGACCAAGACGGGAGCTGAAATAATCGTCCAGAGTCTGATCGACGCCGGGGTGGAAGTGGTCTTCGGATTCCCCGGCGGACAGGTCATTCCTTTGTACAACGAGTTGTACCAGCGTGCAGATGACATCCGGCACATTCTGACACGGCACGAGCAGGGGGCGGCCCATGCCGCCGATGGGTATGCTCGGGCCACAGGCCGCGTAGGCGTCTGTATCGCCACGTCCGGCCCTGGTGCAACCAATCTGGTTACCGGCCTGGCCACGGCCCACATGGACTCCGTGCCCGTGGTGGCCCTGACCGGACAGGTCTGGACCAACAAGATCGGTAACGACAGCTTCCAGGAGGCCGACATTTACGGGATCAGCATTCCCATCACCAAGTACAACTATCTGGTCAAGCAAGCCGACCAACTGGCCCAGGTCATCAAGGAGGCCTTCCACATCGCCGCCACCGGTCGTCCCGGACCGGTTCTGATCGACATACCCAGCGATCTCCAGACGGCCGATATCAAACCCCGGAAGGTCGGGCCGGTCAAGCTGCCCGGGTATGCACCGGTCTCCAAGGGGCATCCCCGCCAGATCGAGGCCATTCTCCGGGCCCTCAAGGATGCCCGCCGACCGGTCATTTACGCGGGCGGCGGGGTGATCGCCTCGAGTGCGAGCAAGGAGCTCCGCCGGTTCGTGGAAAAGACCGGCATTCCCATCACGACCACCCTGATGGGCAAGGGCATCTTCCCCGAAGACCATCCCCTGCACCTGGGCATGTTGGGCATGCACGGCACCAAGTACGCCAATTGCGCCATTTTCGAGTCCGACCTGGTCATCGCCATGGGCGTCCGCTTCGATGATCGCGTGGCCGGGGACGTGCACCGCTTCGCCCCGCAGGCCCGGTTCATCCATATCGACATCGACGCGGCCGAGATCGGCAAGCGGCTGGCCGTGGCCATCCCCATCGTGGGCGACCTGAAGGCGATTCTGGCCATGCTCAACGAGAAGAGCGAACCGGTCGGCCGGGAACGCTGGACCCGGAAGATCGCCGCTCTCAAGGAGGAGCACCCCCTGACCTGGGAGGACGACGGCACGATCAAGCCCCAGTACGTGATCAAGACTCTGAGCGACATGACCCGGGGCGAGATCGTCGTGACCACGGACGTGGGGCAGCACCAGATGTGGGCCGCCCAGTACATGTGCACCACCGAGCCCCGGCGATTCATGACCTCCGGCGGCCTGGGCACCATGGGCTACGGCTTCCCCGCCGCCATCGGGGCCCAGATCGGATGCCCGGACCGAACCGTGGTCTGTCTGACCGGGGACGGCAGCTTCCAGATGTGCATTCAGGAACTGGCCACCGTGCGGATGTACAATCTGCCGGTCAAAATGTTCATTTTCAACAACGGCTGTCTGGGCATGGTCCGGCAGTGGCAGCAGTTTTTCTGGGACAAGCGGTACTCCCATACGGTTTTCGATTATAATCCGGACTTCTGCAAGGTAGCCGCGGGATATGACATCGAGGCCCTCCGGGTGACCGAGCCGGCCAAGGTGGGCGAGGCCATTGACCGGGCCCTGCACACGGACGGTCCGGTCGTTGTGGATTTCGTCGTGGCGCCCGAGGAAAACGTGATGCCCTTTATCCCCTCCGGCAGGGGGCAGACGGACTTTTTCGGTGAGGGGGACGAGTGATGCGGAAAATGATCTCGATTCTGGTGCGGAACCATCCCGGCGTCCTGTCCCATGTGGCCGGGCTTTTCACCCGGCGGGCTTACAACATCGAGAGCATCGCGGCCGGCGTGACCGAAAACCCGGACGTGACCCGGATCACCATCGTGGTTTCCGGCGATGAGATCATCCTCGAGCAGGTGACCAAGCAGCTCCGCAAGCTGATCGACATCATCAAGGTCCAGGACCTCAAGTATTCCGAGTCCATCACCCGGGAACTGGTCCTGATGACCATTTACGCGCCCAAGGAAAAACGGCACGAAATCATTCGGATTGCCAACACCTTCGGGGCCACGGTCGTGGACGTGGGCGCCAAGACGATGACTCTCGAGTTCGTGGGCAACGATCGCAAGATCAATACGGTCATCCTGTCCCTGGAAGCCTTCAAGATCAAGGAGTTGGCCCGGACGGGGCTGGTGGCCCTGCCGTTGGAGAGCGAGATGGAATCGGACCGGACCCTGCTTTGACACGGGGGCCGCCCCGACCGGCTCGAGGCCGGCCATCAAAACCGAGTTAGTATATGGCGTCAACCATTTACGCGAGGAGTGGAAGATGATTGAAGTGAGAATTCACGGCCGAGGAGGCCAGGGAGCGGTTACATCCGCCGAGTTGGTGGCCTTGTCGGCCATTGAAGAGGGAAAATTCGCCCAGGCCTTCCCCAGCTTCGGACCGGAACGTCGCGGCGCGCCGGTCGTGGCGTTCCTGCGGGTGGACAGCCAGCAGATTCGCACCCGGGAAAAAGTCTACGAGCCCGATATGGTCGTGGTCCTGGACCCGACGGTCATGTCCATCACCCAGGTGGACGATGGCCTCAAGCCGCAGGGCGTCCTGATCCTCAACTCCAACCGGACCCCGGAGGAAATCCGCCGGGAATACGGCTTCAAACATAAACTGGCCGTGGTGGACGCCTCGCGGATCGCCCAGGAGACCCTGGGGCTGCCCATCACCAACACGGTCATGCTGGGCGCCCTGGTCAAGGCCAGCGGCATCATCAAGCCCGAAGCCATTAATGGACCGCTGGCCAAACGTTTCGGACGGATCGCGGAAAAAAACCAGAAGGCCTACGACCGCGCCTTTACCGAAACCGTCATGGAGGGCTGAACCATCATGAAGATCGACGCGATGATGAGTTGGAAGGAGATGCCCCTCGGGGCCCATGTGGACCGGCCCGGAAGCACGATCGATTTCAAGACCGGCGACTGGCGTTCCGAGCGCCCGATCCTGGACCGTGAAAAATGCATCTACTGCGGCTTCTGCTGGATTTACTGTCCGGAGGGCTGCTACCAGGACATGGGCAAGGATGAAAAATACTTTCAGGCCGACCTGGACTACTGCAAGGGCTGCGGTATATGCGCCTATGAATGTCCGAAAAAGGCCATCACCATGGTCCACGAGGAGGTCTGATCCATGTCCAAGAGAATAGGTATCGAGGTCTCCCTGGCCGTAAGCGAGGCGGTCAAGCTGGCCAACGCCGACGTGGTGGCCGCCTATCCCATCACCCCTCAGACCCATATCGTGGAACATTTGTCTGAGCTGGTGGCCAATGGCGAACTGGACGCCGAGTTCGTTCCGGTCGAGTCCGAGCATTCGGCCATGAGCTGCTGCATCGGCTCCTCGGCCGCGGGCGCGCGCACCTTCACCGCCACTTCATCCCAGGGCCTGGCCCTGATGCACGAACTGCTTTACCTGCCGCCGGCCCTGCGGCTGCCCATCGTTCTGTCCGTGGCCAACCGGGCCCTGTCCGCGCCGATTTCCATCTGGAACGACCATTCCGACATCATGGCCGAACGGGACACCGGCTGGATTCAGATTTTCGCCGAAAACGGCCAGGAAGTCCTGGACATGACCCTGCAGGCCTTCCGGATCGGGGAGGACCCCGCGGTCATGCTGCCCGTGGCGGTCAACCTGGACGGCTTCAACTTGAGCCACGTCATCGAACCCATGTTCATGCCCGACCAGAAGGAGGTGGACGACTTCCTGCCGCCTTACCGGCCGGCCGTCCGCCTCGACCCGGCCAAACCGGTCAGCATGGGCATGTTCGGCATCCCCGAGGTCTATTACGAGACCAAAAAGGCCGTGGACGAGGCCCTGCTCGACTCGAAAAACACCATCTACGCGGTCTGGAAGGATTTCGAACAGCGTTTCGGGCGCAAGTACGAGCCGATCGAGGCGTATCATTGCCAGGACGCGGACACGATCCTGGTGACCATGGGCTCGATCAGCGAAACGGCCAAGACCGCCGTGGACGAGATGCGGGCGGCGGGCAAGTCCGTCGGACTGGCCCGCATCATCTTGTGGCGGCCGTTCCCGGACGTGGAGTTCAAGGCGGCCGTGGCCGGCGCGAAAAAGCTCGCGATCATCGACCGCTGCATCACCCTGGGTTCCGCGTCCAACCCGGTCTGCCAGGAAGTCCGGTCCCTCCTCTACCTGATGGACGACCGGCCCAAGGTCTTCGGATTCACGATCGGCATCGGGGGCCGGGACTCGACCCGGGAAATGTTCAAACATATCTACGATCAATGCCAGGTCCTGCCGGCCAAGGGCCAGGACCGCTACGAGATGGTGGGGGTGATGGAATGATAGCCGACGATCTCAAGGACTTTCAGAAGATAACCGCCAAGACCATCCCCGCCGAGGAGCCGCTCGCCCCGGGCCACCGGGCCTGCCAGGGCTGCGGCGAGGTGGCCGCCCTGAGAATGGTCATGAAGGCCGTGGGCCACAATGCCATCGTCGCCTCGGCAACCGGCTGCATGGAGGTCTGCACCTCGACCTTTCCCACCTCGTCCTGGCGGGTGCCGTGGGTTCACGCCGCGTTTGAAAACGCCGCGGCCGTGGCCTCCGGCGTCGAGGCCGGGTACAAGGCCATGCGCCGCAAGGGCATCGTCCAGGACGGACGTTTCCCCATCCTGGCCATCGCCGGCGACGGCGGCACGGCCGACATCGGCATGCAGGCCCTGTCCGGCGCCCTGGAACGCTGGCACGACTTCCTCTACGTCTGCCTGGACAACGAAGCCTACATGAACACGGGCATCCAGCGCTCGTCGGCCACGCCCTTCGGCGCCATGACCACGACCTCGCCTCCGGGCAAGCTGAGCAAGGGCCAGTACACCTGGAAGAAAAACATGCCGGCCATCGCCGCCGCCCACGGCATACCCTACGTGGCCACCGCGTCGCCGGCCTTCCACCTGGACCTGATGAACAAGGTCCGCAAGGCCGTCACCATAAAGGGGCCGGCCTATCTGCATATCTACGCCCCCTGTCCCACGGGCTGGCGCATGAGACCGGACCTGTCCATCGAAAGCGCCAGACTGGCCGTTCAGACCCGGGTCTTCCCCCTGTACGAGATCATCGACGGGGAGTACATCCTGTCCCGCAAGGTCAAGAACCCCAAGCCGATCACCG
This sequence comes from Pseudomonadota bacterium, assembly GCA_018830135.1. Classification (GTDB taxonomy): domain Bacteria; phylum Desulfobacterota; class Desulfarculia; order Adiutricales; family JAGVGV01; genus JAHJTB01. The sequence continues at coordinate 11,572 of JAHJTB010000078.1, read as the reverse complement.
AATACTTCCAGGCCCAGGGACGGTTCCGCCACCTCGACGAGACAACCGTCGCCTATATCCAGGACCGGGTCAACAAGGAGTACGAAAAGATCGAACGCATGGCCGGGGCCTCGGACGAGGGCAAGGGGGATAAAGCCGCCGAATAGGCGCCAGAGCTAAAAAAACTGTTGACGAAAGGCACTCAAAGGTATATTAATCCTTTTTTGCCGATCCCCGGTAGCTCAGTCGGTAGAGCGGTTGGCTGTTAACCAATTTGTCGGCGGTTCGAATCCGTCCCGGGGAGCCAGAAAATCAAGGGGTTACAGGTTCAGGCCTGTAACCCCTTTTTGCGTCGGGAAGCATGGGGTAAGCATCAGGCGCGATTTCGAGGTAAAAATAGGCGGGGGGGGGGCGTCGGGAATGGTTTCCGGATCGGGCGGGGTGGGGACATCTCATCTCGCTCATATCGTTTTGACATGCCGGACGGGATAGGATAAATTTCGAGATATCACTGGAAAGGATCGAGTTGTAGCGTCCGAATTACCTCATCGTGTCACTGAACGAGGGAGCCATGCATGTGGATTCATTTCCCGTGGCGCCGAGAGTGTAAGGAGGCTTGACAACGATACAGGGCATTTCCTTTCGATCCGGTTCAGGGATAAATGGACTGGCGTATTGAAGCCAAAGACGGGGAGGCGCGGATCGAGTTTTCCCGGGTGGGACAAAAAAGTTGAACCCCGCGAACGGACGGGGATCGGCCTTTGTTGAACATGGCAAAGAAGACCGCAAAAACGAGCATTCCCAACAAGGGCGAAATCGTGATCTACCATTCGCAGGGCGGCAAGGCGGTGATGGATGTGCGCCTGGATGGTGGAACTCTGGCCCAATCTCAAATGGATGGCCGGGCTGTTCGAACGGGTCAAGTCCTTTGTTTCCAGGCATTTGGGAGACATTTATAAAACGGGTGAATTGGATCGGGAGGCAATTGTTGTAATTTTTGCATCAACTGAAACGGTCTGAATTAGAATATTCGGGTGCCGTGACATGCATGTTATGAGACTGCCTATGACAAATTGTGATATCGGGTGTCTGCCCAAAGGTGAACGAAGATGAGCGAATATCAGTATTACGAGTTTCTGGCCGTCGACCGGCCGCTGACATCCGAGGAGATGGCGGGACTGCGAAGGATTTCGACCCGGGCCGACATTGACCGGTTTGTTGTTCCCTTGCTTGAGTCACCGAAACAAACCGCCATCGGTGATTTGTTACGACACAGTCTTCAGAAGCATCAGGAATCTAAACGGTTGCTCGACCAAGCAAAAAACCCGGGTCGAACGACTCATTGAGGAGGCGGCGGCGCGATGAGCCGCAAAAAGAACCCAGGCAAAGATCAGATGCTGCCCGTTCAGAGCCAGTTACTGCTCTACCGGACGGATGACGGCCGGACGCACATCGAGGTTCACCTGCAGGACGAAACCGTCTGGTTGAATCAGGCCGCCATGGCCGAGCTGTTCCAGTCCACCAAGCAAAACATCAGTCTGCACTTGAGAAATATTTTAAATGAAGGGGAGTTGGAGGAAAGCCGAGTTGTCAAGGAATACTTGACAACTGCCTCTGACGGCAAGAACTACCGAACCAAGTTTTACAACCTGGAAGCCATCATCGCCGTGGGCTATCGCGTGCGATCCCCCCGGGGCACGCAGTTCCGCCGCTGGGCCACCGAGCGCCTGAAAGAATACCTGGTCAAGGGCTTCGCCATGGACGATGACCGGCTCAAGGCGATGCGGAACATCGGCTCCGATTATTTCGACGAACTGCTGGAGCGGATTCGGGACATCCGGTCCAGCGAAAAACGCTTTTACCAAAAAATCCGCGACATCTATAAACTGGCTGTTGACTACGATCCCAGGGCCACGGAGACCCAGGAGTTTTTTAGCATCGTCCAGAACAAGCTGCATTTCGCCATTTCGGGTAGAACCGCCGCCGAACTGATCGCCGAAAGGGCCGATGCCGCCAAGCCTAACATGGGCCTGACCTCCTGGAAAGGGACCAAGGTGCGCAGAGGGGACGTCACCATCGCCAAAAACTACATGAACGCCGCAGAAATCGAGAGTCTCAACCGCATCGTGACCATGTACCTCGATTATGCCGAGGACCAGGCCAACCGTCACCGCCAGGTCTTCATGCATAACTGGCGCGAGAAACTGGATGCCTTTCTGCAATTCAACGAGCGGGACATCCTGACCCATCCCGGAAAGGTCAGCAAAGCCGTGGCAGACCAACTGGCCCTCGAGCAATATGATATATTCCAAGAGCATCGGCTGGTCGAGGAGGCCCGGGATGAAAAGCTGACCGATGATGCCGCGCTGAAACGCTTTCTGGAGGAGGATAAATGAAGTTATCCGCCGATGACCAGCAACTGCTCGATGAACTGTGCCGGCAAAACAACGTAAGCCGGGACAAGGTGCGCAAACTGCTCGAGACGGTTTATGAATATGAGTTCAAGGAGCGGCGAACAGGCGTTTATGACGCCCTACGGGAAATTTTAAAAAGCCGCCCGCCGGCTGAATAGGATGCCTCATGTTGCCTGATGAAATAGCGGAACATATAAAAGCGCTGGAACGGTGGCTTGAGCAACTGGGCCGGATTCCAAAGCAGCCGTCCTGTTTGTCCGCGGAGGAACTCAAACAGTTGCAGGCCGTCAACAAGGCGGTCGAACAGCTCCAACGCAGCGGTGTCCCCGTGCCTGAGGATTTGCGCGGCTTGAAGCTGAAACTTTCGGCCCGAGATTCGGCCGGTACTGAAAATCATGAAATTGACGCCCGTCTTAAAAAGGTTAAAAGTCTCATGCAGGCGCTCGCAAAAACAATCAAAACGGCGCGGGCCGTAAGGGACAGGCTACATTCGACCGGTCAGGCCGGAGGACCGAAAAAATACTATGGCGTGACCCTGTCGGACCTGATCCGGTCCGGGTTGCTGGCGGTGGATGACCGATTGGAACTGCAATGGCTTAAGAACGGCCCTATAATCGAGGGAAAGATGCGGCCCGATGGTGCGATCATGTTAAAAGCGCCGGATGGACGGCAATCGTACGATTCTTTGTCCACGGCGGCATCACGCGTTGCCGGTCGTTCCTTGAACGGCTGGAAACATTGGCGCCGGGTCAACAGCGACGGCACCGCCACAACCCTTGAGGATATTCGGACCCGGTACATCAACAAGGAGGCGGAGGGATGAAATTCCGGAAGCTGACCGTAGAAAACTACAAGTCCTTCCAGTTTGCCACCGAGATCCGTTTCCCCGTGGGGGATGACAACCGGAGTATTTTTCTGGTCGGCGGTATGAACGGCGCAGGCAAAACCTCCATTATGGAGGCGATCAATTTTTGCCTGTACGGGGCCAAAGCAGATGAGATTTTTCGAAACATCAATCGCCGCGAAAAGACCAGGGGCAATGCAAATGTCTCCTTTGAACTGGTCATGGAAATGGACGACCTCTCGGAACTGGTGGTCAAGCGCTCCTGGAGCGCGGGGGGTGCCGACGATCCCAAACCGCGGGATATGGCTGAGAGGCTGGTGGTGGTGCGCGACGGCAAACGGGTGTCGGTGCAGAACCAGGAAATCTGGCAGGATTTTATCCGCTCCGTGATTCCGCCGGGCATTACTCAGTTTTTCTTTTTTGACGGCGAGAAGATCCAGGCCATCGCTGCCGACGATCACTCGGAGGTGCGGTTGAAATCATCCCTGGAAGCGGCCCTGGGCATCCAGTACATCAATCGCTTGGCGTCCGACATAATCTATATCAAGAATGAAGAGCGCAGAGGGTTTGTGGAAATCTCGGATGAAGACCTGGATTTCAAGCAAAGCGAGTTGAAAAAAGAGCGCAGCAGGCTGGGACGGAAGCGTCAGGAACGGGAGGACCTGCAGCAAGAGCTGGCGGAATTCAAGAGCCAGCTCGAAGATGCCAGGCAGCGCTTTGCCGCAACCTTTCATACCGAGCCGGAAACCCGCGAAGCCATGCGCGCCAATGAAAAGAAACGCATTCAGGCGGCCAACCGTCTGGCCCAGGTGGAGAGCGAAATCCGCCTGCTGTGCGAAAAGACACTACCGTTCGCCATTTCCGGCAGGCTGTTCGATCCCATGCGCCTGCAAATCGAGGCGGAGCGTGAATCGGCCGGCAGCGAGGCGATCAAGGAGCGCGCCGCTTCCCTGGCCAAGCGTATCGTTCGGGTCGTGGAGGAGCCGGAACCGATCTACCGGGAAACACTGTCACCTGAAAAGATGGCGGAGTTGGAGCGGCGCATCTTCCGGCTGCTCAGGGAGGGCGACTCCCAGGGGGAGGTGGTTCGGATTCTGGATCTATCCGACCGCGACGCGGCACGGGTGCTTAACAAGATGGAGACCCTCGAAAGCGGGGATGTTTTTTTGCTCAAACCATTGCTGGAGGAAAAGCGGGAGCTGATCGCCCAGATCCGCAAGCTTGAGGGGCTCGGCCAGACCGGGTCTCTGACGGAATCCGAACGGGAACTCTTCGAACAGCTTCAGGCCGAGATGGAGGGCTGCTCGACTCAGATCGGTCGCAAATCGGAACAAGTGCGCCTGCTGGAAGAAGAGATTCTCGGCCTTGAAAAGAGAATCACCGACCTTGAAATGGAGATCGAAAAGCTGTATGAGAAACATCATGTCTCCAAGGAGCGGGCCGAGTTTATCCAGGAGTGCGATGCCATTGCCGGGGTGCTCAATCAATTCGTGGTGCGGCTGCGCAAGAACAAGGTCCTTATGCTGCAGGAAAAAACCTTTGAAATGTTCCGCCTGCTGTCCAGCCGCAGCGGCCTGATCAAAGACATCATGATTGATGATAAAACTTACGAGGTATGCATAACAGACCGTAATGGCCATGAGATTAAAAAATCCGGTCTTTCCGCCGGCGAAAAGGAGGTGTTCGCGGTCTCCCTGCTGTGGGGCCTGGCCCAGACCAGCCAGCTCAAACTGCCTATCGTCATCGACACGCCCCTGTCGCGGCTCGACAGCACCCACCGGGACAACATCGTGAACAACTACTTCTCCAATGCCGGGGAACAGGTGATCATCCTGTCAACGGACACCGAAATCGATAAGGATTATTACCGGACTCTCAAAACCCGCCTGAGCGGGGCCGGGAGCCTGGTGTTTGACAAACAGCGGGAGCTGACGACCTTTTGCGAAGGATATTTCTGGGAGAATTAGACCATGGCCGATCGACTGTACACATCCAATGAGGCGGATGAGGTGCTCAGCGCGTTGCGTTTTGAAACCAAACTGGAAAAGGCCACCCTGGCTCGCATGGCCTTTGCCCTGTCGCTGGTCAAGGAAGGGTCTGATGTGGCGCAGAGCAGCAGTTTTACCGGCGCTGAGATGAAGCGCCCCACCTTTGTGGGCGAAGACGAGGTCTTCATGCGGGCACTGATCTGCCGCGTCTATCAGAAACGCGACATCGGTGAAGATGCGTTTTTTTCCAACCGTTCCATCGTGAAAAACCATATCGACAGCGGAGCGGATCTGCTGGGCCGGATGTTTCAGGAGTGCGGCCGTGATGCGGACGCCATGCTGATGCGCTTGGTGGATGAGGTGGAGTTCGGGGGGCGCCGGGAAACTGCCGGCCACGGGCTGGATGTTTTTATCGGTCGGACCTTGTTGCAGCGAAGCGAACTGATCATGGAGATCAACAACACCGCCAAACATGCCAACTCGCACTTGGCAATCATGGGCAAGCCGGGCACAGGAAAAACCCAGTTCATTTTAAAGATTCTGGCCGATATCCGCCAGCAGTCCAACTATCAAACAAATTTCATATATTTTGACTACAAAGGCGATGTGGTGGACAATGAACGCTTCCTGGAGGTGGCTAAGGTCATTCCCTTCCGGTTGCTACAAGGTGGAGAAGCCTCCCCATAAACCCTTTTGTCTTGCCGGCCTACGACGAGCAGACGGTCAATGTCTCGGCCCGTGAAAAGGCTGAAAGCTTTGCATCCATCAACAGCAAGCTGGGCGTTGTGCAGAAAGGTGCGCTGACCGAGGCGATTCGGGCCGCCTACGCCCAGCGGGCTGATTCGGTGCTACCCTATCCGGATTTCCATGATGTTTTCCGGATAGTAGCCACCATGTACGAGGAGGATAACAAGAAAGACGACAGCCTTATCGAAGTGCTGCGCGATTTATCGGATTTCGACCTCTTTTGGCGGCATGGCAGCGATGTGGCCCCGATTGATCGGCTTTCCAGCCGCACTCTGCTGATCGACGTTCATGCCATGCCGGTGCTTAAGGAACTGGTCGCTTATCTGGTGATCGAACGGCTCTACAAGGAGATGGCCCTGTTGCCGGACAGTCCGGTCCGGGACGGACGCCGCACCATACGATCCATTCTGGTCATCGACGAGGCGCACAATTATCTAAGCCAACGAAACATTTTTTTACAACGTATCATCCGGGAGGGCCGATCCAAAGGTATCGTGGTATTTTTCGCCAGCCAATCCCCTAACGATTACCAGCAAAAGTTCTTCAATTTTCAAGAGCTGCTGGAGTTTGCCTTTATCTTTCAATGCGAAGGGGTTTCATCCGGGTCGGTTCAGGACATTTTGGGTTGCAGCACCAAAACCGCTAAGGACCTGCAAATCGAGATCGCCCACTTGGAACCCTGGCAGGTGATGGCCCGCAGCCCGGAAAGAACCGAGGAGTTCGTAAAATTCACGGCGGAGGCCTTTTACAAAAATTATTAGATTGCAACAAGCGGGAGTATTCTACCATGGATCATCTCGATGGTCTTGAGACAAGAATAGAGCAACTTATCTCGGAGATATCGGATATCATCCAGCGCTTGCGGGGTGACATCCACGATCCCGCAAAAGTAGTTTCCTTCGGCCAGATAAAAGAGATTGAAAACTCTATCATGCGTATGAAGCGGCAAGGCCTTCCCATTCCAGCGGAATTAAATGAGCTGAAATTAAAGCTCTTCTCGGAACATGAGCGCCAGAAAAAACTTGTTGTCCTTTACCAAAAAATTCAGCAGAGTATTGGCGAATTGATGGATCAGGTGAAGCATCAGATGCAAGTAGGAACCCGGCGCGGATATCCAAATACTGTTTATCCTGCTCCTCGAAAGCCGCGAAATTCTGATAAGTCGTTCGGCAAAAAAGGGTATAACAATGTGGAGGATTACTTGATACCAGTCATCAAGCTGATGTGGAGTGGGCTGAATCACAGGGATGCCTTTCGCAAAATTAGTCAAAAACTGGATGTCAGGTACAATACCGTCAGTTCTCAGTGTACAAGATCCCTTGATTTAACTACGGCTGAGTTCATCAAGCAAGTGAATTCCAAAAGGATTGTCTCTGTACTAGAAAGAAAATATCCGGATCAATACAGCAAGATAATAGCTGAGCTAAAAGAATGAGCATCCAAATTGAGGCGGGGAATCTCAAGTTCAGAAAGTACGACAGGTGGTATATTCAATTCGGTTCGATCCAAGAGGAAATGGAAATTATACCTGAAGCCAAACCCGGAAGGCCTCAGGTTGATTTCCGCCGGGAAAGACAATAGGGCTTGAAGTCCGCGTCCGGGCGGAGATGGGCATTAATTGAAAATGAAAAACTGCCGCCGGGATTTTTAACCTACGGAGACGACTCCGTATTCCGGGCAAAGAGGCGAGCTTTCATGAGCGAATACCAGTATTATGAGTTTCTGGCCGTCGACCGGCCGCTGACATCCGAGGAGATGGCGGGACTGCGAAGGATTTCGACCCGGGCCAGCATCACGCCCGTGAGTTTCACCAACGAATACAATTATGGTGATCTGAAGGCGGACCCGGTCGAATTGCTGAAATACTGTTTCGACGCCCATGTGTACGTGGCCAACTGGGGGACGGCCGTTTTCATGGTCCGCCTGCCCATCGATGTGCTGCCGGCGAAGACGGCCGGTGCCGTGTCGGCGCCCGGCGTCCTTGACTTCGAAGCCACGGAGACGCACTGGATCATCACCTGGCGGCTGGACGAGTCCAAGGACTACGACCGTTTCGGCATGGAGGACGGAGGCGGCTGGATGGCCCGCCTCGCTCCGATAAGGGATGAACTGCTCCGGGGAGACGTCCGCGGTCTTTACATCGGATGGCTGGCGGCCGTGAGCATGGAGATGCTGGAGGACGACGATCCGGAGCCCCTGGCCGTCGAAGGACTGGGCAGTTTGACGGCGGCCCAGCAGGCCCTGGCCGAATTCCTGGAAGTGGACGTGGACCTGCTGGCCGGCGCGGGCATGGGCCGATCCGAGGAGAAAGATGAAGCGGAATCGGAAAAAGAGATTGACGACTGGCTGGAAGGATTGGGCCGGGACGAGGTGGCCGGTATTTTGAAACTGCTTCTGGCCGGGCAAGGGCAGCAGGCTGAAAGGACGCTCAAAAACCGGTTCTTCGAATGGCGGCGGGGCTTGCGGGGCGAGAGGACCGATGCGCCCTTGCGTACGGTCGGAGAACTTTGGAATAATGCCAAGGCCTCGGAGAAAATACGACTCGAACGGGAGAAAATAGAACGAGAGCGACTGGAAGCCAGACGGCGAGCGGAACGCCTGGCCTATCTCGAAACCCTGGCCAAGGATTTTCCCAAGGCATGGGAGTCGATCGAGGCGAACGTCGAACGGGGTTCGGGACTCGGCTATAACGAGGCCTGCCGGGCCCTGGTGGACCTCTCGGACGCATACCAGGCCCATGCCAGCCGAAAGGCCTTCCAGGGGGAGCTGAAAAAATTCATGGCCGGTCACATGCGGCGCAAGGCGCTCATTGAACGACTGGTCAAGGCCGGCTTATGGAATGAAAAATGAAGCAGGATGAATTCGTAGCTAGACGATGTCAGGAGCTGCAATGACCATGGACAAAATCGAATGGTCGGGCCGTATCGTGGGCGTTCAGCCGCGCATCCGGCTGAGCCGGTCCTTTGACCAGCGGCAGCACGGGTACCAGGGCTATGTGCTGGGCATTGACGGAAAATGTGAAGACGAAAGCGGCGAATTCCTGGTCGCTGTAGGAAAGGCCGCGCACGAGAAACATCAATTTCGCGCCGGCATGGAAGTGAGCGGCCTGGCGGTCCCGGTTCCCGATCCGCGGCTCGAGACGGCCGGGCTTTACAAGACGAGCGGTATTAAGGTATTGAAGGGTACCGAAAACGAACCATCGGCGGGTCCGCCTTTCCAGGGGGCGCCGCCCGACCTGGAAACCTATCGCGACCGTGGACATCGTCGCCTGGACGCCCGGACCTATGATTCCAAGTGCCTGACCTGCATGTGGGGCTGCCGGATGCCGGTGGAAATGATCATCGACCACTGGAACCCGTCCCATAAACGGTACCGGTTCGAGACGTTCTGCTACGGCCCGAAGAGCTGCTCGATCTACCGGGCGGGCCCCGCACGCAAGGTGCCCGGCCGCAAAGGCATGTCCTACACCGAAGAGGACTGGGTTGACGAGGATGCGACCGCGCATCGGGATATGGATGATTGAGGATTTTGGAAATGACGAAGGACTTCCCGCCAACCTTCACCCGTTACGACCGGTTCGAGACGCCTTGCGAGACTCTATAGGGGAGGTCGTTTGATGAGTTCACGAAGCCCCGGAGGTAAAAAGGACCTCGACGCTTTGGACGAAAGGATCGAGGAGATCACGGTTGACGCTTATGGAGATGACGAACAGCTCTGGGCTTTTCGGCAGGCCTTCGAGGACGACATCGAGCTGCCGGCCGATGGCTTCGTCATCGGGGAACCGGTTTCGGTAATCGAGATTGACTACGACGGCAACGAGCGGCGCGGGCTGACGGCAAGATGCCGGCGCGAAGACGGCTCCGAGCATGTGGTTTCGGCGGCCGATGTCATGTTTGCCCAAACTTCCATTGGTGCGGATTACGTGGCTGCCTACCGCAAATGGCTCCGCCTCGATCCCTACCCTGCCGACGTGAGGGTCTCTTCCCGAAGCAAGCGGCACCATAAGGCAGGCGCCGATGACCTCGACTTGAGCGGACCGGTCGAACTGGTCGCCCTGTCGGTCAAGGATCGATCCGCCCGATGCCGCCTGTTGGGAACCGAAAGGGTCATCACGCTGCGTCCGAGCCGGCTTGGGGGTTTAGTGCCTGGCCAGATTGTCACGGTCAAGCCTCGAAAGCAGTGGCGTTATGCGGGTCATCCATATCTTTCCGGAGAGATTCAATCGACCCGGCTCGACGTGGATGCCCTCGGTCTGGCGCCCCTGGGTCTCGAGGACATCGGTATATGGGACCCCAAGGAGCACTATTGGGGCGAAGAGGACGAACCCATCGAGGAGTGGGCCAAGCCGATCATCGCTCACGGACCGCGCCCCGAGTTCGAGATGGAGCAGGTGTTACCCGGTGATGACCCGGACGATCCTCTATGTGATCCCATCATTCAGGCCAACGACCTCGAAGCTGGCGGAAAGCGGGCAGAGGCGGTAAATATCTTGATGGGGCTGTGCCAGGCAGACCTGCGCTGTCTCGATGCCCATGCCCATCTGGGCAATCGCATCTTTGATCACAGCCCGCAAGATGCCATTCGACACTATGAAGTCGGGCTGCGCATCGGCGAGTTGTCTCTGGGAAACGATTTCACCGGACTTCTGCCGTGGGGCCATGTCAACAATCGTCCGTTGCTGCGTTGCATGCATGGCTTTGGTTTGTGCCTCTGGCGTCTCGGGCGCTTCGACGAGGCGGAGCGCGTGTTTGATCGGATGCTCTGGATGAACCCGTCGGACAACCAGGGAGTGCGGTTTCTCATTGATGGCGTCAAAGCAGGGACGGACTGGACGGACCCTGAAAATAGCGATATTGATTAGGTCAGATAAACATGGCGCCAGCGAATCGAAGGTGATTCGCAAGGGCCGCTAACCGCCGAATGGCGCAAATCGAGAGGCTGAAATGGACCTGAAAACATTGAAGGAGATTCCTCCCTGGGAATGGCCGGAAGGCATCGGTGACATGTTTCTCGACATTCTCGATGATGACCAGGCCGATGCGTCCGACCGCCTCATTGCCGCGGAACTGGCCGGCGACGATACCGTGATCAACGACGAACTCGCTGATGCATTGCTGTCCATCCTCAAAAACGATGATGAATCGGATGATCTGCGAGGCGAGGCCGTAATATCACTGGGGCCGGCGCTCGATCACTCCGACGCATACGGGTTTGATGACCCGGATGACGCGCTGATCTCCGAGAACATGTTTCGGAAAATCCAGGAATCGATCCGCAAGCTCTACCTGGACGCCGCCGTGCCCCAAAACGTGCGCCGACGGATACTGGAGGCATCGATTCGCGCACCCCGGGACTGGCATCAGGACGCCATTCGGGCGGCTTATTACAGTGATGATGAGGAGTGGAAACTGACCGCGGTCTTTGCGATGTGCTGGGTCCGCGGGTTCGATGACCAGATACTCAGCAATAATGGGTGAAAATTTTTATTGAGTGTTGGTGGTGGTTCCCGGGGGAGTGTGAAATAATTTTTCGTAAAGTCGTTTTGAGGGGGACGGGAGCCGGGTATCCGGTAACTAATTGAAATATATACAAATAAATCG
>JAHJTB010000077.1 GCA_018830135.1 Pseudomonadota bacterium | reverse complement strand
ATTATTGCTGCGCGGACCCCGGCATCAAACGATTCGTTGACAGCTATCCGTTTTTGTTTAATATTTGAGCAAGCAACGATTAGGGAATCGAAGGGGGCTGCTCATGAACGAGAACCAGGATGGGAAAAGCAAGGGTTTCTATCAGGACATATCCAGAATCACCGTTAGAGGACTTTCCGAAATCGCCTTGGATTTCAATGCGTTTTACAAGGAACTCTCCCTGAGGGTCCATCCGGCCCTGACCAATGTGGCTGAAAAGGACCTGCCCGAAGCATCGGACCAACTCTACGCAATCATCGAAACCACCGAGCAGGCCGCCAACCGAATCATGGACAACCTGGAGGCCATGCAGCAGGAACAGAACGGGATTCAGACCGGCCTCGAGGCCCTGGTCGCCGAAGCCGGCCTGCCTTCGGCGGCCCAGGCCCAGGCCGAAGCGGTCCTGGATCAGGTCAAATCCTCCCAGGACCGAGTGATGAAAATTTTCGAAGAGATGAGTTTCCAGGACCTGACCGGGCAGCGCATCAAGCGGATCGTCACCCTGGTTCAGGCCATCGAGGGAACGGTGCAGGAGATGCTCGTCTCCCTGGGCGACCGCTTTACCCGTGAAGAACCGGGGACGGAGAGAAAATCCGAAGAGGAGCCTTTGCTCAAAGGCCCCCAGAAATCCGGGCAGGGGTTGGATCAGTCGGCCATCGACGACCTCTTGAAATCCCTGTAGCCCGGCCCCCCTGAACATGCAGGGCATGCACATTCCCGCGGCCTGCCGCGGCGAGCTTCAATGTCCTGTTGACGCATATCCGGGAGGCACGCCAACGGGCAAGTGGAAAAATCGACTCGATTTGAAACCAATGTCCATGGGTGAGGCTCTATATGGTCAGGAACGAGGTTGTGGGAGCGAATTTTAAGGTCGAGGTAAAGAATATGCCGATTTACGAGTATGTATGTTTGGACTGCGAGGACGATTTTGAAACCCTGGTCTTGAGCAGCGAGGAAGAGGTCTGCTGTCCGCAGTGCGGCTCGAAGCGGCTGGAACGGGCCATGTCGGCTTTTTCATCGCTGAGTGTCGGCTCCGGTGGCGGCTGTTCGACCGGCTCGGGCTTTTCCTGAGGCTGAGCGAGGAGTCCGGCCGGGGGCCGGACAAGGAGAAACAATGAAAGTGCTATGGATTCTCGTGGTTTTGGGGGCCTGGGTCTTGTTGCAGGCCGTCATTCTCCCCCGAATGGGCATTTCAACCTGACTGCGTCCCGGCTGCCAGGTCGGCGGCCAGCGGGAAGCCCTTGACACCCCGACCCTCCAGTCAGCCCCGGAGGCGGCTCCGGGAAGGGAATTGGAAACGAAACCGTCTGAAAAACAAATGCTTTGATGACTTGAGGTCGGAAAAAACGAACGGAGCCCGGGCCTGTATGACCCGGGCTCCGGTGTTATCGGGGGAAAAACTAGTACTTGCCGCCCTGGTCTTTCTTGACCTGGTCGCGGTCGATCTCCCCTTCCGGGGTTTTGGGCAGGGTATCGACAAAGACGACGTGTTTGGGTTTTTTGTACCGGGCGATCTTGGAGGCCACGAAATCAATGACTTCCTTGGGCTCCAGGGAGCAGCCCGGGGCCAGGACGCAGACGGCCTTGATGGCCTCGCCCCACTCCCGGTCGGCCACGCCGATGACGCTGACCTCCTGGATGGAATCGTGTTCCAGGATGACTTTCTCCACTTCGGCCGGATATACGTTTTCACCGCCAGGTTTGATCAGTTCCTTTTCGGCCTTGCGCTTGACGTACCAGAGGAAGCCGTCTTCGTCAAAGCGGCCGATGTCGCCAGTGTGGTGCCAGCCGTTGCGGAAGGTATACTGGGTTTCTTCCTCCAGGCCCCAGTAACCGAGAAAAACCGTGGGGGAACGGACGCATATCTCACCCGGGGTGCCCACGGGCACGGGCCGGTCGTAGTCGTCGAACAGGACGACACGGGAAATGGGGGTCGGTCGGCCGGCGCTGCCGGGCCGTTCCGCGGCCGCGCCGCCGGTCACGCCCATGGCCTCGGTCTGGGCGAACCCGGTGTAGAAGCGGGCATTGGGTGCGATTTTCATGAAGGCGATGATGTTGTCCGGGTGGTCGAGTCCGCCGACATTACGCAGTGAGCTGATATCGTAGGGTTTCTCCTGATATTTATCCAGGAGCATCTTGAGGATGGGCGGGAACTGCATGAAGATCGAGCCCTTTTCCTGCTCGATCATCTTGAGGGTGTACTCGGGGTCGAAGCGTTCGAAGATGATGTTCTTGCCCCCGGCTTGCATGGTGGCCATGGCCAGGGACAGGCCGGCGATGTGGAAAAGAGGCAGGATGCAAAGGTGGCAGTCGTCCGGGCCCAACCCGTTGCCTATCATGGAGTTCAAGTTGCCGGCCACGATGTTTCCCTGGCTGAGCAAAGCCCCGCGCGGATGGCCGGCCACGGCGGCGGTATGGATGATGACGAAGCCCGTATCGGCCGGGACCTCGAATTCGTCGTCCGCGCCCTCGTCGGAATACAGCTCGCCGAAGGGCGTGAAGCCCTCGGTTTCGCCGCCGCCGATGGTGTATTTTTTTTCAATGGAGGATACTTTCGGCGCCGCCGTAGCCACGGTTTCCCGATAGTTCGGCCCGGCGAAGACCAACCGGGGCGTGCAGTCGCCGAGGACGTATTCGACCTCATCCTGCTGGAAGCGCCAGTTGACCGGCAGGAGGGTGGCCCCGATCTTGGCCGCCGCGCCGTAGAGAATCATGAACTCGTCGCTGTTGTGGGCCACCACGCCCAGCCGGTCGCCCTTCTGGATGCCGTATCGGGCCAGACCGGCGGCCAGGCGGTCGCACTGCCGTTTATACTGCATGTGGGTCAGACGGACGTCGTTGAAGACGATGCTGTCGCGGTCGGGGAAAATAAAGGCGTTTCGGCAGATATAGTCCCATACCGTGTAGTCGTAAAGTCCCATGGCCTTCTCCTTTCTTCAAGAGCATGCCGGTTTTATTGCAGGGTTAATAGATTTTTCAAGCCAATCTACACAGCCGCCCGGGCAGGGTCAAGGCAAAAGGACGGCCGCAAGGCGAATCGCGATCAGGCCCCTGGTTTCCGGTCGGCCAATGGCCAGGCGAACCGTTTCAGGGAAAAGGCGCAGCCGACCAGCAGCCAGAACAGCAGGGCGCAGTCGTCGCTGTAAAGATCGTCGGTCAGATTGCGCAAAAAGTAGCCGGCGGTCATGACCCATACGGCGGCCGCGACCAGGCCGGCCGTGTTCCCCCGGACCCAGGCCGCGCCGCGTCCCCGACCCGGCCACAGGCCCCTGAAGAGCCGATAGAGCAGAAAACAGAAAACCGCCAGCCCCTGAAGGCCCAGTTCATGGGCCAGGTTGATGAAGGTGTTGTGAGCGTGCCAGTAGCTGGTGTTGATCTTTTTCCATTCCGGATACTTTTTGGCAAAACTGTGTCGCCCGAAACCGATGCCCTGGAAGGGATGGGCCGCCAGATCGTTCAGGGCCGTCCGCCAAAGGGCGAAACGGGACGCGTCCAGACCGTTCAGCCCGAACCGCCCGAACCGAAGCTCCTCGGGGGCCTGGTCGGCCGGGACCAGGATCGGCCGGGGCGAGAAAAGAGTCAGATAGACAAGCAATATGGCCAGGATGACCAGAATGACCTTCCAGAAACGGTTCCAGAGGAAGATGATCAGACCCGCTTCGAAGAGGATGGCCAACAGGGTGATCCGGCTGAAGGTCAGGTAGGCCGCGGTCAGGTGCAGGATCAGGAAGGCGGCCAGGATCGCCCGGGCCACGCGGCGCTTTAGCCAGAAAAAACCCAGCAGCAGGTAGGGGGCTGTCTGGAGCAGATAGGTCCCCAGTTCCTGGCTGCCCCGATGCAGGCTGATTTCCCGGACCCAGGGCTTGGTCCAATAGTTATAGTGGATCGTGTAGTCGATCACGCCGTAAAAGTCCATGATCAGCGCCCCGGCCAGCATGGCCGCGATCACCGCCTTGGCTCGGGATTCGGTGCGCAGGTTGTTGACCGCCAGGTAGTAGATCAGTATCCCTTTGAGCATTTCCCCCCGCAACTCGTGCAGGGTGTAGCCCGGGTCCACCGCCCAGACGATGGAGAGAAGGCCGGCCGCCGTGAGCAGGGCCAAGGGCAGGTCCAGGGGCGTACGGATGAACTCCCAGCGGCCGCTCAAGGCCATGCGGCCCAGCCAGAACAGCAGGCCGAAAACGATTCCTATTTCGCGGGATGTGGTGATGTCCGCATAAGGCAGAAGGGCGGAGAGGATGACCAGACAGACCAGGACCCCGGCTTCACACCACCCGGCCAGGCGTTCACGCCGTTCGATTCGTGATCCGGCCGGCTCGAAAAACCAGATTTCCTTCCATCGCGAGGAGGTGAAGTGAACCAAATGCCAGGCTCCTTGTGGCCGCTTGTCAGGGGACCGGAGGATGATCCCCAAATCCAGATAGCAGATAATTTAAGGAAAGTCAAATAATTATCAGACCGATCCGGTTTGAGCGCCCAGTTTGGCCCTTTCAATCCGTCCATTGAAGGTACTTGCCGGGGAGGTTGACTCTTTTCATTGACATCCTGGATAGTTCCATATATTATGTTCCAAAATTTAGAACGAAGTATAGAGCCATGAATCTGCTCTCCGATCTGATCACCTCGACGACGCGCATCAAGATACTGATGCGCCTGTTTTTCAATCCCAACAGCCGGGCCTATTTACAGGAACTGGCCAAGGAGTTCGGGATTTCACCCAGCCAGGTCAGCTACGAGCTGGGGCAGTTGACCCGATCGGGTCTTTTGGAAAGCGAACGAAACGGTCGGTACATCTTTTATTCGGCCAACCAGACCCATCCGCTGTTTCCCGAACTTCACGGCATGGTCATGAAAGCGGTCGGTGCGGACCGGATACTGGAAACCATTATCGGCGGTTTGGGAGAACTGGACCTGGCGCTCTTGGTGGGCGATTACGCGGAAGGCAGAGACACGGGCATTATCGACCTGATTCTGGTGGGCAAAATCGATGAGGAAAACCTACGCCTGCTGACGGACAAGGTCGAAAAACACATCAATCGAAAAATCAGGAACCTGATTCTGACCCCGGATGAGTTTGTGCGCCTCAAACCCAGCCTGGACAAGGGGACGAACCTGATCTTGTGGGGGGGCATGGAGGCGGAGAGGGCATGACCCAGTCCCGGCATTTGACGGAAGTCACCCCCGATCGACCGGGGGGGGCGGTGAGGGGCGCCGAAGCCGGGGACTGGTACGCCGTGCATACCCGTAGCCGTTTTGAGAACAAGGTCTATCAGCAGCTATCCGGAAAGGACCTCGAGGCCTTTCTGCCTCGCATGGCGGTTATGAGCCGCCGCCGGGATCGCCGGCGGATCATCATGGCGCCCTTGTTTCCGGGATATGTGTTCGTCAATGCCGTTTTGAGTCCGGAAACCCATCTGGCCATCCTCAGGGCCAAGGGAGTGGTCAAGCTCGTGGGCTCCGACGGCCGGCCGGTTCCGGTCAAACCGGAGGAAATTTCGAACCTGATGATCCTCGACGGGACCGACCGGGATGTGCGGCCCCAGGTCTTCCTGAACAAAGGCGACCGGGTCATGATTGTCGACGGGCCTTTGACCGGTCTGGTCGGCATTTATCGGCACCGGAAAAACCAGGCCGAGCGCGTGGTCGTTTCGGTGGAATTCCTCAAGCGGTCCGTGTTCGTCGAGATCGAGGACTGGGCCCTGGAGAAGCTGTCCTGATCGCCTGAGCCCGAGCGGTCGGGCCGGGGTGGACCCGGCAGGGCGCTGGATAGTTTTATCAAATAGAATAAGTAAGTTGCATCCAATATGGTATGTAACCCAAGGGGCGGAGCTGTATGTAGGCCATGAAAACGGTTGCTATCATTCCGGCCCGGGGTGGCTCCAAGGGGATTCCGGGCAAAAACATCATGGATTTCTGCGGACGGCCGCTGTTGTCCTGGAGCATCGTTCAGGCCCGTGAAGCCCTGAGCGTGGAGCGGGTCTACGTGAGTTCGGACGACCGGGAGATACTGGAGGTGGCCCGGTCCAGCGGGGCCGAGCCCATCGTTCGGCCGGAAGCACTGGCCTCGGACACGGCCAGTTCGGAATCCGCCCTGGACCATGCCCTGGAGGTCGTCGCCTCTCGGGAGGGGAGCGCTCCGGACATCGTGGTTTTTCTACAGGCCACATCACCCCTGCGGGAGCCGGAGGACATAGACGGGGCGGTCCGGGAACTGACGGCGGCCGAGGCGGACTCCCTTTTTTCCATGGCCGTCCTGGATGATTTCTGCCTTTGGACCCGGAAAGGCGGGGAACTGCAAGGTCTGTCCTACGATCCGCTCAACCGGGGCCGGCGCCAGGACCGACCGCCGCTGTATCTTGAAAACGGATCGATCTACGTCTTTCGCCCCCGGACCCTGAGTGTTTACGGGAACCGGCTGGGTGGCCGGCTGGCCATGTTCGAGATGCCTTTCTGGAAGTCTTGTGAAATCGACAAACCCGAGGACGTGGACATCTGTCGTTATTATTTTGAAAAGCATCTGCTGTCCCGCTGGCGGACCGATCCGGAACATCTCGATCTGAGCGCCTCGCAGATCAGCCTTCTGGTTTATGATTTCGACGGGGTGATGACCGACAATCGGGTCCTGGTCCTTCAGGACGGCACGGAAGGCGTACGGGCCAATCGGGCGGACGGGCTGGGCGTCAGCCGGCTGCGCGGCCTGGGACTGCCCCAGTTGATACTGAGCACGGAAACCAATCCCGTCGTCCGGGCCCGTGCGGCCAAACTCGGACTCGAAGTCATCGATTCGTGCCGGGACAAGCGCCAGGCCCTGGCCGACTATTGCCGGGAAAAAGGGTACGATCCGGCCCGGGTGGTGTTTGTCGGCAACGACGTCAACGATCTGGAGGCCATGAGGCTCGTGGGACTGCCGGCGGCCCCGGCCGACGCCCATCCGGAAGTCCTGGCCGCGGCCAGGCTGGTGACCCGGTGCCGGGGCGGAGACGGCGTAATCAAGGAACTGAGTGAGCGAATCAGGCCCGCTTGAGACAATGGGTCTTCAATCGTCAAGCAAGTAAAGGAGCAAGCATCAGCCATGGGTGTTTTCATCATTGCGGAGATCGGGATCAATCACAACGGAAGTCTGGAAATCGCCAAGCAGCTCATCGATATGGCCAAGGAAAGCGGCTGCGACGCGGTCAAGTTCCAGAAACGGACCATCGATATCGTCTATACGGCCGAGATGCTGGCCCAGCCCCGCAAAAGCCCCTGGGGCGAAACCCAGCGGGAGCAGAAGGAGGGGCTCGAGTTCGGCCGGGCCGAATACGACGAAATCGACGCCTACTGCAAGGCCGCGGGCATTTCCTGGTTCGCCTCGGCCTGGGACGTGGAAAGCCAGAAGTTTCTCCAGACCTACAACCTGCCGTACAACAAGATCGCCTCGGCCATGCTGACCCACCTCCCGCTCCTGGAGATGGTGGCCGAAGAGGGTAAACCGACCTTCATCTCCACGGGCATGAGCACATTCGAGCAGATCGACGAGGCCCTCGAGATATTCCGACGGGCCGGTTGTCCCTTTACCCTGATGCATTGCGTTTCGACCTATCCCAGTCAGGACGAGGACTGCAACGTGTCGATGGTCCGGACGCTGAAGGAGCGCTACGGCTGTTCGGTGGGGTATTCCGGGCATGAACTGGGCATTCTGCCTTCGGTCCTGTCCGTGGCCGTCGGGGCCGAGGTGGTCGAGCGGCACATTACCCTGGACCGGGCCATGTACGGTTCGGACCAGTCCGCGTCCCTGGAGAAGCGGGGCCTGGACCTGCTGGTCCGGGACTGTCGTCTCGTGGGAGTGGTCCTGGGCGACGGGGCCAAGAAGCTGCTGGACGCGGAGATGGAAGTCGAAAAAAAGCTGCGCTATTTCAGGGAACCCTAGGCAAAGGGCGGAGGGGACATGAGTCAGATTTCCGGACGAGTGGTCTGGTTCAACGGGCGCCTTGTGCCCGAATCGGAGGCCCGAATCTCTGTCTACGATTCGGCCCTGATGTTCGGGGACATGGTCTTCGAGATGACCCGTTCCTTCAACAAGGTCCAGTTCAAACTGCGGGAGCACCTGGAACGGCTTTACGCCTCGATGAAGTATGTCCGAATCGATCCGGGCATGGACATGGACGAAATGGAGCGTCACGTTCATGAGACCATCGAGGCCAACGACCCGGGCTTTGCCGGGGATGACGAACACCGGATCATGATCGACGTCTCCCGGGGCCTGCTGTCCATCTACCAGGGTGTGGTCGGCCAGCACACCGGTCCGAACGTCATCATCGCCGACTTTCCGTTGCGCTGGACCGTGGCCGGCATGGGCAAGTTGTTCGACACGGGCATCAACGCGGTCATCCCTTCCCAGCGGGCCATTCCGGCCTGGCTTCTCGAACCCAAGGTCAAAAACCGCAGCCGCCTGCATTACCTGATGGCCAACATCGAGGTGAGCGGGTACGCGGGCGAGAACAACTGGGCCTTGCTGCTGGACCCGGATGGCTTCGTGGCCGAGGGCACAGGGGACAATTTTTTCATCGTGCGCAACGGGACCGTCCTGACGCCCGAGGGCCGGAACATCCTGCGCGGCATCAGCCGGGACTACATCCTTGAACTGTGCCAGTCCCTGGGCCTGAACTGCCGGGAGGCCAACATCGAGAGCTACGACGTGTACATGGCCGACGAGGCCTTCATGACCGGCACGCCCTTCAGCCTGCTGCCGGTGACCTCGCTCAACGGTTCAATGATCGGCGAGGGCCGGATGGGGCCGATTACGCGCCGGCTGCTCACGGCCTGGAGCGAGCGGGTCGGTGTGGACATCGAGGCTCAGATCAAGCGCTGGGACGCGGAGCGGGTCGACCAGGGGCCTGGCGGCCCCACGCCTTACGCTTTCAAGCGGAAGTGAAGCTTAGGCGTGATCGAGATCGGGTTTATCCAGGGGCGCCTCTCACCGCCGGTCCAGGGACGCATCCAGGCCTTTCCACGGGACCATTGGCGGGACGAGTTTGTCCTGGCCCGGACCCACGACTTTCCGGTCATGGAATGGACCCTGGATCAGGACGGCCTGAATGAGAACCCCTTGATGACGGAGGCCGGCCGGAAGGAAATCAGGGACCTGGGCCGCGCCCACGATCTGCGCATTCCGACCCTGACCGGGGACTGTTTCATGCAGGCCCCTTTTTACAAGGCCGGGGGCGGGAAACGGCGGGACCTGCTCGGGGACGCCGCCCGAATCATCGAGGCCTGCGCGGACCTGGACCTGGGGATCATCGTCGTGCCGCTGGTCGATAACGGGGCCCTGGAATCGGCGGAACAGGAAGCAGACCTCCGGCTGGGGCTGGCCGAACTGGCCCCGCTTCTCAAAGCCGGCCGGGTGCGGATCGCCTTCGAGTCCGACTTTCCGCCCCACAGGCTGGCCGGGTTCATCGCCGATCTGGACCCGGATATCTTCGGCATCAATTACGACATTGGCAACAGCGCGGCCCTGGGCTACGACTTCCGCGAGGAGATCGCGGCTTACGGAGACCGGATCGCCAACGTGCACGTCAAGGATCGGCTTTTGGGGGGCACCACGGTGCCCCTGGGCCGGGGAGCGGCCGATCTGGCCGGGGCGATCCAGACCCTGGCCCGGTCGGGTTATTCCGGGCCGTACATGCTCCAGACCGCCCGCGCCGAGGACGGGGACCACGCCGGGATTTTGTGCGCCTACAGGGACCTGGTCCTTGGTTTGCTGGAGGCGGCGTGAGCCTTAGGGCGCGAAAGAGATAGGCATGAAATGACGGAACTTCGAAAACAGATGGAATCTCTGGCCGGGCGTATCGAACTGAACAACCGCTGGCGGCAGCAGGACTGCTTCAACCTGATTCCGTCCGAAATGACCCCCAGTCTGCTGGTCAAGATATGCGAAATCAGCGACCCGGCCGGCCGGTACGCCGAGCACCGATCTTTTAAAGGCCGGGAAGTCTACTTTTATCAGGGCACGGATTTCATCCGCCAGGTGGAAGAGGAGACCCGGGAGCAGATGGGGGCCTTTTTCGGCAGCCAACAGGCCGAACTACGCCCCATCAGCGGACAGATGGCCAACGAAGTGGTTTTCAAGGCGCTGCTCAAACTGGTCAACCGGGATAGAAATGGGCCGTTCCGACGCCTGCGGACCGTGTTGAACAACGATCTGAACCGGGGCGGCCACATCAGCTCCCAGCCCATGGGGGCGCTGTTCGGCTGCGTGGAAATGGACCCGGTCAGCCACGCCGAACACGTGCTTCCGATTCCCGTCAGCCAAGACAACCCGTACCGGGCCGACATGGACCGGCTGCTCGAACGCATCCGGGAGCGTCGTCCTGAACTGATCATTTTCGGGAAAAGCATGTTTCTCTACCCGGAGCCGGTACGGGAGGCGGCCGAAGCGGCGGCCGAACTGGACCATCCCTCGCTGATCATGTTCGACATGGCCCATGTCCTGGGGCTTTACGGAGCCTTTCAGTCGCCGCTCCAGGAAGGAGCCCATATCGTCACCGGCAGCACGCACAAGACCTTTTTCGGGCCCCAGCGCGGAGTGATCGTCGGCGACGAGCGTGAGCCCTGGAAAGAAATCTGGCCGGAGATCAACAGCCGTTCCTGCCCCGGCGCCACGAGCAACCACCATCTCGGCACGCTCCTCGGTCTGTTGATGGCCGCCTATGAGATGAATGCCTTCAAGGAGGCCTACCAGGACCAGGTCATCCGCAATGCCCGGGCCATGGCCCGATATGCCGAGGCGGCCGGCCTGGATGTCGAGGGCGACCCGTCCGACGGCTATACCCGGACCCACCAGGTCATCGTCCGGATCAGCCGGTACGGGGCGGGTGAGGAGATCGCCCGCCGTCTCGAAGACAACCACATCATCGTCAACTACCAGGCCCTGCCGGACGACAAGACCTTTCTGCATTCCAGCGGTATTCGGCTGGGCGTCCAGGAGATGACCCGCTTCGGAATGGTCGAGGCGGATTTCGAAACCCTGGCCGGGCTGATGGCCGAGGTCGTGGTTCGGAACCGGGCGGTCAAGGAAGCGGTCAAGGACCATCGGCGAAAATTTACGGAGATGAAGTTCACCTTGCCCATCAAGGAGGCGATCCCGGTCGCCGCCGGGATTCTCAGGTCCATACTGCCGTCCGGAGCCTACGCCGAGGCCTTTGCCGAGGCCCTGGCCGGGCGGGTCTGAGGCGTCGGTAAACGGATCGCCCCTGGCGGGAATCGAGAAAGTCGTGGATAATGTTGAGGCTCCCCGAGGCAAGCCGCGGGGAATGAGCCCGCCCTGCATGTTCAGCGAGGACCGGCCGGGAAAGTCCCGGGAGGCCGCGAGGATGACGGACGATGAATCTGGAACTTGACGGCAGGATCGCCCTGGTCACCGGCTCGTCCCGAGGCATCGGGCGGGCCATTGCCGAAGGCCTGCTTCGGGAAGGGGCCCGGGTCTATCTGACCGGCCGGGACGAAAATGTGCTCACGGATGTCGCGAACGAGCTGTCCGGGACGTATGGTTCGGATCGGGTGGGCCGGTTCGTGGGCGACCTCGGTCGTCTCGATGTGTTGAGCCGACTGGCCGAAACCATCGAGTCCGAAGCCGGCCGGCTGGACGTCCTGGTCTGCAATATCGGTTCGGGTCGTTCGGTACCGCCGCTGGAAGAGGATGAAGACGAATGGCTGCGCATGCTCGACATCAATCTGCTTTCAGCCGCGGCCTGTGTACGGGCCTTGCTGCCCCTGCTGGAAAAAGGGGCCGGCTCCGGCCGGGACTGCGCCAGCCTGACTTTTGTCTCGTCGATCTGCGGCGAGGAGGCCCTGGGCTGTCCCGTGGCTTACAGCGCGGCCAAAAGCGCCCTGATCAGTTACGCCAAAAATATTGCCCGGACCCTGGCCGGCCGGGGCGTCCGGGTCAACGCGGTCTCCCCGGGCAACGTCATATTTCCGGGCTCGACCTGGGAGGACAAGCTGGCCCGGGACCGCGAAGCGGTCCAGGCCATGCTGGAACGGGACGTTCCCCTGAAACGGCTGGGAACGGCGGCCGAGGTGGCCGACGTGGTGGTTTTTCTGTCCTCGAAACGGGCGGCGTTCGTCACGGGCGCGGACTGGATCGTGGACGGCGGCCAGACCCGGACCATCTGACGAGGTTTGACACTTGAACGTGCTCGATCGCTTCAGGCTGGAAGGAAAGACGGTCGTTATCACCGGCGGGGCCGGACTGCTGGGCCTCAGGCACGCCGAGGCGGTCCTGGAAGCCGGTGGGACGGCCGTCCTGTGGGACATCAACCAGGGCGCGCTAAAAGACCGGGCCGGGGAACTGAACGACCGGTATCCGGGACGCTGCCGAGGCCGGGCCGTTGATATCGTTTCGGAAGACGGCGTTCGAATCGGTTTGGAGGAGATTGTCGAAATCTCGGGCCGGGCCGACATTCTGATCAACAACGCGGCCAACGACCCCAAGGTGGGACCTGGTCAAAGTCCCGGCCTGATGAGGCTGGAAAACCTGCCCCTGGACATGTGGCTGGCCGACCTGGCCGTGGGCCTGACCGGAGCGTTTATCTGCGCGCGCGTTCTGGGAGGGCACATGGCTTCGAAGGGCGGTGGGGTCATATTGAACGTCGCCTCGGACCTGGGGATCATCGCCCCGGACCAGCGCCTGTACCGGCGGGACGGCCTGCCGGAGTCGGAGCAGCCGGTCAAGCCGGTGACCTACTCGGTGGTCAAGCACGGCCTGATCGGCCTGACCAAGTATCTGGCCACCTACTGGGCGGACCGGGGCGTGCGGGTCAATTCCATCTCTCCGGGCGGCGTCTATACCTCCCAGCCCGAGGACTTTGTTGAACGTCTGTCCCGCCTGATTCCTTTGGGCCGCATGGCCGAACACGACGAATACCAGGCGGCCGTTCTTTTCCTGATTTCCGAGGCCTCCTCATATATGACCGGGGCCAACCTGGTCATTGACGGCGGGAGGACCTGCTGGTGACGTGTCCGTCGGTTGCCCGATTACGGGAGCGAGAATGAACATTCTTGGCATTTCATGTTTCTATCATGACAGCGCGGCCTGTCTGCTGCGGGACGGCGACATCGTCGCCGCGGCCCAGGAGGAGCGCTTCACGCGCAAGAAGCACGATCCCAGCTTTCCCAAGAACGCGATCGATTACTGTCTGAAAGAGGGACGGATCGCTTCCGGGGACCTGGATTGGGTGGCCTTTTACGACAAGCCTTTCCTGACCTTCGAGCGCCTGCTCATGAGCTATCTCTCCGTGGCGCCCCGGGGGCTCAGGTCCTGGATCGAGGCCATGCCGCTGTGGCTGGGCCGCAAACTGCACGTGCCCAAGGTCGTCCGGCAGGAAACCGGGTACGAGGGCGACGTGCTTTTCACCGAGCATCACGAGGCCCATGCCGCTTCGGCCTTCTACCCCTCGCCGTTCGAAGAGGCGGCTATTCTGACCGTGGACGGCGTGGGCGAGTGGGCCACGGCCAGCTACGGGTACGGCCGGGACAGTGAGATCACGCTGCTCAAGGAGCTTCACTTCCCGGATTCCCTCGGACTCCTGTATTCCGCGTTCACCTACTTCACGGGCTTCAAGGTCAATTCCGGCGAATACAAGCTCATGGGGCTGGCCCCGTACGGCCGGCCGATCTACCGGGACGTCATCCTCGACGAACTCATCGACGTCAAGGAGGATGGTTCGCTTCGGCTGAACATGAAGTATTTCGATTTTCTGGGCGGTCTGCGCATGACCAACCGGCGATTCGCCGCGCTTTTCGGCGGGCCGGAAAGGCCGCCTGAAACCGAAATCACCCAGCGGGAGATGGACATTGCGGCCAGCATCCAGGTGGTCACGGAAGAGATCATCATGAAAATGGCCCTGCACGTCCATCGGGAGACCGGGCTCGATCGCCTCTGCCTGGCCGGCGGCGTGGCCTTGAACTGCGTGGCCAACGGCCGCATCCTCCGGGAGGGGCCGTTCAAGGACATCTGGATTCAGCCGGCGGCCGGAGACGCGGGCGGGGCCCTGGGCGCGGCCCTGTCCGTATGGCACCGTTTCCTGGGCGGCGAACGGAAAGCCGCCCCGGCCGGACGGGACCGGCAGCGGGGCAGCTACCTGGGACCGGCCTTTTCCGGGGACACGGTCCGGGCTTTTCTGGACGGTCACAACTATCCTTACCGGCGTCTTACCCCCGAGGGACGGGCCCGGGACATCGCCAAGGAGATCGCCTCGGGAAAGATCGTCGGCTACCTGTCCGGGCGGATGGAGTTCGGGCCAAGGGCCCTCGGGGCCAGGAGCATTCTGGGGGACCCGAGGGACGAGAAGACCCAGACCGTCATGAACCTGAAGATCAAATACCGGGAGAGTTTCCGGCCTTTCGCTCCGACGGTGCTGGTGGAAAAGGTATCCGATTTCTTCGAGATCGATCGGCCCAGCCCCTACATGCTTCTGGTGGCCCAGGTGGCCGCGAAACGGCAGTTGCCGCAGCCTTCGCCGGACGGGCGCACCCTGCTCGAACGGCTGAAGTTCAAACGCAGCGACATCCCGGCCGTAACGCACCTGGACTATTCGGCCCGAATCCAGACGGTCAGCCGCGAGGACAAACCCGACTATCACGAGGTCATTTCCGAGTTCGAAAAGCTGACCGGGTGCCCGGTGGTCGTCAATACGAGCTTCAACGTGCGTGGCGAACCGATCATCTGTTCCCACGAAGACGCTTACCGCTGCTTCATGCGTACGGAAATGGACGTGCTGGTCCTGGAGGACTGCATTCTGTACAAATCGGACCAGCCTCCCTGGCAGGAGAGTTCGGAGTGGCGCAATGACCTCATTCTCGACTGATACCAAGGCCATCCGGAAATTCGGCCTGATCGCCCTGATATTTTTCGGTCTGTTGGCCGGTTTGGGCTGGTGGCGGGACCGGACCCTCGTCACCGTGTTTTTCGGCTGTCTGGCCACCCTGGGCCTGGGCTTTGTCCTCCTGCCCGAACCCCTGCGTCCGGTCTATTCGGGCTGGCTGACCGCCGCGCATTTTATCGGACGAATGCTGACCCTGCTCATGCTGGCCCTGACCTTCTATCTGGTCATCACACCCTTTGCCCTGGGCAAACGCCTGTTCAGCGGACGGCCCCTGCCCATGGCCCCGGACCCGGAGGCCGACTCTTACTGGGTGCCCCGGGGCGAGCCGCTTCAGCCCCGGGAGCGCTTTATAAAACGGTTTTAATCCGGATATTGCAGTTTGGCCCCGCGGTAGAGGCCAACTGCCATATCCGGGTTCAAGGAGCTGCCATATGTCCAACCAGTCTCTGATCAATGAATTTTGGGAATTTATCAAACACAGGAAGCGATACTGGCTTCTGCCCATCGTCATTTTGCTGGGCTTCATGGGCGCCATCGTCATATTCGCCGAATCCAGCGCCGTGGCCCCCTTTATTTACGCCCTGTTCTAGGCTGATTTCGAGTTTCCGGCCGAATCCTAGCGCGGTTGCCGTATTCGCATGACCCTGACCCGTAAAAAGACCTTTGCTTTTTTTCTGGTCGTGCTCTTCGTTTTACTGGTCATGGTCGAGATCGGTGCCCGGGTTTTGGAAAAGCCGGACTCCTTCGACACCATCCGCATGTTTCAGCATTCCGATAGCATTTCCTTCAAACTGGCCGACCAGGGGGACTTCAGGCATCGGACCGGCGAATACGATGTGATTTATCACATCGAAGACGGACTCCGGAATCCGAAGACGGATTTTTCAGCCCCGAACGGGTCGTTCCGGATCGTCCTGCTGGGAGACTCCTTTTTCTTCGGCCATGGCGTGTCCGACCAGGCCGCCCTGGCCCGAAGGCTGGAAGCCGAGCTCAACCAGGGCCGGGAAAGACCCCGGGTCCAGGTCGTCAATGCGTCGTACGCTTCGGGAAAGTCGCCGGACGACAACTACGTTTTTTTAAAGAATCGGATTTCTTCCCTGAAGCCGGACCTGATTTTGCACGGTTTTTTCATTTACAACGATGTGGCCGACGTGGCCGCGGACGTCTGGGAGGCGGTGGACGAACACGGGCTGCCGCTCCGGGTCCGATCCGAGGCCGACAACAGGGGACATCCGCCCTTTTACCTGACCACGCCCCTGCTTTCGTCCCTGGCCTCCTATCGATACTTCGGCAAGGCGCTCTACCGTTTCGGACTGGCCAGACCGGCGGGTCTCACGCCGCAAGGGCTCGAACGGTACGAGCATATCGTGAAAATGATCTACGATCCGGCCAGCACCGGGGACCGGAATTTTCAGGCCGAGCTGGAACGGACCATCCGCTGTTGTCGGGCCATGAAGGACCTGGCCCGTCGATCTTCGGCCGAATATATGGTCGTGCTCATACCGGCCCTCCTCCAGATCGACTCCGACTCGGTCGAAGCCCGAAACTACCTCCGATACTACGGTCTGGACCTGGCGGGGCTTGACCTGAAGATGCCCCAGCGCCTTATCGGGGCCATGTTGGATCAAAACGCAACCGGCTACGTCGATCTGCTGGCCGAGAACGTTCTCGCCTCGGCGGACTACTACCATGTCGACGGCCACTGGAATCCCGAAGGACACCGCAAGGTGGCGGACCGGCTCGGCCGGGTCGTCGAGACGCTTTTTCTTTCCGGTCGCTGACCGGCTGGCTCCGGCATCGAGTATCTTGAAATGACTTCGATTTCCCTGTGCACGACCGCGTTGTCCGATTTCTGGGACACGACCGCGAACCGAATCGTCATGCTCGGCCAGTGGTGCCTCCGCAACGATCGACGGGATGACTGGCGGGACCTGGACTACGAGGTCCTGCCTCACCCATGGGACGACCGGGAGGCCATGCATCGGGCCGCCGGGTATGAAGAATCGGTTTACCAGTCCCTGCTCGAATGCCTGGCCGTTTTTATGAACCAGGTGCATGGGGAAAGCCACGGGCTGGACTACTGGCGCCTGATCCTCGGTCCGTGGCTGCTTCATTACGTTCAGGTGATCCACGAGCGCCACTTGTGTCTGGAGGCCGCGCTGGAGCGGCATCCCGGACTCCGGACCATCGGTCTGGCCGCCGGGTCGTTCCGGGTGCCCCGCCATACCGACGACCATCTCCTGGGCGGCATGGACGACCCCTACAATCTTCAGATATATACGGCGTTGCTCCAGGCCATGGGCTTCGACTTTTCTTCCCGCCAACTGGAATGGGAATGGGCGGGCTGGGCGCCGGTGACCGGCGGCTCCCTCCCGAAACGGCTGTCCCGGAAGCTTCGGACCTGGTGGCGGGCCATCGGGCCGTTCTGGGCCCGGCGCTCGCCGGTGGTGCTGGTGGACATGTACCTGCCCCTGGCCACGGTCCTGCGCTTTTCGCTGCACACGGGTCTGCGGGCGCTCTGGGCCGAAATGCCGCATCCGGACGAGTGGCCCGCCGGACCGGACTTCCCGGCGTCTCATCCCCTGCGGGCGGAACTGGCCGGTTTGAAACCCGAAAGGACGGACCGGTTCACCCAACTCGTGATCAAGACCCTGCCGGACAATCTGCCGCGAATCTACATGGAGGGCTACCGGGTCTGCCGGGACTGGGTGGTCAGGTGTTGGAAACGGCCGAATGTGAAAAAGCTGGTGACGTCCAATGGTCTGGAGAGCAACGAGCCGCTCAAATTCGTGGCCGCGGAGTTGAAGGAGCGGGGGGCCCGGTTGATCGTGGTCCAGCATGGCGGTTCCTATGGTTCGGCCCGTTATAATCCCAACGAACGACTGGAACGCCAGGCCGCGGACGAGTTCTGGTCCTGGGGGTGGGGCGAGGACCAGGAAGGGGTCCGGCCGGTGGTCAGCCCCAAGCTTTCCCGCATGGCCCGGATGAGGCAGACCGCGAACCGGAACGGCCGCGGCCCGGCCATTTTTTACGTCAGCAACGCCTTTGCCCGCTATCATTACCGGACCTGGAGCTGTCCGACGGCCGCCGGTCAGGCCCGCCGTTACTTCGAGTGGCAGTTTCGATTCCTTCAGGCCCTGGCGCCCGGTGTTCGACAAAACCTGATTTTTCGGCCGTACTATCCGTACGATTACGGCTGGTCCCTGGTGGACATGGTCAAACAAGCCTGTCCCGACATTGTTCTGGACGAGGCCGGCCACGACTACACGCGTGGTATCGCCGAGGCCGAGCTGGTTGTCTGCGACGTGAACCAGACCACCATGCTGGAAACCCTGACCTCCGATATTCCGACCATCGCCTTCTGGGACGCCGGGCTGTGGGAGTTGCGTCCCGAAGCGACCCCCTTTTTCACCCGTCTCCATGAAGCCGGCATCCTGCATTTTTCCCCCGGTTCGGCCGCTGAAGCCATGAACCAAATCTGGCCCGATGTCCGAACCTGGTGGGATGGGCCGGAAGCGCGAGCGGCCCGGCGCGAGTTTTCGCTACGGTTCGCCCGTCAGGACCCGGCCTGGATGAGCCAGTGGTGGAAGGCCTTGTCGTCATGACGCTGCTTATCAGCCACCTGTCCCCGGGCCGGACGTACCTGAAGCTGTCCGAAGGCCAGCGGGCCGCCGTGGCCGAATTCAATGCCGCGGTCAAAAGCGGGCAATATCCGATCGAATCCCCGATGTGCCTATGCGGCGCGGGCGATTCCCGTCTTCTGGCTCGATACGACAAATACGGGCTTTGGTCGCCGGTGGTCATTTGCCGGCGTTGCGGGCTGATCCAATCGCGGCCCCGGCTGACCGAAGAAGCGTATGGGGTCTATTACGCCTCAGACCAGTATCGAAGAATTTGCGAGGGCGAGACCGAGGACCTGTCCTATGCCCAGGCCCGTTTCGACGGACTCTACGGCCGCCACATATTCGAGGCACTCGAGCCGGTCATGGCCGCTCGCGGGCTGACCCGCGTCCTGGAGTTCGGATGCGCGGCAGGCTGGAACCTGATCCATTTCGCCCGGGCCGGTTATGAATGCGCCGGGTGCGACCATAGCCCTTCCCTGGCCGCCCTGGGTCGCCGGAATGGCCTGGCCCTTCGGGCCGGGTCCTTCGAGGCCATCGAGGGCCGGTACGACGTGATCGTCATCAATCACGTCATCGAACACTTCACCGACCCGAAAAAGGCCCTGGACCGGCTTTCCGGACATCTGAACGACGGCGGCGTCTTTTACATCGGCCTGCCCGATATGGACAACTACTACCTGGGGCAGCTCATGAACGCCCATGTCTATTACTATACTCCCCGGACGTTTCTGCATTACATGGCCCGATTCGGACTCGAACCCATCAGGACGGGCGTGGCTGAAGAGGAACACATGTTCGGGATATTCCAACGTTCCGGGATCGGCCCGGGGACCGGAAACGGATTGGAAGATGAGTATCGCCTGATGCGCGGCCGTATCAACCGGGTGCATGCCAGGCAATGGGTCAAAACCGGTTTGGAACGGCTCGGACTGGCCGGAATCGTCCATCGGTCCGACGGGCGCACAACAAGCCGGAACAAGGTCTGACGAGGTCCGCGGTGGACAGGGGCCGGATCATTTTTTCCCGGTGTAACCGATGAGGAAATTCTTGCGACATATATTAGGAGGTGACCGAATCTAACCGGAACGCCGCCGATCCGGACGGACCCGGGATTCAAGCGTTCCCGCCGCCGCGAGGGCGTCCAGGCCTGAATCCGCCTCCCGAGGTTGATGGCGTCATATCCGGTTGCCCAAAAATATCAGGACCTGAGTCGGGGAGGCAAAGCCGTCCGAATGATTTTTACAGATTTTTCCAACGGCAAGGAAGAGCCGAAACCGATCCGAACGGAAACGTCTTCTCAACTCAGGGGGCCTTTATTCGTCGGCGGGGCCTCACGCTCGGGAACCACATTGATGGCCCGCCTGCTGAACAAGGTTTCCAGGGATTATGCCTTCCTGCCCGTCGAGGGCTGGCTGTTTCATTACATCACCAAGTATCCCATCGCCTCGAACGGACTTGCAAAATTGATCGTCCGGGACTACCTGACCGAAGGCCGGGCCATGGATACCAAACGAAAACAATTCGGCGCACCGATCGATTTTTTCCGCAGGCCCCTCGATGAACTGCTCGACAAGGTCCCGGTGGGGAGGCTTTCCACGCCGGAACTCTTGTCCTGGCTCATGGAGGCGTATTGCGAGGACAACCATAGCCGCTCCTGGGGTATCAAAGATACATATATAGAATATTATTATAAAAACATCATTCGCCTTTTCCCGGGGTCTCAAATGTTGATCATGATTCGGGACCCGAGGGCCTCCATCTGCTCCGAACTGTACCTGGGCACATTTCCCGATCGGAACCGCAACAAGGCCAGCCGGCTTTCCTATCGCCTGGCGCTGTGGTGCCTGTCAGCTGATTTAGCTCGCACGCTGGAACGGGAGTACCCCGGCCAGGTCCTGCCGGTGAGATATGAAGACCTGGTCGTTTCCCCGGGGTCTATCCATGAACGGCTGACCAAATTCATCAATGAACAACTGGCGCCCTTTGAAAACAAATTGCTGCCGCCACCTTTTTCCAGCTACGAGATTACCCAGGGCGGATTCTACGACTCGAATGAAAAATGGCGCGGCCTGCTGACGGAAGACGAGATCAAGGTCATCGAGGGCGTGGGCGGGCCGCTAATGCGCCACTTCGGATACGAGCGGATGTATCCGGCTCATCGCCCCGGAGCGCTGAATGTGTATGTCGGCCTGGCCCGGAACCTGATCCGGCGAAACCCGGTCTTCGCGCATGAATCCATGATCGCCATTGCCGATCCGTCGCGGCTGACCATGTGGGCCAAGTGGTTCGCCAAACTGCTGGGGCTTCGGACCGGGCTTCTGCCGGAAAAATATGTATGGAACAAGAAGGTGAGGACGGCCAACCGCTCGAACCAGGCCGACCCGCGCCATTAGGACGGAAAACCTCTTCCGCGTCTACACTTCCTGCTCCCTCGAAACGCTTTTGAACGGACCTCCGGGCTTCAACGGCCGATGTCGTTGACGGACCTTAAATCGACCGCCACGAAATCGTCACAATACTCCCGCCACTTTATCGCCAGGGCATGGCGACCGGATTGAACGGTTTCGCCTTGGCCTTGCCCCGTAAGGGGCGGCAATAGGAACTTTCTCATGTCTACGGAAAACAAAACCGCGCTGCTCGTTCAGGTCCCGGGTTCGAACCGGCATGAGCAGGGATACATCCCCCTGGGGCTTCTGGCCGTGAACAATCTTTTGAAGGCCGAGGGTTACTCGGTCGGAGTGACGGACTTTTTTTTCGAAAGTCCCGAAGGGTTCCAGTCGACGCTCGAGACCCTTCAACCCGGCCTGATCGGGTTCGGCGGCATCGCCAGCTCGTTCGGCCTGGCCCGAACGCTTTCGGCGACCTGTCGCCAGGTATGTCCACAGGCCCTCCTGATCGCCGGCGGCCCCCTGGCTTCCGCATACGACCTCCTGTTGGAAGACGGCGTGGTGGATTACGTGTTTCACGGCGAAGTCGAGCGCAGTCTGCCTCGATTCATCCGCTTCCTGGAAACCGGCCGGGATTTACAGGCCATCGGCGGGATGTCCTATCGGAGGGAAAGGCTTTCTCCGTCGTCCGCCGAGGCCCTGGACGGGGACCGGTTGGTTCGCAACGACCATATTCTGCGCAGCGTTCCGGAAAAGCTCGTTCCCCGCTTGGACGAATACGGATTTCCCGAGTACGGCCTGTTGAAGATCGAGCGTTACATGGGCGACCTGAATTCCTGGTATGAGCATTCACGGTTCGATATCGACAAGATTCCCGAACTGGGCTCCCGGGTCAGGGGTTTGATCGCCCAAGGAAAGAGACGTTTTTTCTCGGTCGTGACCTCACGAGGCTGCACGCATCGCTGCGCCTTTTGCTATCGCCACGTCAAAGGTATCCGCCGCCAGGGCGTGGACCACGTCATCGAGCATCTCAGACGCATCAAGCGGGACTTCGATGTCGACGGCATCAATTTTACGGACGAACTGTTCAACAGCGACCTGAAATGGATTTACGAGCTTTGCGACGGCCTGGATACCCTGGGCTTTTCCTTTTACATGGTGGGCGGGATGCGGGTGGACCGCATTGACGACAACCTGCTCGAGCGGATGGCCAGGACCGGCTTCGTGGAGATCGCCATGGGGCACGAGTCCGGGTCGGACAAGGTTCTGGCCTATTACAGGAAAGGCGTGACCCGCCAGCAGAACATCGATGCCACGCTCATGGCCCGCCGAAACGGAATCAACCCCACCGTTCAACTGGTCATCGGGTCGCCGGTGGAAACAACGGCCACCATTCTCGAAACGGCCGGCTTTCTAAGGGCCGTGGACGTGTCCATCGCCTCGATCAACTATATTCTTCCCCTTCCCGAAACGCCCATCTGGGCGGAGGTCGTCCCCAAGGGCCGGATCGGGGACGTCCGGGTCTATCTCGACCGCGTCAGAACATATGGTCCGTTTTTTCGTATCGCCTTGAATCTGACCGAGTCCAGTCTGCTGACCTGGTATCTGTGGCGGGAGATTCTCAGACGAACGACCAGTATGAACCTGTACCAAAAGTCCCCTTTGAAATGGCTTTATTACGCTTCCTGGATTTTTGTGATCCTGGACCCGGTCCGGGCCGTGTTCAGGCGGCTGAAGCGGTTGTTGTCCAAAGGCCCAGCCCATGTTTCTTAGACGCGCGGTCGCTTACAGCGCCGGCAATTTCGGCTCCCAGATCATGCTGTTCATCCAGGGCATCGTGGTGCGCAGCCTGTTAAGGCCGGAGATCATGGGGTTCTGGAACCTGGCCAACGTCATCAAAGACCTGGTCATGCCCATCACCATCGGCCTGCTCAACGGCGCGGGCAGGGAACTGCCCGTGCTCAGGGGCCGCGGGGACGAAACCGGCCAGCGTGACGTCCGTTCGGTGACCTTGCTGTATTCGCTGGCGGAAGTCATTCTCGTGGCCATCGGAGTCATCGTATAT
>JAHJTB010000076.1 GCA_018830135.1 Pseudomonadota bacterium | reverse complement strand
GGTGGATATGGTCCGGCCCGGGCACCCGGGTCTCGATCTCGGCCCCCAGGTCGGCCATGAGTTTGTACAAGGGGCCGTTGGCGCCGTGGAGACCCACGGCCCAGGCCCCGGTGTTGATCTTGTAGCCCTGGTGTTCGAGGGTCGTGTAACGGCCGCCGGCAAAGGCCATTCGTTCCAGAATGACCACCCGGTATCCGTCCCGGCCCAGCAGGGCGCCGCAGAGCAGGCCGCCCAGGCCGGAACCGACCACGACCGCGTCCGCCCGGATCGATTTCGTCATCCGCCCTCCGTCTTGCCGATAATCGCGCCCATGGGACAAAAGCCCAGGCAGGCCAGGCAGCCCGTGCATCGTTTCGGGTCGAGCCGGGCCAGGCCGTAACAGCTCAGGGCTCGCTCCGGACAGGAAAAGACGCACAGGTTGCAGCCCGTACAACGGCCCGCGTCGATGAGGACCATGTCCGCCCTACCAGCCGCCGCCCGTCTCTTCGATCAAGTCCCGGGCCACGTCCCGGCCTTCTTCGGTGCTGCCCCAGAACCCGTACGGCGTGCGCGGGGACCGGTACCGGTCGTAGACCTCGGCCAGGACCCCCCGCAAGGCGGCTTCATCGCCCGCGACCACGGTGATCACGTCCTGGGTGATGTCCTCGATGGCCCGGCCCAGGGTCTCCTCCCGCATCATGCCGTCCTTGAACTCGCGGTTGTCGATTTTATTGACGGCCATTTCGACCCCGAACCGGCCGGCGATAAGGTCCAGGTCCTCCTGGCGGATGGTTTCCAGGGGATCGCCGACGAAGTATCGCAGATGCACCTTGTATTCGGCCATGATTCAGCCCTCCTTGGACGACAGATAGGTCTTGTAGGGCTGGGCCTTGGCCTTTCTTTCGTCCTTGGTCCGCAGGAAGTAGTCCCGGGACGGCTTGATGTGATAGGTGAAGTGGTTGTACCCCACCTCCGGACTGAAGCGGTATTCGGTCCGGGCCTTTTCGTCAAAGGTCACCTCGAAACGGCCGTCCTTGATTTCGAGCCGGCCCCGGATGCCGCAGGTGGGGCATTCGACGGCCTTGCGGTCCTGGAGGATGCGGATGTTCCAGTCCTGGCAGATGGGGCAGAGGCCGGGTTTGGAGCGATAGGCCGAATCGCCCCCGCGGACGGCCTCGGCCAGCTCCCCGCCGACCCGCCGGGCCCGGACCAGGGCCTCGTCGTCGTGGACGGTCTCGCTCAGGCCCTGGACGTTGAAGGTCTCGCGGTGAATGACATGAAAGCCCAGAATGCCGAAGAAGATGTTCGGCTGGAGCAGGGCGTAGGGAATCCAGCCCCGGGTGGCGTAAGGCACCAGGACCGAGGCGTACTTGCCCCGCAGGGTGCCCTGATGGGCCAGGACCCAGGCCCGGTCGATGAGCTGTTTGATCACGGCCGTGGATTCCAGAAAATAGCAGGGCACGCTGAGCAGGACCGCGTCCGACTCGGCGATCTTGGACCAGATGAACTTGACGTCGTCCTTGATGTGGCAGCCTCCCTCCCGAAACAGGCAGAGTCCGAAGCCCTGGCAGGCCTCGAAGCGGTAGTCCGTCAGCCGCAGCAACTCGACCTCGGCCCCGGCCGCCTTGGCCCCCATCAGGGCCTCCTTGGCCAGGATGTCGGAATTTCCGTTGCGCCGGAAGCTGCCCAGCAGTCCCAAGACCTTCATGTTTGGACCTCCTTTGATCCGATCCGCGGCCGCCGGCCTGTCGGGCCGGCGGCGGGCGGGTGACCGTCGCGCGTCATGAATTCGGTTCATCGACCTTGTCACAACCGGCGGGCAGCGGCGGCCCGGCCGATTCCCGTGCTGCGTGGTTCCCGATCTGGTTGGAGTTGGCCCATGGTTCCAGAATTGCCCTGGAAAGTCAAGCCGGCCCGCGGAATTGAACCGGCCCCTCTTTCATGCTACCCTGACCGTCAGGTTGACCCAGCGTTTGGACCCCGGTTCGCGTAATGATTATGAGCATCCGTCCCGCTTCCAGGAATCGGGCCGTCATTCCGGCCGCCGTAATCCTGATCCTGACCACCATCCTGGTCTACGGCCAGGTGGCCGGGTTCGATTTCGTCAATTACGACGACAGCACCTATGTTTTTGACAATCCCCACGTCCGCGCCGGCCTGACCCCGGACGGCGTCAAATGGGCCTTGACCCACTTCTGGGCCGGGAACTGGCATCCCCTGACCATGCTCTCCCTGATGCTGGACGTGGAATGCTTCGGGGTCGACCCGGCCGCCCACCACCTGGTCAACCTCCTCCTGCATCTGGCCAACTCGACCCTGGTCCTGCTCTTCTTTTACTTTTCCACCCGGCGTCCGTGGCCGAGCCTGTTCGTGGCCGCCCTGTTCGCGCTTCATCCCCTCCACGTCGAGTCCGTGGCCTGGATATCGGAACGCAAGGACGTCCTGTCCGCCTTTTTCGGCCTGCTGGCCCTGCTGGCCTATCGGCGGTATGTCCGGGCGCCGGGCCGGTGGCCTTACGTGACGGTCATGGCCTGGATGACCCTGAGCCTGGGGGCCAAGGCCATGCTCGTGACCCTGCCCGCCCTGCTGTTGCTGCTGGACGTCTGGCCCCTCGACCGGCTGGACCCGGGCCGGCCCCTGGACATGAGGCGGGCCGGCCGCCTGGTCCTGGAAAAGGTCCCCCTGGGGGTCCTGTCCCTGCTCTTCGGCCTGATCACCATTCTGGCCCAAAGCAGCGCCGGGGCCATGGCCACCTTCGGCGTCAAGCCCCTTGGCCTTCGTCTGGCCAACGCGGCCCGCTCCTGCTGGCTCTATCTGTTCAAGACGGTCTGGCCCTCGGACCTGGCCGTGTTCTATCCCTACCCGGACTCGATTCCCTGGTTTCAAGCCATCCCGGCGGTTCTGGGTCTGGCCGCGGTCTCGGCGGCGGTCCTGTTCCTGAGAAAAAAGCCCTATCTGGCGGCGGGCTGGTTTTGGTACCTGATCGGCCTGGCGCCCGTGATCGGTCTGGTCCAGGTGGGCGGACAGGGCCTGGCCGACCGGTACACCTATCTGCCCTTGGTGGGCATATTCGTCTGCCTGGCCTATGGCGCGGACGATCTGATCCGTTCCGGCCGCCTTTCTGCCCGAATCCCTGGAATCGCTGCCGTCCTGCTGCTGACGGCCCTGGGTTTGACGACATGGCGGCAGCTGGAGTCTTGGCGGAACGGAGAGACCCTTTTTCGTCGGGCCATTG
The DNA here is from genome assembly GCA_018830135.1 of Pseudomonadota bacterium. Lineage (GTDB taxonomy): Bacteria > Desulfobacterota > Desulfarculia > Adiutricales > JAGVGV01 > JAHJTB01. The sequence goes on along the minus strand of JAHJTB010000076.1, from coordinate 1,097 downwards.
CTGTAACCGAGAACAATGATGTGGCCTTCTCGGGCTTGGGGCGCTACCTGATCGGGGTGAAGCGATTCGACGAGGCCAGGTCCTATCTGAGCCTGGCCGTGCAAACTAATCCTGGCCATGCTGCGAATCGAAGAACCCTGGGTGAAGTCTATCTGGAACTCGGGCGATATCAGGAGGCGGAAGAATGGCTGCGCTCCGCTCTGAACCTGAATTCCGAAGACAGTGAGTCCTGGTTCTGGCTGGGAGAGGTTTTCAGACGGCAGCGCCGCTGGCCGGAGGCGGCGGCCGCTTATCGGCGATCGCTTCGCATCCGGCCCGCTGCCCGGGGGCATAATTTCCTGGGGCTGGTCCTGATCAGCCTGAATAGATGGGACGAGGCGATGTTTCACTTCCGGGAGGCCCTGCGCCTGGACCCGGCCTACAGCCAGGCCGGGTCCAACCTGAAAAAACTGCGCGGCCTGATCGAGCGAAGCCGGGGCGCCCCGCCGTCGGACCGGAGGCCGGACGACAGGCCCGCCACCGGCCGGAAAGCGCGTTAGCCCTTGCCTTTCCCGGCCCGCTCGCTTACACTCGGGGCCAACCAAAATTCAGATGACCATCATGTCGCCGGGCGAGTTCCCGGCGTAACCTGAAAGGAGACCTCAATGTCCGAACGCGTGAGCATCAACATGATCGACGGCGTGGCCGACGTCCGTCTCAACCGTCCTGAAAAAATGAACGCCCTGGACCCGGGCATGTTCGAGGGCCTGGTGGAAGCGGGCAAGAAGCTGATGGAAGACCGATCGCTCCGGGCCGTGGTCCTGTCCGGGGAAGGCCGCGCCTTTTCGGCCGGCCTCGATTTCCAGCGCTTCCGATCCATGACCGATTCCGAAACGGCCCGGCCCACGGCCAGCCTGTTCGAAAAGGACCCGAGCTGGCCGGGCAACTACGCCCAGATGCCGGGCTACATCTGGACCATGCTGCCCGTGCCGGTCATCGCCGCGGTCCACGGCGTGGCCTTCGGCGGCGGCCTCCAGATCGCCATGGGCGCCGACATCCGCTTCGTGACCCCGGACGCCAAGCTCTCGATCATGGAGATCAAGTGGGGCCTGGTGCCG
>JAHJTB010000075.1 GCA_018830135.1 Pseudomonadota bacterium | reverse complement strand
CGTCCACGGCGGTCAGGGCGGCGGCCAGGGCCAGAACGGTCTTGCCGCTGCCCACGTCTCCCTGGAGGAGCCGGTTCATGGGCCGGGGCGTAATCAGGTCCCCTCGTATCTCCTCCCAGGCCCGGTCCTGACCCGGAGTCAAGCGGAAAGGCAGGCCGGCCAGAAAATCCGCGGCCAGCTTCGAGTTTTCGGGGCAGGCCCAGCCGGCCGCCTGGTTTTGTCGGGCTCTGGAACGCATCAGGATGAGCTGGAGGTAGAGCAGTTCGAAGAGGGCCAGGTTGCGCCCGGCCCTGGATTCCTCCGGACGGGGCAACGGGCCGGGACGATCGGCCGGAGGCCGATGAAGGGTCCGGAGGTCATCGAGGGGGTCGTTCAGACGGTGGGCCTCGAGCCAGGTCCGGGGAAAGACGGCCGGCAGGCCGGTCAGGTCCTGGACGGCCTGGCCCATGACCCGGCGCAACGCGCCCGGCCGGACGCCCTCGATCTCCGGATAGATCGGGCGAACCTCCCCCGGGGGCGGCACGCCGTCCCAGGGCCGGACCTCGGGGTGGACCATGGACAGGCTGCCCTTGTAGTCCTGCGGCCGGCCGAAGAGAATCAGACGCTGGCCCGCCTTGAAAGTGCGCCTCAGGTGGACCGGCAGACGGAACCAGAGGGCCAAAAGCCGGCCTTCGCCCTCGGCCACGGTGATTTCGAAATAAGGACGTCCGCTTTTCGGAAAGCGGCCCTCGCGAATCGACTGAATCCGGCCGGCGGTCAGGACTTCCCTGTCCGCCTCGAGTTGCTCCAGGGGCGCCAGGCTCCGGCGGTCCTCATACCGGAGCGGCGTGAGTCCGAGGAGGTCTCCGACGACCTCGAAGCCCCGTGTTTTCAGGACGGCTTCCATTTGAGGGCCGATACCTTTGACGGACCGAAGGCCTCTGTCAAGCAGCGGATGGCTGGGGAGGGGTAGCATGACCACCTTGACGAATTTAATGTAACACTGACCCACCGTGAAAAAAATTGACAAAACCGGGCGGGCAGGATAATCATTATAACCAAGACGGACCGGGATGCCATCCGAAATCTTTGACCGTCTTTTCCTTTCAAGGGGGATCATCGAATAGCGACATGGGCGCCCAGGACGAACAGAACAAACCGCCTTCCGCCGCCTCCAGCAAACCCAAACCCAGGAAGAGGACGCGGACCTACAAAGAAGCCGGAGTGGATATCGAGGCCGGTTCGGAACTGGTCCGCCGCATCACGCCTCTGGTCAAAGAAACATTTACCTCGCGGGTCATTACGGATATCGGCGGATTTTCGGGCCTGTACAGTTTTGACGTGGCCAAGTACGAGAACCCGATCCTGGTCAGTTCGACCGACGGAGTGGGCAGCAAGCTGAAACTGGCCTTCTTGACCGGCCGTCACGACACGGTGGGCATCGACCTGGTGGCCATGTGCGTGAACGACATCCTGGCCCAGGGTGCCAAACCTCTGTTTTTCCTGGACTATCTTGCCATGCCCCAAGTCGACCCCGACCTGGCCGAACAGATCATCACCGGCGTGGTCTCCGGCTGCAAAGAGGCGGGCTGCAGCCTGATCGGCGGAGAAACCGCGGAGCTGCCCGAGTTCTACGCGCCGGGTGAATATGACCTGGCCGGTTTCGTCGTGGGCGTGGTCGAGCGGGACAAGATCATCGACGGCTCGGAAATCGGGGTGGGCGACAAAATCATCGGGCTGGCCTCCAACGGTTTGCACAGCAACGGATATACCCTGGCCCGGCGCCTGATTTTCGACGATCTGGGCATGGACGTCACCGACCCGTTCCTGTCTTCGACCGTGGCCGACGAGCTTTTACGTCCGACACGAATCTACGTCCATCAACTCAACGTTTTGTTGCGGGACTTCAACGTCCTGGGTGTGGCCCATATCACCGGGGGCGGGATTTTGGACAACGTGCCCCGGGTGCTGCCCAAGGGGACTCAGGCGGTCATCCACAAGGAGACCTGGGAGCGGCCGGAGATATTCATGTTCCTTCAGCAGGCCGGTGGGGTGGCCGAGGCCGAGATGTACCGGACCTTCAACATGGGTCTGGGGCTGGTGGTCATCGTGCGGTCCGAGCAGTGTGAAGAGATCATGGACCGGCTCAACGGGATGAATGAGCCGGTCAGTGTCATCGGCGAGATTCGGGAACGCCCCAAGGGCCAGGGTCCCATCGCTCTGGTATAGAACGGCGACTCCGCCCGGGGAACATCATGGGAAAAGTCAGACTCGGCATACTGGTTTCCGGGAGCGGTTCGAATCTGCAGTCCATCATCGACCGGATCGAGGCGGGCGCTCTGGACGCCGAGATTGTCGTCGTCGTCTCCAACGAGCCGGAAGCATACGGCTTGGTCCGTGCGGAAAAACACGGCCTGAAGCGGGCTCTGGTCAACCACCGGGAGTTCGGGAGCCGGGAGGCTTTCGACCGAAGGCTGGTCGAGGTCCTGGAGGCCCATGGCGTCGAGTTGGTGGTTCTGGCCGGTTTCATGCGCTTGATCACGCCGCTGATGATCGAGGCCTTTCCCGGCCGGATCATGAACATCCATCCGGCCTTGCTGCCCTCTTTTCCCGGGACTCACGTCTGGCAGGATCAGGTGGACTATGGGGTCAAGTTCGGGGGCTGCACGGTTCATTTCGTCGACGAGGGCACGGACACCGGTCCGATCATCATTCAGGCCGTCGTCCCGGTCCTGGACGACGACACGGCCGAGACCCTGGCCGCCCGAATTTTGAAACAAGAGCATCGCACCTACCCCGCGGCCATTCAGCTATTCGCCGAGGGCCGCCTGAAGATCGAGGGCCGGCGCGTCCGGGTCATGCCTCTGGACCGTTCCCGGGACGAGGCCTTTCTGACCAATCCGGTGGTGCCGCAAACCTGATGGGACGCGCGTGGCAAGGCTCGGGCGCACGATGGTGCGCTTTTTGTTTTATGGGACACGGATCACGGGAGGCATGACGAGATGAAGGCGGGAGACGGGGCGCCGCTTCTGGTCAGCGCCTGCCTGGTCGGACGCCGCTGCCGCTATGACGGCCGCCGAGCGCCGAGCCTGGAGGCCATGGAGCAGATCGAGGGGCTGACCTGGCTGGCCGTATGCCCTGAGCAGTTGGGCGGCCTGCCCACGCCAAGGCCGCCGGTCCGGCTGGAGGGCGGTGACGGCCGAGCGGTTCTGGTCGGACGGGCGCGGGCGGTGAACTCGGAGGGGCGGGACGTGACCGCCTGTTTCATCCGCGGAGCGGAGATCGTTCTGGACCTGGCCGGACGGCTGAACGTCCGGACCGTGCTGCTCAAAGACCGCTCGCCTTCCTGCGGCCTGGACGCCGCGCGAGTGCTGGGCGTAACCGCGGCCCTGTTGCTTGAAGCGGGACTCGAGGTGGTGGAGGTCCGGACCCGGGCCTCCGAGTGAGGGCCAACGATTTTTGAGACAGGCCATTTTCGGTTCCGACCGACAACCGCGGACCGGATAGGATCGAAGGTATTTTTTCCGTGCATGGCGACTTTTCAAGACCGCCCTTTCGCGGCCCTAGGCCGAAGGCCGCGCGGGCGGCTGGAAAGCTCCATGACCCGATTCACTGAATACTTACGATCGAGTATGAAAAAAGCTTGCATTTTCCCTCGACTTCTGACATAAGTTCTGTTTCGGTGCTGAATCCAAATGGAGGGTCCGTCATGGCCTATAAATGTGATATATGCGGGAAACGACATCAGGTGGGGTTCAACGTCTCCCACGCCCATAACAAGACCAAACGCCGCTGGAGCCCGAACCTTCAGGTGGTCCGCCACGAGGAAAACGGCCGCATCCGGCGCATCAAGGCCTGCACGCAGTGCATCAAAAAAGGCCGGGTCTGCAAGCCGTCGCCCAGGCCCAAAATTCAGGCCGGCGCCGAGTCCTGATCCGGGACCGGGTCCGATTCTTTCAAGAGCGGCCCTTCGGGGCCGCTCTTTATTCGCCCGGATTTCTCACCGGATTCCGTAGCGAGATCGAGAAATCATTAGCGAAACGCGAAGTTGGAGGAGATTTTGGCCCCGGGCATATCAGGGCGATATGTCGAGGACCAATATCTTCGAAACGAGCGTTGCAGCCAGGATTTCCCGGCCTCGGCAGGAAGCTGGGTAGAAATCCGGGGTAGCCCCGCCCTCGGTCCCGTTCCGGACGACAGACCGTTTCCCGCGCCCCGAATCCTCATTCTTCAATCGGTTTTCCGTCTTCAAGGCCGGCCGATTTTTCCAGGGCCCGAACCTCCCCCGGTCCGAGGGACCGGATGCCGCCCGAGGCCAGGCGCCCCAGGGATAGGGGGCCATAGGCGATCCGTTTGAGTTTCATGACCGGATGGCCGACGGCCGAGCACATCCGCCGGACCTGACGACGACGCCCCTCGATCAGGG
>JAHJTB010000074.1 GCA_018830135.1 Pseudomonadota bacterium | reverse complement strand
TACGGCCTGACCGAGGCCTCCGCCTTCGCCACGATCCAGCCCGACGATGAGGTCCTGCTGCAGACGGTCGGCCGCCCGCTGCCGGGGATCAACATCCGTTTCAGCGACGACGGCGAGATACTCATCAAGAGCGAGTCCGTATTCGACGGATATCACCAGAACCCCGAAGCCACGGCCGAAGCCCTCAAGGATGGCTGGTTCTACACCGGCGACACCGGGTTTTTCGATGATCACGGTCACCTGGTCGTTTTGGGCCGGATTTCCGAGGTCATGTACACCGAGGGCGGGGACCGGTACGTTCCCAACTACATCGAAAACCGCCTCAAGTTCAGCCCCTATGTCAAGGATGCGGCCGTGGTCGGGTCCGGGCGTTCCTATCTGGCCGCCATCGTCTGTATCGAAATGGAAGCCGTGGGGCATTGGGCCGAAGTCAACGGGGTTTCCTACACATCGTACGCGGATCTCTGTCAGAAGCCGGAGGTGTACGAACTGATCAACGGAGCCATCGCCCACGTCAACCGGTTGATGCCCGAGGCGCTGCATATGCGTCGCTACATCAACCTGCACAAAGAGTTCGACCCGGATGACGGGGAACTGACCCGAACGCGCAAGCTGCGCCGGCGCGTGGTGGAAGAACGATACGCCAATATTATTCAGGCCCTGTACACCGGTCAGGATTCCATCGACATGGAAGCCCGGATCACTTATGAAACCGGGGAGACTGGGGTCATACGGCGCGAGCTGGCCATTCGGGAGGTTAAGTAAATGGATTTGGCAGGCGAATTTTACTTTATCGCGGAACTCGGCATCAACGGCGCCCTGTCCGGTCTGATGTATGCCTTGGTCGCCTTGGGCGCGGTCCTGATCTATAAATCGTCGGCCGTGGTCAACTTTGCCCAGGGCGCCCTGGTCATGACCGGGGCCTTTGCCACATGGTGGGTGGTGGATACCCTTCACCTGCCCATCTGGGTGGCCATGTTTCTGAGCATGGCGATGGTCTTCGGCGTGGGCATGGGCATCGAGCGGGTGGCCCTGCGACGCATGATCGGCCAGCCGCTGATCATGATCATCATGATCACCATCGGCCTGGACGTCCTCTTGCGCGGCCTGGTGCCCATTTTGTGCGGCGTGGGGCCGTATGCCCTGGAAACGGGCATCAGCGACGCGCCCATCGTTCTGGGCGATATATTAATCAACCGGGTCTATCTGGTGGGCGGGTCGATCGCCTTGTTTCTGGTCCTGTTCTTCCTGTATTTCTTCCAGACCCGGTACGGCATCGTTCAGCGGGCGGTTTCGGACGACTACACCGCGTCCTGGGCCGTGGGCATTTCCGTGGAACGGGCCGTGGGCTTCAGTTGGGGCATTTCCGGCGCGGTGGCCGTCGTGGCCGGGACCTTGTGGGGGTCGATCCAGGGCGTGGACTGGTCGATCAGTCTGACGCTGCTCAAGGCCCTGGCCGTGGCCATTCTGGGAGGACTGGACAGCGTGGGCGGCGTGATTCTGGCCGGCATCCTGGTCGGCACGCTGGAGAACGTGATTTCCGCTTATGTGGACCCGATCGTTGGGGGCGGCACCCGGGACCTGGTGGCCGCGATCATCATCTTTCTAACCATCATCATCCGGCCCTACGGGTTGTTTGGACGGGAAATAATCGAAAGGGTGTAACCAGCGATGTTCTATCGACGCGCAGGAATTCAGCATACGACGTACAAAGCGGATCTGCAGATTTGGCCCATCCGCTTTGACCGCCTCCAGATCATCGCCGTCCTGGCCTTGGCCCTCAGCATTCCTTTCTGGCTGCCCAGGGCCTATGTCTTCGGGTATCTCATGCCTTGGGTCATCTGGAGCGCGGCGGCTCTCAGTCTGAATCTGCTGGTGGGCTGGACCGGCCAGATTCACATGGGTTTTGCCGCGGTCATGGCCATCGGCGCCTATTCCTCGATTCATCTCATGCGCCTGGGCCTGCCTTTTGAACTCTGCCTGCTCGGCGCCGGCCTGGCCAGCGCCGTGATCGGTCTGATCTTCGGCGCGGCCGCCTTGCGGGTCAAGGGCCTCTATCTGGCCATCAGCACGCTGGCTCTCCAGTTCCTGATCGACTGGGTCCTGGTCCATGTCTCGGCCATCAGCGGCGGCACGGCCGCGACCCTCCAGGCGCCTTATCCCCGGATTCTGGGTATGGTGGTCAAGTCGGACTGGGGGCTGTACTACATCGCCCTGGCCTGGACCATTCTGCTGGTCATCCTGATGATCAATCTGGGCCGGACCGACACCGGCCGGGCGCTGGTGGCGGTGCGGGAAAAAGACTATGCCGCGGAAATGCTGGGTATTTCCTCATTTTACCACAAGGGCCTGGCCTTCTGGACCAGTTCCTTTCTGGGCGGCGTGACCGGGGCCCTGCTGGCCTTTGTCTACTACCGGGCCATCACCTCGACCATGTTCACCATCGACATGTCCATCCAGGTCCTGGCCATGGTCATTATCGGCGGACTGGGCAGCGTCCTGGGCAGCGTCCTGGGCGCCGGCCTGATTCTCATGGCCCCGGGGCTGCTCAACAACCTGGTCAACTGGGTCGCCGCGGCCATGGGCCTGTCGATTTCGGTCCTGCTGCTCAACTACCTGCCGCTGGTCTTGTATGGCGCCCTGATCATGGGCTTTCTCATGTTCGAACCATTGGGGCTGGCCAAGGTCTACGACAATCTCCGTAACTATCTGCTGGTCTGGCCGTTTGGGTACACCAAACGCTAGTGTGTGATCCATATCGTTTGAAAGGAGGTGGTACGGGCAAGTTAAGGGGAAGGAAATCGTGTCCGGAATCATATTCTGTCTCAAGCATCACAGGAGGAAATAGCGTGAAGAAATACGCATTGGCATTTATGCTCGCCGCTGTCATGGCCGTTCTGGGCCTTCAGCCGGCCCTGGCCGCGGACAAGGTCGTTTATTACGCCTATCCGATGGACTACACCAAAATCTATCACATCGCTTCGTTCGACTGGTACAACGGCGCGGCCGACTACCTGACCCTGGTCAACCAGCAGGGCGGGATCAACGGGTACAAGCTGGAAATGCTGACCGCCGATCACGCCAACGAGCCCCAGCGCGGCATCGAATTGTACGAGCAGTACAAGGCGAAAGGCGCCCTGTTCTTCAACTTTTTCAACACCCCGTGCGTGGCCGCCCTCATCCCGAGGGTTCTGAAGGACAAGGTCATTCTGCTGACCCCGCAGCACGGTCGCTCCGACGCCTCGGACGGGACGGTCTTCCCGTATGTCTTCATCCCCACGCCGAGCTACTGGACCCAGGCGGCCGCCCAGATCGAGTTCATCATGAAGCAGGAGGGCGGCAGTCTGAAGGGCAAAAAGATCGGCTACAACTTCATCGACACATCCTGGGGCCGCGAGCCGCTGCCGATTTTCAAGAAACTGGCCGCCAAACTGGGCTTTGAACTCATGGAGTTCCCCTATCCGCCGCCGGGAACCGAACAGACCGCGGCCTGGACCCAGATTCGCCGGTCCAAGCCGGACTGGGTCATCCTGTGGGGCATCCGTCACGTCTCTCTGACCCAGGCCCTCCGTATCGGATATCCGCTCTCGAACATCCTGACGGACGGCTGGATGGCCGAGCATGAAGTGGCCCGCGTGGGCAATGACAAGCTGAAAGGCCTGATGTCGGCCCAGGTGGTCGTTACCGGCCGTGACGTGCCCATTGTCGAGAAGATCTACAATGAGGTCCAGAAGAAGGGCCTGGGCAAGGGCAAGGACGAAAAGGTCGGCAACATCTATTACAACCAGGGCGTCTTGAGCGGAGTCGTTTTTGCGCAGGCCGTCAAGGTGGCCCTGGAAAAGTATGGCGAACCGTTGACCGGCGACAAGCTGAAGGACGCCATGGAAACCTTTACCAACTGGGACCCCATGGGGCTGGCCCCGCCGATCACCTTCACCAAGGAAAGCCACGAGGGCGCCAAGGGCCTTCGGATCGCGAAGTGGGACGGCGCCAAATGGGTGCCGCTCACCGGTTGGTACGAGACCCAGTTCCATCCCCTGGTCTGGGATTTCATCAAGGAAGAAGCGGCCAAGTTCAAGGCTGAAAAGAAGTAATCAATCCCTAATCCGGAAGGGCTTTCCGCGGGCCGATCGGCCCGCGGAAAGCCCTTCACGGCGCCGATCCGAGCCGACCGGTCCGCCGGGACTCCCTGAAAAGGAATGTGGGGCCAAAACCATGGATGTATTGACCTTAAGCAATGTGGAAGTGATTTACGACAAGATATTTCTGGCCATCAAGGGTATTTCCGTCCGGATTCCGGAAAACGGCATGGTCGCCCTGCTGGGGGCCAACGGGGCGGGAAAGAGCACCACGCTCAAATCGGTCAGCGGGCTCTTGAAACCCGAACGGGGGGAAATCACCCGGGGCTTCATCAAGTTCCTCGATCATGATATCGTGGGGCTGGCCCCGCCGGCCCGGGTCAAAATGGGGATCGCCCATGTCCTGGAAGGCAGGCGGGTATTTGAACACCTGACGCCCATGGAGAATCTGGTGGCCGCGTCCATGGTTCACGCCAACCGGCAGCGGACTCAGAAGCTCCTGACCCGGGTTCACGAGTATTTCCCGGCCCTCCAAAGGCGGCGCAAGACCATGGCCGGGTATCTTTCCGGCGGGGAACAGCAGATGCTGGCCATCGCCCGGGCCCTGATGGGCGAACCGAAGATGTTGATGCTCGACGAGCCCAGCCTGGGACTGGCGCCCCTCCTGGTCAAGGAAATCTTTGGAATTGTCCGCCTGATCAACAAGGAGGAAGGCGTCAGCATTCTTTTGGTGGAACAAAACGCCAAGGCCGCTCTGGACATCGTCACGCACGGCTACCTGATCGAAAACGGCCGGACCGTCATGGAGGGCCCGTCGGACGTCCTCATACAGAACCCGGACATCAAGGAGTTCTACCTGGGCGGGGCCGCCGGGAGCCGGGACTATCACATGGTCAAGCATTACAGTCGCCGAAAACGATGGTTGGCCTAAGGCGGCCTTAAGGTCCGCCGACCCAATCGGATGTTCCAGCTTTTCCAGCGTCCGGGGTGTCATTCACGACGATGAAAGCAGGGGGGGAAACCTCCATAAGGGTTTTCATCAGCCGGTTATTCAGAAGACGGCCGTTCAGGAGTTCATAAATTTCGACACGCCCGTGGGCGCGGCGGCTCATTCCCGCCTACCGCAGGCCGGCCCGGCCTGTTCCGGCGAACATCCAGCTTTATAGCCCTGGCCGGCCCAAGGGTCGTCGATCCCGCCGATCAAAAAAAGTCGGTTCGATCTTGCCCTATGCACAACCGCCTGATATAGATGGATTCCATCATCTCTCCCGGGGGACGGCATGAATATGGTTCGATTTTTCGGCGCGACGCTGGTCTGGATATTGTTGTACCTGACGGCCCTCCCGGTTTACGCGGCCGAAGAACCCGCCATGCGGTTCGATGGCGTTATCAGTCGAAATATTCAAATCGAAATGGCCCTGACCCGGCGGGGTGACCGCCTGGAAGGGGAGTATATGTACAAAAAGATCGGCCGTCCCATCAAGTTGGTCGGCCGGATCGATCCGGAAGGGCGGGCCGATTTAAACGAGTTCGATCCGGATGGAAAGCATACCGGTCGATTTTCAGGGCGGCTGGGGTCGGGCGGCTTTTCCGGTCAATGGTCGACGCCGGAGGGAAACAAAAGGCTTCCGTTCAAACTGTCGCCGGTCATCCTCACCCAATACGATGCGGAGACAGCCAAGGAACATGATCTTCTGGATGAATTCCGGGGGCAAGTCGTCCAGGCGGAGGCCCCATACCGTTTCAAAATTTACGGAAAGCGCATGGAAGAGGGCGAGCCGGCCAATGTGACCCGCATGGAAATCTTCAAAGGTGTCGGAGCTGAACCCTTTCAAGTGATCAAGGGCCTGGATACGGCGACCCCCTTACGGGATTACCAGGGGTTTTTCGAAGAGCATGAAGTCGGGGTCGTGATCGAGGACATGAACTTCGACGGCTATGGCGACCTTCGGATTATTGAATTCGTTCCGGTCATGATGAACACGAGCTACCTCTTTTGGCTTTTCAATCCGCAGAAGGGGCGATTCGAACCGCGCCCGGATATGGCCTTGTTGTCCGCCCCGGTTTTTGATCACGAAAAGAAACGGATTTACTCCAACACACGTAATCCGGACGGCCTCGAGACCCGGACGTTTGAATTCAAGGACGGGAAATTGAAATTGATCGGCGTGGAACGGGAATAATTCACCTTTTGATATATCCATATTTAAATTGAAAAGCGAGAAAGACGCCGCCAAGCCTTGAAGGTGATATCGCCGGATTGTTCAGTCCGTATTTACCGACAGGCCCGGTCAGGAGATCGAAAAACGGGTATGTTGATTCAATTGCGAAACTCCGTATTTTCAAGCGATCATCGGGGATGCGAGGGCCTTCGTTGGCCGTCGGAACGAAACGAATTCGGCCGCGGGCAAATATATTTGACAGACACGGATTTGGAGGGCTACCATGCTTCAAACCGGGATTTTCGCCTGATTTAATGGGGCTGGGCGAGATATCCGTTTATTGTCTTCCCTCGAACTCGTCCACTCGGCTCAAAGCCAGTGCAAAACGCAGAAGCTCGTATACCCGAGGGCCAAAGACAAGGGACTTGCGGCTTTCTATGGTATAATTCCGGTGAACTGAAGCCAGTGGATTCTTATGGGTCGGCGGAGGAATTTGCTTGATCCGAACGAGGCGCCGGATGAAGAACTTGTGGACAGAGATCGGCAAACCAGGCTTGATGATTGGGCTTTGCCTTCTCTGGGTCCTGACCGTTCCCCGGATGGCCCATCCCGCCGGCCAGCCATCCCTTACGGTCTGCATCGAAACCGATATCGATTCCTTCGACCCGACCGGCCACCGCAGCCGCGTGACCCAGTTGGTGCTGCGGAACATTTTCGAGAGCCTGACCGCCCGGGACGACAAGCTCGATGTCGTGCCCGAACTGGCCTCGAGCTGGGAGCTCATCGATCCGGTCACCTGGGAATTCAGTCTGAAAAAAGGGGTTGTTTTTCATAACGGGGATGAATTTACCGCCAAGGACGTCAAGTTCACCTTCGACCGGGTGCTAGGCGCACGGGGAATGGGCGGGCTGACGTCGCCCCGGCGGGATCTGTTCTCTTCGATCGGGTCCGTCGAGATCGTCGATCCATACACGATCAGGTTCCACACCCGCCACCCCTGGGCCATTCTGCCCAAAATGCTTTCCCTCCAGGAAATAGTGCCCCGGAAATACATGGAGGCCGTGGGTGGGGAAGCCTTCAACCGTGAACCGGTCGGGACCGGACCGTTCCGTCTGGAATCCTTTCCTTCGGGCGACCGCATCATGCTTTCCCGTTTCCAAGACCATCGCGGTTTCAAGAGACTGACGGAAGCGGAATGTCAGGGCCTGATCGAGCGGCTGGTATTCGAGGTCGTACCGCTTCCCATCGACCGGATCGCCAAACTCAAGAGCGGCCGGGCTCAATTGATCTTCAATGTTCCCCCCAGTGCGGTCGGGATACTGGAAACGACTCCGGGGATTCAAGTCGTCAGCACCCGGGCCACGCGGAGCCATTTTGCCGAAATCAATTGCGCCAAACCTCCCTTTGGCGACGCCCGGCTCCGTCGGGCCTTGAACCTGGCCGTGGACATGCCGGCCGTGGTGGACAACGTCTTGCTGGGCCGGGGGCAGATCCTAAGCACGATACTCCAGTCCAACTCCTTCGGGTATAACGATTTCCTGAAACCTTATCCCTTCGACCCGGCCTCGGCCCGCAAACTGATCGAATCGAGCGGCTATCCGCCGAAGCGGCCCTTGATAATACAAGGGCATGTCTCTTATTTGGAACTGGGCAACGCCCTGGTCCTGTTTTACACCAAGGCCGGTCTCAAGGCCTCCCTTCAGGCCACCGATCTGTACCGACCGGACACCCTGGGGCCCGGAGCCCCCTGGGACCTGTATATCGGGTCATGGGGCAACTCGACCCAGGACCCGGAAGGGATCATCCCGCCGAAGCTCGCGACTCATGGGCGGGGAAATTTTTCGGGCTATTCCAACGGCCAAGTCGACCGGCTGGTGGCCCTGGCCGAGGATACCACGGACTCGTCCCTGCGGGCCGACTACTACCGCCGCATCCAGGAGATCGTTTACGAGGACGCCCCCATGGTCTTCGGCTATGCTTCCGATGAAATTTATGCCCTGAACAAGCGTATCTCCGGATTCAATCCTTCGCCCACCGGAATTTTCCGGCTGGACAACCTCCGCCTTTCACCCTGATGGGGTCGTCATGACGTCTTTGTACAAGTTGCTTTTCAAGGACCGCAGCCTCTGGTTGAAATTTTCGTTGATGACGGTCCTGCCACTGCTCCTGGCCGCCGCACTCCTGGTGGTGCTTATCATTGACGCGGTGGAGCAG
>JAHJTB010000073.1 GCA_018830135.1 Pseudomonadota bacterium | reverse complement strand
TTTGGGTGGCCGCACTGGAGTCGGTCAGGGTCGTGCCGGCGGTCCGGGCAAAGAAAAAATCCCCGGTCAGTGAGGAGGATTCCCAGGGGACCTGGCGGGACCTGGTTTCGTTCATCACGCCGACCCGGGTCAGCTTGAGCACCTTTTCGATCGGGATGTTCTCGGCCTTCATGTTTCCCAACAGATTTTTGGTGAATATCCCGTTTCTTCCCTCGCCGTCCGCCGCCGTGGAACCGGGGGCCGTGGCGAAGACGATCAGGGACCCGGTCGGCGCGTCCATCCGGGCCAGCCCGCGACTGGCCGAGCGGAAGCTCCGGGCGAAGGGATTGTCCCGGCAGGCATCCAGAATGACGATGTTCAGCCCGTTCTCCGCGTCGTTCATGCGGTCCAGAACCCGGCCCCCGTCCACGGCCTCGTATTTGACGTCGGATTCCGCCAGGATGGTCGAGCCGATCGGCAGCAGGTAGTTGCGTCCCTCCACCTGCATGCCGTGGCCGGCGAAATAGAAAAGCCCGACACCGCCGCCTCTGAGTTTCTTGCCAAAGGCGTCGATGGCCAGTTCCATGGTCTTCTGACCGGCATCGACCTCGAGGTCCACGGTGAAGCCCAGGGCCTTCAGGGCGGCGGCCATGTCCCGGGCGTCATTGACGGGGTTCTTCAGCGGGCTGTCCCGATAACTCCCATTGCCCATGACCAGAGCGGTCCGTTTTTCCGCTGCTTGGGTAGTTTGATTCGGAAGGAAAAACATCAGAAAAAAAACGGCAAGCAATAGACTGGCAACCTTGTTTTTCATGCCCGATCACTCCCCGGTTCAGGGCGGCCACTGTCGTTATTCCAATTATTTTATTAATTTTAGTCCTTTTTTTCCGGCTGGTCAATAGGGGCGCGAACCGGGCATATGATGCCGTGGACCGAGAGTTGACCCGGATTTTGCACTTGTCTCCTGCCGCGGCGCCGGACCCGACTGCCGGATTCGGGCTTAATCCGAGTCGATGATTTCCCTGACGGAGTTGGCCAGTTCGGCCAGGCCGAAGGGCTTGCCGATGTAGCCCCGGGCCCCGGCGTCCAGGGTTTCCTGCATCGAGGCCTCGCTGGAGTAGCCGCTGGCGATGAGCACCTTGACCCCGGGATTGATTTCGAGCAGTTCCTTCAAACACCGGACCCCGCCCATGCCCGGCATGCTCAAATCCAGAACGACCAGGTCGATGGTCCGGCCCAGCTCCTGGTAAACCTCGATGGCCTCCTCGCCGTTCATGGCCTTGATGACCCGGTACCCCTGACGTTCCAGCAGACCCTGCCCCACCGATACGATCAGAGGATCGTCGTCCACGAAAAGGATGGTTTCGTCGCCCAGGGGCAATCTGGCGGCAAGCGTACGACTGTCCATGATCAATTTGACTCCCACTTCCAGTGCGGGCAGGTAGATTCGAAAGGATGTGCCCCGTCCGGGTTCGCTGTAGCAGTGGATGTGTCCGGCGTGGTTCTTGACGATGCCGTAGGCTACGGCCAGTCCCAGCCCGGTCCCCTGGCCCAGGTCCTTGGTCGTGAAAAACGGCTCGAAGATGCGCAGCACGGTCTCCTCGTCCATGCCCTGGCCCGTGTCGGTGACCGTGAGCAGCACGTAGTCGCCCGGCGAGACTTCGAAGTGGGCCAGGCTGTACGTCTCGTCCAGGTAGACATTTTGCGTCTCGATCGCCAGGAGGCCCCCGTCGGGCATGGCCTGGCTGGCATTGATTCCCAGGTTCATGATGACCTGTTCGAGTTGTATGCGGTCGGCGTTGATGTTGCGCAGGTCCCCGGCCAGCTTGAGTTCGATCCGGATCATCCGGGGGATCGTCCGCTCGAGCAATACCGCCACCTGTTCGATTTCCGCGTTCAGGTCGGTGGGTCTCAGATCGCTCTGCATCTTGCGGCTGAAAGTCAGAAGCTGCCGGGTCAGGACTCTGGCTTTTTGCGTGGCTCTTTCGATGGTCTTGAGACGTTTGAGGTCCGGGTGGCCTTCATCCTTGTCCACAAGGAGCAGTTCGGTGTACCCGGCGATGGCCTGAAGCATGTTGTTGAAGTCGTGGGCGATACCGCCGGCCAGGGTCCCGATGGATTCGATCTTCTGGG
>JAHJTB010000011.1 GCA_018830135.1 Pseudomonadota bacterium | reverse complement strand
GCCTTGTCCCGGCCCTGTTCGGCGCAGTGGGAGCAGGGTTGTTCGAACCGGAAGCAGTCGTGGCGGACGGCCAGGGCGATCTGGGTCGAAACCTTGTGGAAGAGCGCGGTCGTCTCCTGACCCAGATAGTACCCGATGTTGACCGGATCGATCCGGGACCCGGTGAAGTATCCCGGGAAGAGGATGCGCCGGGCGGTGACGATGACCTCGACCACCGCTTCCCGGGACGGCAGCGGCGCCGGACTGACGTGGTCGTAACATGATTCGGTCCCGCAGGACCGGACCAGGCTGTCGACGACCTCGGGTATCTTGGTATGTATCTGCTCGGTTTCTTCGAACTCCAGCCTGCATTCATCCATCTTGATCGTTTCGGGCATATGTTCTCCTTGGAAATCCGTCGCGCACGCCCCGCATGTTCGTCGCCGCGGTGGAAGACTGCGGTATCCGGGATAAATATACAGGACAAGCGGGCGGAACGCCATGCCGCCGCCCGGCTGAATCCGCCTGGCCGGAGCGGACCGGTTCGGGGTATTCCGGGGCGGGCCGGGTGGCGGCCGACCCGAAATTATGAATATATTTTAGAACCATAGCCGCCCGACGGCCCCAAAAGGCAAATATAAACGGGCATGTCTTGACAACCCCCGGCCTTTTAAATAGAATGATTTCTCTATAAAGTTCGAGAGATACGGGCTCCGGACGGAAATGACTTCCCCGGAATGCCAACCGGCCTCCCCGTCGCCGAAGGACCCTTGCCCCGGATATGACGGGCGTCATGGGAAGATGACGGCGCACGGCGGGCCGGAGGGGGCGCCGGGCGGAAGCCGGATCGCCCCATCAGGCCGTTCGCCTGAACCAACCAGGAGTTTGAGAGGTTTCCATGCGTTATAAAAAGACCCTTCCCATATTGAGCCTGATTGCGGCCCTGGCCGTAATGCTGATGTTAGGCGGCTGCGCGGGCCAGCAGGCCGGCGTGGGCGACGCCGCGTCCGGACAGGGCGAAGACGATACCGGCCCCATCGAGGAGATGAGCCTGACGATCGTTGCCAGCAGCAAGCTGAACTGGGAAAGCAACAAACCGCACCCCCTGGTCATGTGCATCTACCAGTTGAGCGGCCCGGGGCCCTTTTCCACCAAGGCCCAGAGCTCGAAAGGAATCGGCGAAATGCTGTCCTGCTCGGCCTGGGACGGGACGGTGCTGTCATACGAACGCGTCACCATGCAGCCCGGCCGAAAGATGAGCAAGACCATCCACCGCATGGCCGGGGCCGACTACATCGGCGTGGTGGCCGGCTATTACAACTATTCCAAGGGCAAGAACACGGTCCTCGTCACCATGGACCATACCGCCGCCGAGCTTGTTCTCGGCCGGTACGGCATGGACGTGAAACAGACGGGCCAGAAAAGAAAACTCCAGTAATCCGATCCTGATTCGGCTGTTTTTTCCCGGATGGACCCGGACCGGGCGCCGTGACGCCCGACCCCGCCCGAAGGAACCAGGGCCCGGGGGCGTGTCGGAGGATATCGGTCGGGCCGATGAGCGAGAATCCAAAATCCGGGTTCAATTCATTTGGAGGCTCCATGGATTTCACACGGCCTATTTACTGGCACGAAGGCATGTTGCTCCGGCCTCAGCATTTCCAGCAGCAGGACCGGTACCACGAGACCCTGGTCCACCATCTCCTGACCCGGGTCAATCCCTTCTACTGGGGGGTCGTGGACCTGGGCGTCAACCCGGACGCCCTGCACAACATGGTCTTCGAAGTGAATCGATGCACCCTGCTGCTCGGCAACGGCCTCATGCTGCGCTATCCGGGCAACGCGGACGTCGAGCGGCGCTCCTTCGAGCAGGCTCTGCCTCCGGCCGGAAAACCGCTCTCCGTCTATCTGGGCGTCATGGAACTGAAGCCGGGTGAAAACAACGCCGTCGGGCCCTACGACGAAGAGGGGGCGGCCAGACACCGCCGTTACGTGGTCAAGGCGGAAGGCTCTCCCACATACGATCTGTTCGCCGCGGACAGTTCCGGTCCGATCGAGTTCCTTCATTACGACGTCCGGCTGTTTTTCGGCGGCGAAAAGGACATCGCCTCGGACTACCACTTGATCAAAATCGCCGAGGTCCAGCGTACCGACCAGGGCTTTTCCCTGTCGCGGGCCTACATCCCGCCGGCGGCAGTCATGTCCGGCGATCCGGTCCTCTTCGGCCTGCTCAAGAAAGTACGGGACCGCATGACGGCCAAAGGTCGGGAACTCCAGGAGTTCAAGCGGGACCGGGGCATGATGACCCGCGAAATCGGCCCCCGGGATACGCTCTACCTGCTTTATTCCCTTTCCCTCAACCGGTACATTCCCCTGCTGCACCAGATGACGGCCCCGGGGACCGGGGTTCATCCCCTCGATGCCTACCGGCTGTTGCGGGCCATCGTCGGCGAACTTTCCTCCTTTTCCAGCGATGTCAGTTTTTTGGGCGCCCGGACGGGTCGGGACGATTCCGGTCTGAAGGACTACGACCACGAGGACCTGTGGAACTGTTTCCAGCCGGCGGCCGACTTGATCGAGGCCCTGCTGGAAGGGCTGGTCGCCCAGGGCGGGTACTCCGTCAAACTGGCCTGGGACGGGGAGTTCTACTCCGCGGACCTGGATGAACGGGTCCTGACCGGAAACAATCGATACCACCTGATCATCACCACCACCCTCCCGCTCAACCAGTTGCTGGCCATGATGAAGGACACGGCCAAGATATGCAGCCGGGAGGGCATCCCGACCTTGATTACCCGGGCCCTGTACGGCGTGCCGGCCGAATACCTGCCCGCTCCGCCGCCCCGGCTTCCTCACAGGGCCCAGGCTCATTATTTTCTGTTGGACCACGCCTCCCATGTCTGGTCCCGTATCGAAAAAGATCACAACATATCCATATCTTTTGAAAACAAGAAGATCGAAGACATCAGTATCGAATTTGCCGTGCTTTCGGAAGAAACCTGAGCCGTTGGAAAGGGATTGATCACAGCCCGGGGCGCGACCCGGGCTCCGCCATACCCTGATTGGCCGTGAGGAATTGAAATGAAGGAAGATTTTGTCGGATTGCACAGGGACCTGGTGGCCTACATGCTCGTCTGGGCCAGGACCTGCGAGAAAAAGCAGCCCCCCCATGACGAGGTCCGGTCCCGTATCCGGTCCCTGCTCGAGGCCCAGCAGGAACGCGTGACCCGGGAAAGCATGAACGCCGAAAACTACAAGCAGGGCCGTTTCGCCATCTGCGCCTGGATCGACGAAATGATCATGAACTCCGGCTGGGAGCATCGCCAGGACTGGCAGAAGGACCTGCTGCAGACCGAATACTACCGGACGACCAACGCCGGGGAGGAGTTTTTCGAACGGATTTCCCATCTTCAGCCCGAACAGAAAGCGGTCCGGGAGGTCTATCACTTGTGTCTGGGGCTCGGTTTCAAAGGGCGTTACTGCTGGGACGACGATATGCCCAAGCTCAAGGAAATCATGCAGCAGAACTACGCCATGCTGCCGGGTCCGCCGGTCGAGGTTCGGGATTTGGGCCTCGAACGCCTCACCCCCGAGGCGTACGTGGAAGAAGCGTCCGGAACGCCCGCGCCGAAACCCAAGCCGGCCCTCAACCGGACGAAGCTGCTGCTCTATGCGCTGATTCCGCCGGCGCTTTTCATTCTGCTGTTCATCATTTACCGGTTCGTGCTGGGCGGCGCCCTGAACAGCCTGACGGCCTGAACCGCGGGGAAGCGGCGCCGTCGGCCGCTTTCAACCTGGACCGCGGAGGAACGAAGGAGTCGAGACGGTGGTGTCTATGTCATTGAAAAACAGGCCCCTGGTCGGCGGAGCGGCCGCCGCGGGCGCTTTTTTGCTGTCCCTGATCCTGAAGCTCGTTTTCGGATGGACCCTCGGGGTCTTTCTGCTGGTCTTCTTTCTGCTGATCGCCCTCGGCTCCGGCGCATACCTGCTGCACCTGTTCCGGATGCGCAAGACGCAACGCGAGGTCAAACTGGCCGGCGATCAGTCCGGCGTGTTCAACATGGAGGAACTGGCCTCCCAGGCGCCCGGCGAGATCGAGAAGCTCCAGGCCAAATGGAAGTCCGGGGTCCAGACCCTTTCCGGTTCCCAATTGAAGGAGCGGGGGGACCCCATCTACGTTCTGCCCTGGTACGCCCTGCTGGGCCGAAGCGGCGGCGGCAAGAGCACCGCGGTCCGCAACTGCCAGGTGCCGACCCCCTTTTCCGGCCTGCCGGCCCTGGACGAGATCGCCCCGACCCAAAACCTGGACTGGTGGTTTCTGGACTCGGCCGTCATCCTCGACACGACCGGCCGGTACTGCTTCCCCGAGGACGGCGACCAGACCCGGCACGAGTGGCAGGCCCTCATTCAGCTCCTGTGCGCGACCCGAAGAAACGAACCGCTCAACGGCGTCATCGTCGCCGTGCCGGTCGACGACCTGAAGAACCGGAACCTGGAAACCCTGGCCGAGGACGGCAAGAAAATCCGCCGCCGGATCAACGCCCTGATGAACGCTTCCGGCATGGACTTTCCCGTTTACCTCATGATTACCAAGGCCGACCTGCTGGATGGCTTTGCCGACTTTTTCAGCCTGGTCCCGGACAAGGTTCGCGAGCAGGTCCTGGGGCTCATGAACAAGGAAGCGGCCCGCAAGGCAGGCGCCCCGGAGTTTTTCCAGTCCGGTTTCCACGGCCTGATCGAACGCCTGCGCCGCCTGCGCCTGTCCATACTCATGGACGTCAAGAACGAACGGACGGCGGACCGCGTTTTCCTGTTCCCCGAGGAACTCGAAAGCCTCCAGGCGCCCCTGGAGGCCGTGCTCAAGACCCTGTTCGCCGAGAACCCTTACGAGAATACGCCGTTTTTCCGGGGCCTTTTTCTGGCCAGCGCCCGGCAGCAGGGCCGCCCCTTGTCCTCCTTCCTGGCCCGGTACCAGGCCGAGGACGTGCTGGAGCCCCAAACGCCGAGGACGGACAGTTTTTTTCTCAAGGACTTTTTCGGCCAGACCCTGCAAAGGGATCGCTCCCTGAGCGGAGCGACCCGTCAGGCCCGGGACTGGCAGAGCCATGCCTGGTCCGTGGGACTGGTCGGCTGGGCCGCCTTGTGCCTGCTGCTCTGCGTCCAGTTGACCTTTTCCTTCGGCCTGAACTGGTCGATCATCAACACGGCCGCGCCCGAGTTCAAGGCCGGCGTCCCCCCGACCCAGGACATCGAGAAAAAGATCAACGCCCTGGGAAACATGAACAAATCGGTCACCGGAATATACGATCGCAACCACAAGTCGTTCATGCCCCGCCTGGGTCTGTATCAGAGCATGGACGCCGAAAAGACCCTGCGCAACCGGTACGTGAACGAGTTCGAGTCCCAGTTCCTCAAGCCGGTCGACGAGATCATCGCCCGCAATATCGACGCGGCCCTGGCCCGGGGGACCGAGCCGGCCGCGCCCGCGCCCGCGCCCGCGCCGGAAAAGCCCCAGGTCGCCGATTTCCGGGGCAAGCAGGACCGGACCAAACCCGTCGAGACTCCGGCAACGCCGCCCCCGGCCTCGACGCCGAGCCCCGCCCTGGACCGGCAGATTCAATTGATCCTGGACCGCCTTCTGCTTTTGAAGCATCGGCTGGACGATCCGGCGGACATGGACCTGGGGGATTTCAAGCCGAAGCCGGACTATGCTTTCTGGCTCTCCAACGCCCTGCCCGAGGCCCGGGAGGGGATGGCCTTGAACATGGGCCATGCCTATATCGGTTATCTGCTCTGGCAGGCGGACGAGTCGAGAATCAAGCAGGAGACGCGCAATCTGACCGCCCTGCTGGCCAGGATTCTTTCCGACCGCAAGGTCGGGCTGAACTGGATGATCGACCGGGTCAACCGGATGGAAGACGTGCCGCCGGTGACCTATGGTCCCTTCTGGTGGGACAACGATCTGGGGGGGATCGAGAACGGGGACATCAAGGTCGAACCGGCCTTCACAGCCAAGGGCTGGCGGGAAAAAATCGAGCCGGCCCTCAAACGCCTTCAGACCTTTGCCGCCGATCCCGAGCAGTTCAGGAAGATGCGCGAGGAGTTCGAGCGGACCTACTGGGAACGCTGCCAGGATCAGTGGGAGCGTTTTCTGACCCACATTCAGGTAGGGGAAAAGTTATGGCCCCGACCGGTCAACCGCCTGGAGTTCGCGCCCAAGGTCCTGGGCAGCGGGTCACCGTACGCCCGGGTTCTGGAAACGGCCCGGGACCAGCTTCAACCGCTTTTCGAGAGCGGACACAAGCCGCGTCCGTGGGCGGACTTGATCCGGACTTACGGGCGGCTGCAAAGCCCGCCCTATCAGACGGCCTACATGGCCTGGCTGAAAAAATCCAAGGCCGACGCCGAGAAACCGGGATTTTTCGAGCGGGCCCAGGAGATCGCCAAGGGAGCCGTGGGCGGGGACGACAAGGAGTTCCAGATCAAAGAGGACGAACTCGAGGCCATCAAGCTTTTCGTGGACTTTGACGACAAGCTCGGCCTGCTGGCCCGGACCCTGCGGGACAAGGAGAAGTGCTACGAAGCCGTCAAGGCCGCCTTCGAGGAGGAAAAGCCGACCAGCGCCTCGGTCAGCCCGGTCCTCAAGGCGAACTGGGACCGCGAACGCCTCCAGGAACTGATAGGCAAGCAGGACCCGGAAGAAAAGCCGTTCTGGCTCATGTTCGAACAGCCCCTCCGCTTCGGCTGGAAGCTGCAACTCGACGTTACGGCCCAAATCCTCCAGGACCACTGGGAAAAGGACGTCCTGTCCGAAGTGAGCGATCTGGAGGGCTGGCGCAAGATGGAGGCCCTGCTCTACGGCAAGGACCCCAAGGCCTTTGTCTTCGTTCGCGGGCCGGCCGCGCCGTTTCTGATCAAAAACAAGGAGGGCGGGTACACCCCCACCACGTTCATGGACCTGGGCGTTCCGTTCTCGACCGCGTTCCTGGACATGCTGGAAGGCGGAAAGCGAAGCAAGCAGCAGCTCTCGGCCTCGGATGAAGGGGAGATTTCGGTCTATATGGAGTCCATGCCCACCGATGTCAATCCGGGCGCCAAGGCCGGCGTGAACCGGACCGCCGTCCAACTGCGCTGCGGGAAGGACGTGCAGCTCATGGAGCACTTCAACTTCCCGATGGAACAGACCTTTCTCTGGAAGCCCAACGAGTGCAAGGAGGTCGTCATCGAATTCGAGGCCGGTGACGCGGCGGTCGAAAAAGAGTACAGCGGGTTCAAGGCCTTTGCCCAATTCCTTTCCGACGTCGCGGGCGGCAACGCGACCTACCAGGTCCAGGACATGGTCAAGACACGGGGAGACATTGCCAAGGAAGGCATCACGGCCATTACCATCAAGTTCAAGAAGCTTCGGGGGCAGGAACCCGTCTTGAAATTTCTGGAATACACGCCGACCGAGGTTGCGCAGAGCATCATCAAAGAGGAAGCCAGGTAGAGCGGGCAGGGAGGCGATTGTCGATGCTGCGGCCGATCAGTGAAGCCCAGCCGGCCGGTTCGGACGTCAGTTACGATCCGGATTTCGAACGGATCGAGGCCGAAGTCCGAAAGATGGAGTCGGTTTCGGACCAGACCGCGGACTGGCCCGCGGTGGTGGAAATCGGCTCCTCGCTGCTGACGGAAAAGACCAAGGACTTCCGGGTGGCCGGGTACCTGGCCCTGGGCCTGTTTCACGAACAGGGCTGTTCCGGACTGGCGGAGGGGCTGACCCTGCTGGCCGGGCTCGTGGACCGGTACTGGGAGAACGGATATCCGGCCCTCAAACGGCTTCGGACCCGACTGAGCGTCATGAACTGGCTCTCGGAAAAGGCGGCCCGGGCCGCGACTCGAATTCGGCCCGCCGGACCCGACGAGTTGGCCTCGTGCGTCGAGGCCCTGGATGTTCTGAAAGCCCGCCTCAAGGAAAAGCTGGGAGACGACGCCCCCGGGCTGACGGACCTGGAGCAGGCCCTGCGCGATCTGGCGGCCGGTCAGGGCTCACCCGCGCCCGAGGGCGGGGAAGAAGCAAGACCGCCCCGATTCGAGGAACCTGAAGGCCCGGCCTCCCCGACCACGACGCCGGTCCGGGCCGCCGCGCCGGTTGCATCATCCCCGGCCCGGACCGGAGACGGCGGGCTCAAAAACCTGCGCGAGGTACAGGCCGCTTTGAAACGCCTGGCGTCCGCCCAACGGGCCGACAACCCCCAAAACCCCGTGGGTTACCGTCTGGCGCGTATCGGGGCCTGGCTGGCCGTGGGCTCGCCGCCACCCAACGAACACGGCCGCACCCGGGTCCCGCCGCCCCCGAAAGAGACGGTCCGGCGATTCGAGGACCTGCTGGCCAGGCAGGAGTGGCCGGCCTTGCTGGAAGGCGCGGAGAGCCGTTTCGGGGAGTCGATTTTCTGGCTGGACCTCCAGCGGTACGTGGCCCGGGCCATGGCCGGCCTGGGGCCGGAGTACGAGGCCTGCCGAAGGGCCGTGATCCAGGAGACCGCCGCTTTTCTGCAACGGGTTCCGGAACTGCCGGACCTTCGGTTTTCCGACGATCAGCCCGCGGCCGGTGAACAGACCCGGGCCTGGCTCGAAACTGAAGTCATCTCCCGTCCCCGAACTCTTCCGGCAGGACCCGGAGAGGCGGCCGGCGACGATCCGACCCTGGAAGCCGTGGGCCAGGCCCTGGCCGAAGCCGGCCGGCTGGCCGGACAGGGAAAGATGCGCGAGGCCGTCGAACGGCTCGGCCGGCTCCAGTCCCAGGCGGGAAGCGAACGGGACCGGTTCGCCCGCCGAATGGAAACGGCGCGTTTTTTTCAGCAGGTTCGGCGCCCGGACCTTGCCTACGCCCAGCTTTCGGCCATGGAACGCGCCATCGACCGGCACGATCTCGAGTCCTGGGACCCGTCCCTGTGTCTGGAAATCTACCGGATGCTGGCCGAGGCCGCCCGGCAGCTTCACCGGCAACGGCCCGAAACCGCCGGCATCGACCAGGCCGTCGATCAGGCCTTCACCCGTCTGTACCGCCTCGACCCGGCGGCCGCACTCGACATACTCGGAGAATGAACCTGAAAGAAAGGTCGGACCATGCCGCCTGAATGCTCCGTCGCCCCCAAGGAACGCGTCAATATCGTATACAAATCCCACGTGGGCGAACGGGAGGAAGACGTCGAGCTTCCTCTCAAACTTCTGATCCTGGGCGATTTCACCCTCCGGCCGGACGACACCCTTTTCGAGGACCGCCGTCAGGTCAGCGTGGACAAACGGAACTTCAACGAGGTCCTGGGTAAACTGGGACTCGAACTGTCCTTCACGGTCAGGAACCGGCTGACGGACGGGGCAGGGGACGAACTGCCGGTCCGGCTCCGGTTCGAGGCCCTTTCCGATTTCAATCCCGAAACCGTGGCCCGCCGGGTCCCGGAGATCGGCCGGCTTCTGGACCTGCGGGCCGCCCTCCTGACCCTCAAGGCATCCCTGGGCCGGAACCCGGCCTTCCGGGAAAAAATCCGGTCCGTTTTGAACGACCCGGAGGCCCGGCACGCCTTGAAGCAGGAACTGGGGCTGGACGCCTGAGACGCGACGTGGGAGTGGATGAACGGGAGCCATGGCCGATAGCTTAGAGCCGCAAGCGATCATTCCGGACGGGACGGCCCCGGAAGCCGAGGCCGGGTCCCTGCTGGAAGATATTCTGGCCGAATCCGGTCCGGCGCCCGAGGGGTTCTTTTCCGAACCCCTCGAACCAGGCCTGAAGGCCCTGCTAAAAGGTCTGCTGGCCATGGACCCCGACGGCCGGGCGGACGAAAGGCGGGCCATCGATGGTCTGGTCGCCGAACTGGACCATCGCGTCGGGGGCCAGCTCGATGAAATTCTGCATCACTCCGATTTCCAGGCCCTGGAAAGCGCCTGGCGGGGCCTGAAATATCTGGTCGACCAGACCGATTTCCGGGAAAACATCGGTTTGGAAATCATCAGCATTGACAAGGACGACCTGCTCGAGGACTTCGAGGAGTCCCTGGAAGTCACGCGCTCGGGTCTGTACAAACAAGTCTATACCACCGAATACGGCCAGTTCGGGGGCAAGCCCTTTGCCGCGGTCATCGCCAACTACGCCCTGGGACCCGGGCCCCGTGACATCCGCCTGATGCAGAACATGGCCGCCGCGGCCACCATGGCCCACTCGCCGGTCATCGCCTCGGCCAGCCCGGAGTTTTTCGCCGGGGAGGACTATCTGAACCTGCCGAACCTGGTGGACCTCAAGTCCCATTTCGAGGCCCCGCGTTTCAGCCGCTGGCGATCGTTCCGGGAGTCCGAGGACGCCCGGAGCGTGGGTCTGACCCTGCCGCGCATCCTGCTGCGCCTTCCCTACGACCGGGAGAACCACCCGATTTCCGAGTTCGGGTACGAAGAAGACGTGCGGGGGGACGTGGGACATTATTTGTGGGGCAGCGCCGTTTTCGCCTTTGCCTCGCGCCTGACCGACAGTTTCGCCCGCTACCGCTGGTGTCCCAATATCATCGGGCCCCAGGGCGGCGGCACTGTCGAAGGCCTGCCGGTTCAGGACTTCGAATCCCTGCGGGGCATCGATACCAAGATTCCCACCGACGTCCTGATCTCCGAACGACGGGAGTTCGAGTTGTCCGAGGAGGGCTTCATCTCGCTGACCATGCGCACGGGCACCAAGGAGGCCTGCTTTTTCTCGGCCAATTCCGTGCAAAAGCCCAAGCGTTTCGGACAGGACCGGACCGACCGGGAAGCCGAGTTCAACTATCGCCTGGGGACCCAGTTGCCCTATCTGTTCATCATCACCCGCCTGGCCCACTACCTCAAGGTCATGCAGCGCGAGGAGATCGGGACCTGGAAGGAGCGCATCGACCTGGAGCGGGAGTTGAACAACTGGATTCGCCAGTACATCGCGGACATGGACGTACCCACGCCCGGCGTGCGGGGAAGACGCCCCCTCCGGCAGGCGAAAATCACGGTCAGCGAGGTCGAGGGCAGCCCGGGAATCTACCGGGTCAACGCCATGATTCGGCCTCACTTCAAGTACATGGGCGCCTTCTTCTCCCTGGACCTGGTGGCCAGGCTGGACAAGGAGTGAAAACAAAGTCGCGGCCGGGCCCTTCGAGCCGGCCGCCCCGTATCCCGAAAACCCGAACACAGGAGAGACCGCCATGCCGATGCCGGCACATTTGTACGTCACCGGAGCCAGACAGGGCAAGATCGAAGGTTCATGCCAGATTCAGGGCCGGGAAGGTTCCATCCTGGTCCAGGAGTTCCGGCATGAAGTGGCCATCCCCCGTTCGCCTCAAACCGGCCAGCCCACGGGCAAGCGGGTCCACCATCCCATGGTCGTGACCAAGTTTTTCGACAAGTCCTCACCCATGCTCTACCAGGCCCTGACCAGTGGCGAGAAACTGACCGACGTGCACCTCAACTGGTTCCGGATCACCGCCGAAGGCAAGGAGGAGCATTATTTCACCATCAAGCTCGAAGACGCCATCGTGGTCTCCATGACGCCGTACATGCCGAGCTGTCTGGAATCCCGGTACGAGCATTACCAGCATATGGAAGACGTCGCCTTTGCCTATCGGAAGATCACCTGGACCTGGGAGCCCGACGGGATCGAAGGCGAGGACGACTGGGTCTCCCCCAAGTAGGCCGAGGCCCTGCTCCCGGTGAACGCCGATGAATGAAAGAACCCTGCTGGAACGCATCCGGAATCCCCGGCCCGACGAGGCCCTGAGGACCTCGGTCGACTATTCGGCCCTGGTGGATTCCGTGCTCGACAACCTCAGGCACATGCTCAACACGCGCCAGGGCGGCGTGCCCGTCCAGCCCGATTACGGCATCCCCGAGTTCGGCAACGTGGTGTACTCCATGCCGGAAGGGCTGGGCGAGTTCCAGCAGGCCATCAAGGCGACCATTGAAAAATACGAGCCCCGGCTCCGGCATGTCCGGGTCAAATTCCAGGAGAACGAGGACGATCTCCAGTACATCTGTTTCGAGATCACGGCCCGGCTGGCCGTCGAGGAGGAGGATGCGGTCCTTCGTTTCAGGACCCTGGTCGACTCCAGCGGCCAGGTCAACGTCAAGGACTGACGGTCTCGGGCGGGCCTTTACCGGGTGACAACCGGTTCCGGCTTATGGTATTTTTTAACCCGGATTTTGCAGTTGAGTTCATAGCGAGTATCCGGCCTTTTGGGGGCCAAAAGGTTATTGGGTTTAGAAACGGATTCTAATGAGTCAGGTCTTAGGTTCACCAGATTGCTTCGTCGCCCGCGGCTCCTCGCAAGGACGGGTGAGGTATGGGGCGGGGGAAGATTTAACCCAAAACAGTCACGGTCGCTACTGCCTTGCCAGCAGACCGGAGCTGTTCGCTGGCGACTCGGCGCATGCATGGGGCTTATTTCCCTCTCAGTACCCAAACAGCACCGTCTTTGCGAGGAGCCGCGGGCGACGAAGCAATCCGGCCAGAGGCGGACAAGTATGATGAACCCGGGCGAAATGATGTTGGATTTCCCTATCGCTCAACCCAACCGGCGACTTGATTATAAAACGAATTAAGAGTTTTCGCGTCGCAAGGCCGACGCTAAAACTTCGTTGGGCTTAAGGCGTCGATTTGGCTTGGAGCTTTAATAACGGACGGCGG
>JAHJTB010000072.1 GCA_018830135.1 Pseudomonadota bacterium | reverse complement strand
CAGCAAGGCGTTGGCCAGGCGATTGGCCCGCTCGTTGAACTGGGCAAAAGTCCTTATCCCGGGACCATGCACCAGGGCAGGTTTGTTCGGAAAGGTGCGGGCAGCCTTTGTCAAGAGTTTCGCTATATTCATTTTCACTTCTCAGGCGGTTGGGCGGAAGGGTGAGGAGATCACCCGGCCGCCGTGCCCGTCAAATCGGTCCAAATTCGCGTTTGGTTATACATTTATACGCCTTGCGGCGAATCCAAACGCAAAGTTCGGGTTTCAAAAACTCACGGATTGAAATACGCTTCTTTACTGCTCAGCTTATAATAACCGGCGGAATATTACAATTATCCATGCATGCCTTTTAAACGGCCGGCAATGACGGACGCGCCCGTTTTGAGCCGATTTGGGGCATGGCCGACGTGCAGCCAGGCCCCAGGGGTTACAGCGCGGCGGTAAAAGAACGCAGTTCGGAATTGAATCGCTCCGGGTATTCCCAGAATGGAATGTGGCCTGAATCAGGATAACGGGAAAGCCGCGCATGTGCGATCTTTGTCTTGTGATATTCGGCCATTGCGATCAGGACCAGTCGGTCGTTTTCTCCATGTGTGATCAGGACCGGTTTGCTGATTTTCGTGAGGATGTCGTCATTTTCAGTGAGGCGGCCGAATGCTTCGGCACGCACGTATGGAGGCGTGTTGGCGTTGAACCCCAGGAATAGATAGTAGTCTTCCATGGTGGGTTTTTTGTCGAACCAGATATGGATGAATTTGTTCAACGTGGCGACGCTGTCTTCGACCACGTCGGAGAACAGGCCTTCGGCGATTCCCATGAACTCCTGGCTTAAATAGGGAAAAACCGGCTCTCCCAGTTTGGAGACGGCGCCGATAAGGTTGAGCCCGCCGATGTGTTCTTCACCATAATGACGGAGATAGTCGCAGATGATCTCACCGCCATACGACCAGCCGCTCAATACCGGCTGGTTCAGTCCGAGCCCGGTAATTACGGCCTGAACGTCATCCGCCCAAGGCTGGGAGTCGCCATACGCGCCCTTGGGCTTTTCGGATAAGCCGTGCCCGCGGACGTCCATGGCGATCAAGCGAAAATCATCGGCCAGATCGGATTCCAACTGTTTTTTCCAGCAAAGTCCACATTGGGAGAGTCCGTGTATAAAAAGGATCGGCCTGCCCTGTGGATTTCCTGTTTCCACAACATGGAGCTGAACACCCCCACCGCCTGTAACCGTATGCGACTTCATGGCTCATTCCTCCTTTGTACAGCAAGTTCTTGATCTGTCGGGAAGCGCCGTTGCGTCTGCCGTCACGTCAGCCGTTGACAGCCAACGATCCCGATATCCGCCCAGCGGCTGCTTCGTTTCCAATATTCGGATACATCCCGGATCGTCCCGAAGCTCCCCAAGAACCGACCGCCCGGGATCAGGTGCACCATCAGGCCTGCCTTAAACCCGAATTTTGCAGTTGTCTTCTACTGCGGCGCCGAACTGCCTGCTGCAACGCTCGTTTCCCGATTTTCGGCCCAGGGCGTATCCACCAATACGCCTGCGGCCAAAAATCGGTCCAACTTCGCGTTTCGCTATGCATTTCGACGCCCCGCTACCAACCCAACCGCAAAATTCGGGTTTGTGGTGGATCGGATTGTACGAAATATCAGGCAGGAGGTAAATCCCCCCGAAGGGTGAAAAAGGCATCACCCCAAAGGGTGTTGCACGCCAAATCATGCCTGTGCTAATCTCCGGGTTATGCGGTTTCAATGGATCAGTGAACTGCATGGGCACGGTCGTCATACATCGTCCACCACCATCCAGCGCAAGACACGACCCTGGGCCAGGGCACGGGCAATAACACCTTGTCTTTGAATGGCGAATCCACTCTGCGTATCCTTGACCGTCTCCCCGGTGAGGTCCAGCCGGCCAGGGCCTACTTCGTTCTCCGCTCGCTGTTGAGAGACAACAAGGAAAGGCTTCTCGAGGAACTGCGCTGGCGGCTGGAACAATACCTGCCCTCCGACTACTACAACATGATTCTGTTCGACCCCAAGGGCCGCCAGCGCACCGAGGAATATTACGATGCCTTTTTGACGGCCTTGGAGGGAGACCTGGCCTCGTTTATCAAGGACCAGGAAATGATTGGGTACAGACGGGCCATCGAGGGCTACCCCGTGGAAGGCGTCCTGGGGTTTACCCTCACCTTTAAAACAGTGATCCGGGATTTCATCGGCCAGTACAACCTTCAGGCCCAAAGCCGGGAGCAGCGCATTTCCGTGGACGAGGTATTTTATCTCCACGGCATCCTGGATCATTCCTACTATTCCCTGAGCCGTTCCTACCTGAAGACCCGCGACGAAATCATTGATAAGAGACGCAGACAGCTCAACGATCTGCATGTATTCGCCAGCGAGGTAATCTCCGTACTCAAGGAAGAGATGCTATGGCATCCTCTGGTAAAGGGGGCGGAGAACCTCTTCCGCCTCAAGGCCATGCTGATCCTGGAGCCTGGCGACCCGGATGACCTGTCCGGGCCTGATGCGTCCAGGTGCATCGGCACACCCCTCGATGAGCATCTGACCACCGAATTGACGGTCATGGTGCGGAGCGGCGGCCTGGCCATGGCCGTCACCCCGGGTGGAAGTTTTCAGCCCTTTGGGGACCGGACCGGCCGGAAGGACTTCCTGTGCATATGCCTTCCCCTGCCCGGCCGCTCGCGACAGGGAAAGGTGAACCTGTTGCTGCACGATCGAGGCAGGCCGTTCGTCTTCGAACGCTTCGATCAGGACCTGTTGTCCCATTTGACCTATTTCACCGGCTCGGTTTTGGTCAACTGCGGCATGGTCTCGGAACTGGCTGAAAAGCGCGAGTACCTTTCCAACCTGACCGCCATCCTGTTCGACATCCAGGAGAACGAACGCAAACGCATCGCGGCTGATATTCACGATGTGATTACCCAGGCCCTGAGCGGCATTGGCTTTAAGCTGGTCCTGTGCCAGGAGTTGATGGAAAGGCAGCCTCAACGCCTGGAAGAGGAGTTGGGCCGGCTGGTCGACCATGTGAACGAGGCCTTGCACCACTCGCGCCATATTGTCAGCAACCTGCGCCCAAACATCCTGGACAACCTGGGCATCGTGGTCGCCCTGAAAAAAATAGTGAACGATTTTGAGGAAAGCGCCGGCGTCGAGACGGCCTTCAGTTCGCCGCCTCACATCGACCTTGCTTCCGGCACGGACATTTCCATTTTTCGCATCCTTCAGGAGTCGCTTCATAACATCAGGAAACACGCCCGGGCCAGCCAGGTGCGGGTCGACTTGAAAGTGTGCCCGTATGGCAAGCTTGAGATGATCATTGAAGACGACGGACAAGGGTTTGACCCCGGTCAGCCGGCCAGGGGGCTGGGGTTGATGCTCATGCGGGAAAGGGCCGAGAAGTCGGGCGGCAGCCTGCACCTGAAATCATCCCCCGGCGCAGGCGCCACCGTAAAGGTCGTGCTGCCCTTGTGTGGAGACAAGTGAAATGGGCCGGATCAAAGTCCTGGTGGTTGACGACCACGAAATTGTACGGGAAGGGATAAAGGCCCTGCTGGAGCTTGAACCGGAAATCCGTGTCGTGGCGGAGTCCAGCAGCGCCCTGGACGCGGTTGAAAAGGTGGCGCATTACGCCCCGGACCTGGTGCTCATGGACCTGAAGATGCCCGGCCTTTCGGGACTGGAGGGATGCCGGCTCATCAAGAAGAGCCACCCGCGGGTCCGGGTGGTGCTGCTGACCAACTACGAGGACGAGGAGTTCGTCCACGAGGCGGTGAACGTCCAGGCCGACGGGTACGTTCTCAAGAACGTGAAAAAGGGAGACCTGGCCTTTATTATAAAAACCGTCATGGAAGGCGGGGCGTACCTGGACCCCATGGTGACCCGCAAGGCCCTGGACCATTTCACCGGCCACAAGGCCGGCGAATCGTACGCCGCCGAGCCGCACAAGCTCACGCCACGGGAACTGCAAGTTCTTTTGGAGGTCTGCGCCGGCGCCAGCAATAAAGAGATTGCGCAAAACAGCCATCTTTCCCTGGACACGGTCAAGTCGCACTTGAAAAACATCTACACCAAGTTGGGGGTGCGCAGTCGCGCCCAGGCCATGAAAGCGGCCATCGAGCAGAAGCTGGTCAACCTGCCGTGAAAACGGGCCGGGCGCCTCTTGTTGTGATAAAATACTGGAATTAATCAGGAAAAAATGTTCCTGACCCCTTTTGTCGAGGCTTAAACTCAGAGGTGATTCATGGTATTGAAGTCTGATTCGATCGAAGCCGTTGCCGAAGCGTTGAAAACGATGGGCCAGACCATTGCGGTGGCCGAATCCACCACGGGCGGCCTGATATCGGCCCGACTGCTGGCCGTGCCGGGTGCTTCGGCCTATTTCATGGGCGGGGTGATCATCTACTCGCGAATCTCCCGCAAGGTGTTTTTCGACGTAACCGCGGAGAAGCTGCAAGGGGCCAGGCCGTTGTCCGAGGAGATGGCCCTGTTCTTTGCCAGGGAGGTCAGGGAGCAGCTCCGGGCCACCTGGGGCGTTGCCGAACTGGGCCTGGCCGGACCCGGAGGCGGCGCGTACGGCTATGACGCGGGAAACACCGTGATCGCGGTTTCCGGTCCCCGCGAGGCAACGGTGAGAATCAGCACCGGGCACGACGACCGGCCGCGGAACATGGAAGAGTTCACCGACGGCGCCTGCCGGCTGCTCGAGGAGGTCCTGCTGCAGTAAATCCTCTCGCTGAAAATTAGATCAAAGACCTGCCAATCCGTCGTGACGGCGGCCTGTTGGTACGCTCATTTTCCGGTTTCCGGCAAAGGAGGTATCCCAGGGTACACCCGCGGCCCGAAACCGGTCCAGTTTCGCGTATCGCTATGCATTTCGACGCCTCCTAACCCGACTTTCGCTATTCGCGCCCGAACGCAGGTATTTTGAGGCGGGTATTCGCCGCAAGTGGCTGAAATATAAGGTCTGGATTTTCAGAATCGCTTGTGGTGAAGACCTACCCTCTTGCGGAGGTGATTTCAGGGAT
>JAHJTB010000071.1 GCA_018830135.1 Pseudomonadota bacterium | reverse complement strand
GGCGGTACGGCCCCTCATCCTCCGGAAGGGCCCAGGGCAGCATGATCTCGTCCATGACCGACCGCAGGGAATCCCAGTTCGCCCCGAAACGAGACAGCCGGAACAGGTAATAGGCCGCCATTTCCTGGACCATGGGCGAATCGGAAAGCCGGTCCAGATAGGCCAGGTTGAAACGCCTGAAAAAGGTCTTGAAGAGCAGGGAGAAAAGACGGCCGGCCGCATCATCGCCATGCAGCCACCGGTTCTTTTTTGTGATTTTGAACTGACCCTTGACCTTGCGAATCAGGCCGGCCAGTTCAGCAACCACCCGGGCGATGTGTACCGGATGGACGTCGCCTTCGTTCAACACGGCCTCACGACCGTCCGGCCCCTCCCTCATCCAGGCCGGCAGGTCCATCGACTCGACCATCCGCCGGACGAAGACGCGGGGCAGGTAGCCCTTGACCGTGGCCTTGACCCCGTCCGCCTCCTCGATGGCGTCCAACAGAATCCGGGTCTGGCGAAACAGGACCGCTCCGCCCAGTTCCTCCAGAGAAATGTCCGGATTCAACCTGACCACGTCCGGGCCTTCCCAGTCGTCGGTGACCAGCCTCGTGAACTGCATGGGGGACAGGCCGCCGAGTTCCTCCAAAGGCTCGCTGATTTCACGGTTCATGGTCCGCCACTCCGATTCGTCCCCCAGAATCCGGCCGGTCGGATCGAGCTGCCCGGACAAGGGCGAATCGGCGGGCGCGCCATCGACCAGGATTTCGGCCAGTTCCAAAAGCGCCTCCGGAATGTTTCCGGAATGGAAATCGCCCCCGGTATGGGCGTCCAGCACCGACTTGAGGCGGTCGTAGACCCGGTCCAGTTCCCCCTGTCGCTTCGGGTCCTCGGACTGGTTGGCGGCAAAGGCCAGATGGTCTAGCAGGTCCTCCATCTCCTCGACGGTCATGCGGTAGACCCGTTGACCCGATTCGATGCTGGCCAGTCTCAGGCGCCGGATCACGTCCTCGTCGATGTAGGTCTCGTCCAGGATCAGGGTCCGCTCCCTCGAGGTCAGCGACAGCGCCACCATGTCCCGTGTCGGCTTGTTCATCTTGCGCTTCACCGGACTTCCCCCCGGGTCGGACAACCTGAGCCCGAAACATTCCTTGCCCTCACCATCCTGCCAAAAAACGAAGAGAACCACAATAGGCTGTGTTCAACCCGAATTTTTCAGTTACCTTCCTCTGTAACGCTAAACATGCAGGCGGGCCAAACTTGCGGCTTGCCGCGAGGTTGGCCCGCCAACCCCAAAATGGTCGTTTCCTTGCATGTCGGCGCCTCGCTACGAACCCAACTGCAAAATTCGGGTTTAATGGTCAATGACCAGTACCTTGGCTCCGCGGATTTCCCGCTGCTTGAGTTCCATGAGGGCCTGATTGGCCCGATGGTGAGGGCGAACCGGTCCTGACCATAAGATTCGATCCCGCGAATCTTGCTTTCCGCTCCGCCGTTCCTCTGCAGGACCAGGATGCGCTGGGACGCCCCCGACCCGGTCGCTTCGGAAGGGCTGAAGGTGGCGGAGCGAAAATGTTCGCTATCATTCTTCATCCTTCTGTCATTACCAGAACGAGGACGAGGAAGCAAATCCAGTCGAGAACAGGGGACGCGGCTCAGAACCAGGCGGAGAAAACCCCGTGCTCCCGAAGGATATTCAGTCCGATGCCCAGCAGGAGCAGACCGCCGACCGACTCGGCCCAGGTGCTCAGACGGCGCCCGGCCCCGACGGCTCGTCCCAGGTGGAGGCCGCCGGCGGTGAAGCCCGCCGCGACCAGCCCGATGATCAGGGCCGGCACCCAGATCGAGAGGCCGAGCAGGGCCATGCTCAATCCCACGGCCAGCGCGTCGATGCTGGTGGCCACGGAGAGCATGACCATGGTCACTCCCCGGGTCGGATCGGTGGATCGTCCCCGGACGTCTTCCCCTTCGAAAGCCCCCAGCAGCATACGGCCGCCCACGAAGGCCAGGAGGGCGAAGGCCAGCCAGTGGTCGTACGCCTCGATATGGGTCCGGATCGTCGTTCCGCCCAGCCAGCCGAGTATCGGCATCAGGGCCTGGAAAAGCCCGAAATGCCAGGCCAGGCGGAAGGTCTGCCGGGCGTCGACCCGCCCCAGGCTGACTCCCGAAGCCAAGGCCACGGCAAAAGCGTCCATGGCCAGGGCCACGGCGATCCCGATGAGTTCAGGCGTTTTCATCGGCGCCGAACAACGATTCGATCACGGCCTCGATCCGGCCGTGATGGGTCCCCGGCCAATAAATCCGGCCGCATCCCGGACAGGTGGAAAACCGGGTTTGCGAATTCATGACGTACTCCGGGACCCGCCCCTCGACCTCTTCGGGCCCGGCGGATGCCAGGAGATGGTTGCAGACCCCGCAGCGGGTCATGGGAGCCAGGTCCGCCCGGCTCAGGCCCAGGGCGGAGGCGGCCTCGTCCAGTTGCCCGGCCGTCCGATCGGCGGATATCCGGACCACGCGTTGCCAGCCGGCAAGCCGGGGCCGGCCGGCCCGCGCCGTCCGGCGGGTCAGCAGGACCCGATCCGGCATGGGGGTCAGGGGGCCGTGTTTGAGATAATACGTATCCAGCCCGAGCAGGCGCAGCCATTTG
>JAHJTB010000070.1 GCA_018830135.1 Pseudomonadota bacterium | reverse complement strand
GCGGACAAGGCCCGGGAGCTGGGATACACGCCCAAGGCCAAATGGCTGGCCGGAGCGGAAGCCGGAGTCGATCCGCGAATCATGGGCATCGCCCCGGCCTATGCCGTACCCAAGGCCTTGGCCCGGGCCGGGTTGAGGCTGTCGGACATGGACGTCATGGAATGCAACGAGGCCTTTGCCGTGCAGAATCTGGCCGTGATCAAGGAACTCGAGAAGCAGACCGGCGACGGAATCGACATGGAAAAATGGAACCCCATGGGCGGGGCCATCGCCTTCGGTCATCCCAACGGGGCCTCGGGGTCCAGAATCTGCATGTTCGCCATGAGCGAACTGATCCGGACCGGTGGTCGGTACGGCTTTTTCAGTTCCTGTTGCGGTGGCGGGCTGGGTGTGGCCACGGTCATCGAAAACTTGCGACGTTAATCATATTTAACCAAAGCGCCCGGCCGTTGGAACAGGACGGCCGGGCCTTCAAGAGGAGCGGCCGGTCATGTCATCATCGAAAGGTGATACGGACCTGATTTCCCTGTGGGATTTTCTTCCACGGTGGCTCGCAACCCGGCTTCGTCTTCGAATGCCCGCGGCCAGGCGGGCCTTCGAGGCCATGGCCGAGATCGAGTCAAAGGGCGACAACTGGGGGCTGATGCTGGAGGCGGCCGCGGCCCGGTACCCGGACCATACCGCGATCAAGTCCGAGGAGGCCCGGTGGACCTGGGGGGAGTACAACGAACGGGTCAACCGGCTGGCGCATTTTTTCCTTTCCCAGGGTCTGGAGCGGGGGGACACGGCCGTCGTTTTTGTCGAGAACCGGCCCGACCTGCTGGCGGTTTACAGCGCCTTCGGCAAGATCGGCGCGGTCAACTCCATGATCAACACCAACCTCCGCCTTGATTCGCTCCGGCATTGCATGACCTTGAACCCGGGGCGGGTCTTTGTCATTGGCGAGGAGGTCCTCGATGCATTCGAGGAAATTCGGGAGGACCTGGGCCTGTCCGGGGATCAGAAGTTGTATTACCTGCCGGACCGGGGCGAGAAACCCGCCCCACCCGGGTTCATCGACCTGTCCCGGGCCGTCGATTCCTTTCCGGCCGCGAATCCGGAAGTCACGAGCCAGGTCAATCCCCGAGACGCCCTGGCCTACGTCTTCACCTCCGGCACGACGGGCGGTCTGCCCAAGGCGGCGGTGGTCACCCACTGGCGGGTGGCGCGGGGCAGCCTTTACACCGGCCGGATCGTGTTGAACATGAAACCTCGGGACACCATGTACGTCCCGCTGCCCTTCTTTCACACCAACGCCCTGGCTTTGAGCTGGCCGACGGTATTCAGGTCGGGGGCCGCTCTGGCCATCCGGCGGAAGTTCAGCGCCAGCCGGTTCTGGGACGACGTGCGCCGGTACGAGGCCACGGCCTTCTGCTATGTGGGCGAACTGTGTCGCTACCTGATGAACCAGCCGCCCCGCCCCGACGACCGCGATAACCCCCTGGAAAAGATAATCGGCAACGGCTTGCGGCCGGATATCTGGAAGGCATTCAAAAAGCGGTTCGGGGTGTCCAAGGTCTTTGAAATATACGGCGCGGCGGAATCGAACCTGTTTTTCGTCAACATCCTCAACCTGGACCATACGGTGGGGACCAGTTTCAATCCCTTTGCCATTGTCCGCTACGATGTGGACGCCGACGAGCCCGTCCGGGACGAAAAGGGATTCATGCGGCGGGTCGGAGTCGGGGAGTCCGGGCTGTTGCTGGGTCGGATCACCGAGGCCACGCCCTTCAGGGGCTACACCAGCCGGGAGGCCACGGAATCAAAGATTCTGAGGAACGTGTTCGACGAAGGCGACGCCTGGTTCAACTCCGGCGATATGATTCGGGACCTCGGTTTCAATCACATCCAGTTCGTCGACCGGCTGGGGGACACCTTCCGCTGGAAGGGGGAGAACGTCTCGACCACCGAGGTCGAGAAGGTGGCCAACACATTTCCCCAGATCGCCTTGTCCGCGGTCTACGGAGTGCTCATGCCCGGGGGGGAGGGACGCGTCGGCATGGCCGCCGTGGTGCCCGAAACCGGCGGACGGGACTTCGACCTTCAGGGCCTGGCCGAACATTTCCACCGTTATCTGCCGAACTACGCCGTGCCCCGGTTCATCCGCTTCCAGTCCGAATTCGAATATACCCCGACCCACAAGATCAAAAAGCTGCGGTTGAAAAACCAGGGCTTTGACCCTTCTCTGGTCGCAGAGCCCTTGTTCGTCCTCCTGCCCGGTGAAGCGGAGTTCAAGCCCTTGATTCAGGGACTCCATAAAGAAATACTAGGGGGCCGATTCAAGTTTTGACCTCCGGCCGTGAAGGCCTCTCAGTCCAACAGGGAGGTATTGCCATGAGCGACCAGGAAACCACCAGAACCGTCAGGACGGTCTGTCCGGCCCACTGCGGCATCGACGCCTGCGGTATTCTGGCCCACGTCCGGGGCGACCGGGTGATTAAAGTCGAACCCGCGGATTTCCCCGACCCGAGATACCGCCGCATCTGTTTGAGGGGACTGAGCGCCCTGGACATCACCTACCACCCGGATCGTCTCCAATACCCCATGAGGCGGGTCGGCCCCCGGGGGGAGGGACGGTTCGAGCGGATATCCTGGGACGAGGCCCTCGACGAGATTGCCGACCGTTTCAAGGACATTGCCGCCCGGTTCGGCTGGCCGGCCATCGGCTGGACCCTGGGCGGGCCCGGCGCGGGCACGACCAAGTTCGGCGCCTACCTCCGCCTGGCCAGCCTGACCCAGTCCACACGAGTCAGCGCCTGGGGATACGGCGACGCTGGCCTGCCTTGCGGCAGCCGGGTCATCTTCGGGACCCACACCCCCTTCGCCCTGCTCATGGGCGGATTCATGACCGGGGAAAAGCCGCCCGACCTGATCGTGGTCTGGGGTTCGAACCCAGGCGAGTCTCAGCCCCTGAACATGATGCGCCCGATCATGGACGCCAAGGAGCGGGGCGCCCGGGTGGTGGTCATCGATCCCCGCTTCACCATCACCGCCTCCAAGGCCGACGCCTATCTGGGCCTCAAGCCCGGCACCGACACCGCCCTGGCCTTGGGCATGCTTCACGAAATATTCCGGAGCGGTCTCCAGGCCGACGCCTTTATCCGAAGGCACACCGTGGGGGCCTACCTGGTCCGTGAGGACAACGGGGCCTTTCTCCGGGGTGGGGACCTGGGCCTCGAAGCGGCGGCGGAATATCTGGTCTGGGACCAGACTTCGGGTACGGCCCGCCCCCGGAACGAAGACGGAATAGATCCCGCCCTGACCGGGACCTATGTGGCGGCCGGCATCGGCTGCAAGACCGCCCTCCAACTCCTGATGGAACTGGCCGAGGCCTACCCGCCTGAACGGGCCGCGGAAATCACCGGCGTTCCGGCCGAGTCCATCACCAGACTGGCCCGGCGCATCGGCCAGGCGGAAAGCGCGGCCTTTATCACCCACATGGGCTTCACCCGGACCTACCACGGCGATATCTCCCTGCGCGGTCTGGGCACCGTGGCCGCCGTCACCGGCAACATCTCGGCCACCTTCCGGGGCGGCCATCGCCCGGCCGTCCTGAACTGGCGGCCCTTTCTCAAGGCCGACCCGGCGCGGCCCTCTTATGCCCGCCTGGGCATTCTCCAACTCTACGACGCGGTCATTTCCGGAAAACCCTTCCCGGTCAAGGCGGTCTGGTTCTCCTTTATCAATTTCTTCAACCAGTGCGTGGACAGCCGCAAGATCGCCGAGCGGATGTTCCCCCAGCTCGAACTCATCGTGGCCGCCGAACTGTTCATGACGCCCACGGCCCGCTATTGCGACATCCTGCTGCCCGCGTGCAGCTTCCTTGAATTTTCGGACCTGATTCCCTTTCCCTATCCCTACGTCCAACTCCAGCGAAAGGTCATCGAGCCCCTGTTCGAAGCCCGTTCGGACGTGGATATCGCCGCCGGTCTGGCCCGGCGGCTGGGGTTCGGCGACTATTTTCAGGGTGGCGAGGAGGGCTTTATCGATCTGATCCTCGACTCCAAGGACCCCTCCATGGAAGGCATCACCCGCCGGCGGCTCGAAAGCGGGCCGATCCCCCTGAACGTGGTTCCGGACCTGGGCCGGGAAATCGACATTCCCTTTTCCACACCCTCGGGCAAGATCGAGCTGTACAGCGAGGAACTCGTGGCCGACGGCCAGGCCCTGCCGGTCTATCTCGAACCCCTCGAAACCCCGCTCGAACCCGAGGGCCGGCCCTATCCCCTGGCCTACATCCAGGGCCACAGCCGTTTTCGGACCCACTCCATGTTCGCCAACGTGTCCGGCCTGCTCGACCTGAACCCGGAACCGGTGGTCGAAATGCACCCCGCGGACGCGGCCGAACGCGGTATCGATGACGACGACTGGGTCACGGTCTACAACGACCGGGGACGGACTACGCTTCGGGCCCGTCTGACCGACGGCATCCGGCCCCGGGTGATCAACATCACCGAGGGCTG
>JAHJTB010000010.1 GCA_018830135.1 Pseudomonadota bacterium | reverse complement strand
GTCTGATTTTTGCCCAAGATAATACCTTTCGGTATTTACGGCTCGCCCTGTCAAGCCATAAGCGGAAACGTGATGGACGCCAGGCCGTGTCACGAACTTGAAACTTTGGAGGATTGAAGCATGGACTATCCGAATCTGACCCGTCCCCTGACCGTTAAATCCACGACCTTCCCCAACCGGGTGGTCCTGCCGCCCATTCAGACCAACTACGCCGCCTCGAACGGCGAGACCACCGAGCGGCATCTCAATTTTTACGCGAACATCGCCCGGAACCAGGTGGGTTTGACCATTGTCGGGGCCACGGGCGTCAGCCCGGTCTCACGGCTGGGGGATCACGCCTTTTGTCTGTATGAAGACCGGCACGTGGAATCGGGACGGGCCCTGTTCGCGGCGATCAAACAGGGGGGAAGCGTACCGGCCGTGCAGATCAATCACGGCGGCCGGGTCCTGAGCCCGGAACTGGCCGGCGGCCGGGTCATCGGGCCTTCGGCCATCGCCTCCCCGGCCGTTTCGAACACCCCCCGGGCCCTGACGACCGGGGAAGTCGAGGAGATCGTTCTCCAGTTCGTCCGGACCGCGGAAAACGCGAAAAAGGCCGGGGCCGAGCTGGTGGAACTGCACGGAGCCCACAGTTTCCTGCTCAATCAGTTCCTTTCTCCGGTTTCCAACCAACGGACGGACCGGTACGGGGGCGGCACGGAAAACCGGGCCCGGATCGTGCGGGAGATTCTGACCGGAGCGCGGGAAAAGGTCGGGGCCGATTTCCCGATCGGACTGCGCCTGAGCGTCGAGGAGTACGTGGACGGCGGCCTGGGGCTTGAAGAAAGCCTGGACATGATCCGGATGTTCATCGAGGACGGCCTGGACGTCGTCCATGTATCCGGCGGCGGCATCGATTCCGGGGGCCGGATGATCAAGGCCGCGAACAAGGGCGACCTGATCCGGCTGGCCGGGGAAGTCAAAAAGGCCGTCTCCATCCCGGTCATCGCCGTGGGAGGCGTGACCCGGCTGGAACAGGCCGAAGAGGCGATCCAGGCCGGCCTGGCCGACATGGTGGCCATCGGCCGCGGCCTGATCGCCGACCCCGAACTGGTCTCCAAGTCCCTGGCCGGCCGGTCGGGAGACGTGGTCGAATGCAACAGCTGCCTGCAGTGCTTCATGCGCGGTGAAGCACCCGGCCTGACCTGTTCCCTGAACGACAAGCTGTAACCCCGGGGCCGCGAAGCACCGGGGCGGGATGAAACCCGAGAGGGCCGGTTTCGGCCTTCTCCATCGGTTTAAACCACCATCAGCCGCGCCCGAGGCGCCACTCGAACTGCAAAGGAGCATCGAAACATGGCAGCAATGACCGATCGCATGAAAGAACTGTTCATCAAGGTTCCGGCCGTGGTCCTGTCCACGGCGACCGCGGACGGCACGCCCAACAGCGTGCCCGTGGGGGCCAAAAAGATCATCGACGACCAGACCGTGCTCGTGTCCGACCAGTATCTGAACAAGACCCTGGCCAACATGAAGTCCAATCCCAAGGTCGCCATCACCTTCTGGGAAGGGCATGAGGGCTACCAGCTGAAAGGCACCGTGACCATCGAAACCAGCGGCCCCCGGTACGAGGAAACGGCCAAATGGATCGAGGATATGGGCAACAAGATCGGCTTCCCCCTGAAATCCAAAGGGGCGGTCGTCCTGAAAATCGAAGAGATTTACGGGGTCTCGCCCGGACCGGGCGCGGGCAGGCAGCTGGCCTGATCGCCGGGGAAATCCATATCATTGTCCCCGCCCGCGGGCTGCTCCCGCGGGCGGGGAGCGTCTCTGTAAATCAAGGCGACCCGCCTTGGGAAAACATGCGTGCCCACATGGATGAAATAAAGAAAGAACGATTGAGCCGGTCCGTCGAAGCGTTCGTCCAAAACGCCGGGGGCATCGCCACGGGCATCGCCACGGTCGAGACCCTGGCCGGCGGACCGCCTTCCGCGGATCTGTCCTACGTGCTTCCCGGGGCCAGATCGGCCGTGGTCTTCGCCCTGCCGCTCGACCAGGAGGCCATCGAACGGTATCTGGCGAAAAAAGACTTCAAGTCCAGCAATATCGACAATCGCCGGGTCAACAGCATGGCCAGCGGCATCGCCCTGGAACTGGCCGTTTATCTTCGTATGAAAGGCCACGCCGCGGTCCCGGTCTCGTCGAACTTCTTCTACCGCGAAGACGCACCCTTGGGCCGCCTGGAAGAACAGCCCGACATCTCCCATCGCTACCTGGCGGTCCGGTCCGGTATCGGCCACTTCGGGCTCTCGGGCAACGTGATCCGCAAACCCGAGGGCGCGGCCATCATCCTGGGGTCCACGGTCACCACGGCGGACCTGATCCCCACGGACCCGCTGCCTGCCGAGGACAACTACTGCGACCGCTGCAAACTCTGCCAGGCCTCCTGCGCCTCGGGATTCATGTCCGATGAAGAGGACGCCACCGTGACCCTGGGCGGTGTGAACTTCACCTATGCCAAGCGTC
The DNA here is from genome assembly GCA_018830135.1 of Pseudomonadota bacterium. Lineage (GTDB taxonomy): Bacteria > Desulfobacterota > Desulfarculia > Adiutricales > JAGVGV01 > JAHJTB01. The sequence goes on along the minus strand of JAHJTB010000010.1, from coordinate 24,355 downwards.
GGGCCCACGAGCGCTGCGATTACGTCTGCGGCGGATTCACCGGACTGCACCGGTCCGGCCGGTGGTCCACCTGGTCGCCGGCCCGGTTTCCCATTCCGGATAACGACGAAGATTTCGGTCCGGCCCTCATGGCCGCCGCCGGACCGTACATCGCCCGGCCCAAGTCCGGGGTCGGCTTCTTCCACGCCATGATGCCCCGCGACCGGGGCGAGTTCACCTGCGGCCACTGCCAGTACATCTGCCATCCGGACGTCCCGGTCAGAAAGCGGCGCTATCGGATGATCGTCAAAAGCGGCGTGGTTATCCAACGGGAGGATGGCGCTCTGGATGCGGTTTCGCCCGATCAGGCCAAGGCGCATATCGCGTCCCTGAGCCCGGAGCTCCGGGCGCTTTACGAGTAAGGACGCCTATCATCCAGACCGATTGATTCATTTCAACCCGGGTTTTCAGGAGGCTTCCATGGGTGAATGGAAAAAGACCGGGTGCGTTTTGTGCGCCCAGAACTGCGGACTGGAAACGCTGGTCGAAGACGGCCGAATGACTAAAATTCGGCCGGACAAGGACAACCCGCGCAGCCAAGGCTACGTCTGCCGCAAAGGGCTCAACGTCATCTACCATCAGTACCCCGGAGAGCGCCTGACCCAGCCGCTGAAAAGGGCCGGCCAGGGCTTCGAGCCGATCTCCTGGGACCAGGCCCTTGACGAGATCGCCGCCAAAATGCGGGCCCTGGTTGACGAGTACGGCCCGCGTTGCCTGGCCTACATGGGCGCCAGCGCCCAGGGCGGACATTTTGAGGGCGCCTTCGGCCTGGGCCTGCTGGGCGGCCTGGGGTCCCAATATTTCTACAGCTCCGCCGGTCAGGAATTCAGCGGCGCCTGGTGGGTCAACGGCCGGGTCCTGGGCAAGCAGTACCTGCTGGCGATTCCGGATGAACATCGGGCCGAGGTCCTGGTGGGCTGGGGCTGGAACGGCATGATGAGCCACCAGATGCCCCGGGCGAGAAAGGTGCTCAAAGGCTTCTCCAAGGACCCGGAGCGCATGCTGATCGTGGTCGATCCCCGCCGGAGCGAAACCGCGGCCATTGCCGACATCCATCTGCCCGTGCGGCCCGGAACCGACGCCCTGCTGATGAAGGCCATGATCGCCATCATCCTCGAAAACGGCTGGGAAAAGAAAGACTACCTCGATCGGTATGTGGACGGGTTCGAAACCATACGCTCCTGTTTCGATGGCTTTGACGTGCGGGCGGCCCTGGAGGTCTGCGAGCTCGACTACGATCCGGTCCGCCGCGTCTGCGAGATACTGGCCACGAAACCGTGGTGCATCCATCCGGACCTGGGCATCTACATGGGTCGGCACAGCACCCTCAATTCATACGTCATGGCCGTTCTCTGCGCCGTCTGCGGCGTGTTCGGGGTTCGCGGAGGAAACGTCATTCCGGCCATGATGGCCCCCATGGGCCGGCATGCGGACGAGCGCGACCCCAAGACCTGGCGCGCCCTGGCCACGGGTCTGCCTCCGGTGGCGGCCGGCTCCTTCCCGCCCGCGGCCATGCCCGAAGAAATCCTGAGCGATCATCCCGAGCGTCTTCGGGCGGTCCATGTCAGCGCCTGCAATCCGCTCCGGGCCTACCCGGACACCACGGCCCATGAAAAGGCGTTCGCCAGGCTGGACCTGCTGGTCGTCAACGAAATCGTCATGAACGAAACGGCCCGGCTGGCCCACTACGTTCTGCCCTGCCGCACCTACTATGAATGCTGGGACGGCACCTTTTTCCCCTGGACCTATCCCGGAACGTATTTCCAGATGCGCCGGCCCGTGGTCGATCCGCCGGGAGAATGCCTCGAGGCCGGGCAGATTTTCACCCGGCTGGCCGACAGGCTGGGGCTGATTCCCGACATTCCCGACGAGCTGCGCCAGGCCGCCCGGGGCGACCGCCTGGCCTTCGGGGCCAGACTGATGGCCTGGGCGGCCTCGGAACCCAGGGCCATGCGGGCCATGCCCTTCGTCCTGGCCCAGACCCTGGGCCGGGAATGGGACAGCGCCAACCTGGCCGCGCTCTGGGGCATGCTCATGACCGCGCCCAAGTCCTTTTACCAACATGCGGCCCGGGCCGGTTTCCAGCCCGGGCCCGACATGGGCGACCGCATCTTCCAGGCCATCCTGGACAGCCCCCAGGGCCTGTGGGTCGCCCGGGCGGACTCGGAAAATCCCATGGCCGGCCTCAAGACGCCTTCCGGCAAAATCGAGGTCTACATCCCGGAAATGGAAGGGCGGCTTAAAAACCTGGACGCGGCGAGCGAAGCGGCGGACCTGCGGATGACGGACGAATTCCCCCTGATCCTCAACGCCGGCCGGCACATGGACTACAACGCCAACACCCTGATGCGAAACCCGGAGTGGAACCGGGGCAAACGGGCCTGCACCGTGGCCGTCAACCCCGAGGACGCCGAACGCATGGGACTCTCCGACGGACAGCAGGTCCGCGTGACCACCGAAGCGGCCTCCGAAACGGGCGAACTTCAGGTGACCGCCCAGGTCCGCCCGGGCACGGTCCTGATTCCCCATGGTTTCGGCCTGGTCTACGACGGCCGGGTATACGGCATCAATGCCAACCGCCTGACCAGGAACACCCATCGCGATCCCCTGGGCACGCCCATTCACCGCTTCGTGCCCTGCCGGGTGGAAGCGGCGGAATGAAAACCCGACCCCGTTAAATGAACCCCAAGCTCATGTATATGGAGGAACAAAAACCATGACCGACGACGTCTATCAAAAACTGGCCGAACACCTCGACACCCTGCCCCAACGCTACCCGACCAACACGGGTACCGGCCTGGAACTCAAGGTGCTCCGGCATATCTTCTCGCCCGAAGAGGCCGAGATGGCCGTGCAACTCAAACCCCTGCCCGAAGCCGCCGCCGACATCGCCGCGCGGATCGGCAAGGACCCGGCCGAGACCGAGGCCTTTCTGATGGACATGTCCCGGAAGGGCCAGATCATGCGCACGGGCAAGGCCGGGGCGCACAAGTTCATGGCCGCGCCCTTCATGGTCGGTATCCTGGAGTTTCAGGTCAAGCGCTTCACCAAGGAGATGATCGAGGACCTCGATGCCTTTGATTCCATTCTGATGGAACATACCTGGCTGAAGGGCCGGACCCGGGAACTGCGGACCATCCCGGTCGAAAAGACCGTTCAAAACAACACCGAGGTCATGCCCTACGAAAGCGCCGAGGCCATCATCCGGTCCAATCAGCTCATCTCCGTGGCCGAGTGCATGTGCCGGAAGATCAGCGAGGTCAAGGGCCAGCCCTGCGACCGGCCCCTGGAAGTCTGCCTTCAGTTCGGCGGCGCCACCCACTTTTACGTGGACAACGGTCTGGCCCGCCGGATCGATCAGGACGAGGCCCTGGCGATCCTGAAACAGAGCGTCGAGTCCGCCTTGGTGATCCAGGCCGGGTCGACCCAGAACCCGGGGGGCATGTGCATGTGCTGCGGCTGCTGCTGCAAGCCCCTGACGATGTACAGAAAGATGGACAAGCCGGCCCGGTACGCCAACAGCAACTACTTTGCCGTGGTCGATGAAGCGGCCTGCACGGCCTGCGGCATCTGCGAGACCCGCTGCCAGATGGACGCCATCACCGTGGAGGACTTCTCCCGGGTCGATCCGGACCGCTGCATCGGCTGCGGCCTCTGCGTGGTCACTTGCGAGTTCGAGGCCATCAGGCTCCAAAAGAAGGACGAAGCCCACCAGTGGGTCCCCCAAAAGGACTACATGGCCGCGATCATGGATATTTACAGGGAACGTCGCGAGGGCTGAGCCAGATACCGCCTGTCTTGGCCGTGAGGTCGGGGGGGGGCCGGCCGTACGGCCGGATACGGATAGGCGGCGGATCAGAGGATGAACGGCGCCGGCTCGGGCGGGCGATCGAGCAGTTCGGCCAGTCGGCGGAGCCCGGCGTTCAAGACGGCCCGGTCCGGGGCGGCGGTCAGGGACACCCGCACGGCCTGGGGCGCCTGGGCGTGTCCCACAGTGAACAGTTCGGCGGGCAGCACCGAAACCCCGGCCCGGGTGCTTTCCTCGGCAAACTGGCTGCCGCGCCAGGGCGCGGGCAGTTCCAGCCACAAATGATAAGCGGCCGTTCCCCGCCGGCCGACATGCGAACCCAGAATCCGGGCGGCCATCTCCTGCCGCACGGCCGCCTCCTCGCGTTTGTTCTCGAGAGTCCGAAGCGCGGTGCCGTCTTCGATCCAGATCGCCGCGATCTCCGCCATCAGCGGCGGCGCCAGCCACGTCGTGGCGGCGATGCCTCGGGTCAGGGCCTCCTGAAACTTTCGGGGGGCGGTCAGATAGGCGATCCGCAACCCGCCGGCCAGGGTTTTTGAAATGCCGGGTATGTAAAAGGTCCGCCGACGGGCGAAGGCCGCCACCGGGGGCGCGACTTCCCGGGGAAGCAGCCGATGGACGTCGTCCTCGATGATGTACAGATCGTGGAATTCGGCCAACCGGGCGATCTCCCGGCGGCGGGCTTCCGACAGGGTCCCCGTGGTGGGGTTGTGGAGCGTGGGCATGCAGTACAACACCCGCGCCTTCCGGCGCCGGCAGACCGCATCCAGAGACTCCGGGATCAGTCCCTCCTCATCCATGGCCACCGGTTCCAGCCGCAAGCCCAGGATGCCGGCCAACGTCTTGACCCCGGGATAGGTCAGGGCCTCGGCCAGGACCGTGTCGCCCGGGCGCGCCAGGGCGGTCAACACCGTCAAAATGGCATGCTGGGCACCATTGCAGATGACCACCTCGTCGGCCCCCACCTCCAGGCCGCACATGCGAATCCAGGCGGCGCCCGCGGCCCGGTGCCTGGGCATGCCGGCCGAAGGCTGATATTTCAGCAGTTCGGCCAGGTCCCCTCCCCGGCTCATCCGTTCCAAGACCTGATTCAGGTCGGGCCCCCGGTCGTACGGCGGCAGGTTCAGCCGCAGGTCCAGCACTTCCGGCGGCAGGGTCGTGATCTCGTGCTGGGGCAAAACGTCCGAGCCTGGCCCGGCCACATAACTGCCCCGCCCCACCTCGCCCCGAATCAAGCCGCGACGCTGGGCCAGCTTGTAGGCCCGGGTCACCGTGCCCACGGTCACTCCCAGATCGTCGGCCAGGTCCCGGTGAGTCGGCAGCCGGTCCAGCGGCTTGAGCGTTCCGGCCCGGATGTCCCGGGCCAGGGCCTGGACAATGGCCTGGTACAGGGGCCCCGGGGGCAACGGCTGGGGACTGTATTTTGTCATGGTGACAATTAATACATTGACTCGGACGGATTTGTCAAGTTATGAATGGATCGACCTTGACTTTTTATATCAAGGCCCCGCTCGGAAAGTCCGAGCCCAATATTGTCATTATTGTACCTATCACGAGGTGTCCTCCATGTGGCCGAAGCGCATGACCACCGTGACCGATACGGACCAGACCCCTGAAACCTTTGCGCCGTTCGAACCGTTTCTGGCCGGGGCCCGGGCCGTGGCCCCTCTGATGCTGGGTGTGATTCCGTTCGGCATCGTCGCCGGAGTCGGCGCGGCCGGCGTGGGACTGCCTGCCCTGCAGGCTTTTGCGCCCTCGTTCGTCATCTTCGCCGGCGCGGCCCAACTGGCCATGATGGACCTCCTGGGCCGGGGGGCCCCCGCCCTGGTCATCACCCTGACGGCCCTGATCATCAACCTGCGCATGGCCATGTACAGCGCTTCGCTGGCCCCCCATTTCCGGGGCCTACCGCTGGGGTGGAAGGCGGCCTTGTCCTATTTCCTGACCGACCAGGCCTATGCCGTGTCCATCATCCGCTATCAACGGCCCATGGCCTTGGGCGAAAAAGCCTTTTACTACGCCGGGGCCGGAATGTCGCTGTGGGCGGTCTGGCAGGCCTCCACCCTGGCGGGGGTCACCGTGGGGGCCCGCGTGCCGCCGGGCTGGTCGCTGGATTTCGCCGTGCCGCTCATGTTTCTCGCGCTCCTGATCCCGGCCGTCAAAGACCGAGCCTCCGGGGCGGCCGCCCTGTGCGCCGGTCTGGCCGCGGTCCTGCTGGCCGGGCTGCCCTACAACATCGGCATGGTCGCCGCCTCTCTGATCGGGATAATCGTGGGTTCACTTTGGGGCTGGAGGAAAAAATGACGGACGCATACTGGATATGGGGTCTGCTGTTGGCCGTGGGCCTGGGGACCTTTCTGATCCGGTTCTCATTCATCTACCTGTTCGGCCGGGTGAATTTTCCGCCGGCCGTGATGCATATGCTCCAATACATCCCGCCGGCCGTGCTGTCCGCCCTGGTCTGGCCCGCTCTGGTCCTGTCAAAAGGGCAGATAGCCGTGGACCCGGGCAGCCATCGCCTCTGGGCCGGCCTGGTCGCCTCGTTCGTGGCCTGGAGAACCCGGAGCATCCTCCTGACTCTGGTCGCCGGCATGTCCGCCTTGTGGATTTTTCAATGGCTGTGGGGTTGAAAAAGCGCCTCAGCGGGTCCGGGAGGAAGACGTCGCCCCCGGAGAGTCTGGAGCCGAATTCCCACGACCATGAAGCGGAAGACCGGGCCGTCGCCCATGCATCCTGCCCGGACTTCCTGACGGGCAAGGGTCCTTCGGGCAATCCGAAGGCCCCTTGCCGGTGGTGACGGAATTCGGCTCCGGCTTCATTCGTTGACGTTCGTGTCGAACGTGCCGATCTGATTGCCCAGCCGCACCTGTATGGCGTCGGATTGATACCGGCCCGGTTCGAAAACGAGAATGACCAGCGAGCCGCCGTACAGAAAATGCCCCAGTTCGTCTCCCCGGGTGACCGCAACCGGCCCGGTCGCCTTGAGGAACCTGTCTTCAAATATGACCGACCCCACCGTGCTGAGTCCGACGGGCACCACGGCCACCAGTCCGTATTTGCCCGTATCGATGATGAAATAGCCGCGCCGGTAGTTTTCGAAGGCACTGAAGTCCGCGCCGTCGTACCCCACGTTGCCGCTCCTGGGCACAAAACCCGGAAAGTCTTCCATGCCCAGCAAGGCGCCTTCCACAAGCCGGGTCTCGATGACCCGCCCGCTGACCGGGGCATGGTACCGATGATAGGTGTTGGGCATCAGAATGCAGGAAAGGGCCGTGCCTCCGACGAACTTCCGCCAATGCCCGGAACCGTCCAGGAGCTGTTCGATGTTCAGTTCCTGCGTGCCCTTGGTCCTCAGCCGGGTCTTCGCATCCACGATTCTCACGGGAATCGAATTCATCAAGGCGTCCGTCGGCGCGGCGATGATGTAGTCGAGGGCCGGCATGGTTTGAGGACGAGTCTCGGCCTGATTTTTCAGGGATCGTGAAAAGAACTCGTTGTAGGACTTGAATCCTCCGTCCGGTGAATTCGGATCGGGCAGCGCATAATCCTGTTTCTCGATTCTCGGGTCCTCGAGCCATTTTTCGACACATTGGGTCGAGGCCGGACGGTCCAGAAAGGCGCCCCGCTCCACCGCAAACTGCCGAAACAGTTCCCGGCCCGGTGAAGTTTGAAAAGCAATTCGCCCCAGGGGATTGTTATAGGCAAAAAAATCCATCTGCTCGATGTAACGCAGGCCGTCGTCCGAGCTGCCCTTGGCCAGGGGCAGAAAGGTGCACCATTCCTGCATGAAGCGGGTCAAATCCGCAAACCCCTTCCCGATCCAGGGATTCCCGCCTTCCCGGTAGCCCTCGGGCAACTGCCGCATGTCCTCGAAGGCCATGTCTATTAAAAATCGGAACTTCCGGTCGTTTTGGTAGGCGAGAGCGATCTTGTTGATGGACGCATAGCATGGACAGTCCGGTGAAAGATTGGCCGCATACCCGGATGGACATGAAAAAACAGTCAATAAAAAGATTACCACAATAATCGATTGTAATAACGCTTTCATATTCGCCGCCTTTCTCCTGTTTTGATTATCCACGATTCTTCCTCCGGAAATACGGGGCCGATACATGAATAATCGAACCCCGCTCCCGGCGCCTCATGAATGCCTGATGCCGGCGCCGGGCAATCGGGCTAAAGGAACCGGCTACTCGTCTCGTTCAAAATGATTCTGGGTCAGTCGCCGAGGCGTATAACCGTCGTCTATCCCTTGTGGGTCGATCGTTTCCATGCTTTGGCCGTTCAACTTGAAACGGGACACCAACTGGCGGAGCTGGCTTGCCATGGCGGACAATTCCTCGGCGGCCGCGGCCGTCTCTTCGGCATTGGCTGCATTTTGATTGGTGACATTTTCGACCTGGCTCAACCCTTGATTGATCTGAGCGATCCCTTCGGCCTGTTCGTTGCTGGCGGAGGTGATTTCCTCGACGATGCCGGTGACCTTGGTGATCCCGTCCACAATTTTGCCCAGTGCTTCCGCGGTCTGATGGACCAATTCATTGCCATTTTCGATATTTTTCACCGAACCATCGATCAGTTCGGCGGTTTCCTGAGCGGCCTTGGCACTGCGGCCGGCCAGGTTTCTGACCTCCTGGGCGACGACAGCGAATCCCTTGCCGTGTCTTCCGGCCCGGGCCGCTTCCACGGCCGCGTTCAGGGCCAACAGATTCGTCTGAAAGGCGATATCATCGATGGCCTTGATAATCTTGGCGATCTCCTTGCTGGACTCATTCATTTCCGCCGTGGCGGTGATTAGTTCCTCCATTCTGGCCGTCCCGCCTTCCGCGGCGTTTCTGGCTTCCGTCATGATATGGTTGGCCTCGGTGGCGGTATCGGCATTCTTCCGCGACAGGTCGGACAACTGTTTCATCGAAGCGGTAATCTCCTCGATGGAAGCGACCTGTCTGCCGGTCCCATCGGATAGATTTTGGCTGGACGAGGATATCTGTCCACTTCCGGAGGCTACCTGACTGGCCGTGCCCTTGACGGACACCAGGGCGGTATTCAGGCTGTCGGTCATCTGCTGGAACAACTGACCCAAGGCATCTTCTTCAGAGGCCATATTGATGTCCAGGGCCAGGACCCCTTGTGCAATCTGGTTCGCCTCACGGGTCTTGTGCAGCAAATATTCTTTCAATTGTTCGAAAACCCGGCCGATCTGCCCCAGTTCATCCTTTCGGTTCAAAATGCCTGACGCGGACCGCCGGTCGTTTTCGTCCACCTCGATTTCACCTCGGGCAAACATCTGGGCCTGTCTGGCAATCATGAGTTTGGGATTGACGATTCGGCGGGAAATGACATAAAAGGCCAGCCCGCCCATGATTAAAATGAGCACCGTGGCCGCCAATACCCATTGCAGCATGCCGGCAATGAAAATTTTAATATCCTTGGCGACCTCATTGAGTTCGCTTTCGTACGCGCTGGTGCCGATCACCCAATCCAATGGTTGAAAATACGACACTGCGGTCACTTTCTCCCGGGGCGTCATTTCTCCCTTGTTCTGCCAGGGATAACGCACCAAATCGATCTGTCCCTCGCGGCCGCTTTTGGCGGTCGCGACGATTTCCCGGATGATGTATCGCCCGTTACTATCCTTGGCGTCCCACAGGTTTTCACCGTTTCTTTCATTGTTCTTCGAGATGACATACTGGCCCTTGCTGTCCAGAACGTAAATATAGCCCGTCTTGCCAATGGCATAGTTGGCCAAATCCTTTTTGAGGCCGGCCAGTTGTTTTTCGAGGGCCACGCCGACATATAAAATACCGAGGATTTTGACGGAATCGTCCTTGATCGGTTCGTACGCGGTCAGATACCACTGGTTGACCACAAAGGCGCGGCCATAAAACGTATCACCCTTCAAGACGGTCGAGACCACGGCGTTTTCCGTCCCATCGGGATTCCGGCTCGGGATATAAGTGCCAAAGGCCCCGGCAGGGCGGTCCTATGTTGCCGCCAACCACTGAATCGTTGCGCCGGTTGTTCCGTTCTTCAAGCAGGGGATGCCCCCGGGCCCCATGCCCGGCCTGCCATGAACAAGGGGGCGAAAGCCCGCGCTGCGGGCAGACGCCCCCTTGTTCCATTTCATGTCAACGAATCATCCCTTTTCGGATTCCTCGTCCCAGGCCACGAGCCCGGCGGCTTTCAGCGGCCGCCCCCATTCTTCTTTTGGCGCGTCTTCGGATTCGTCCATTTCAAGTTGCTCCGGTTCCTCGTGTTCTGACGCCAACCAGGCCTCCGCGTCACCGTTATCGCCCCGGAGCCGGAAGGAGGTGGTCAGTTTGCGAAGCTGATCGGCCTGAGACGAAAGCATCTCGGCCGCCGAGGCCGTCTCTTCCGCGCTGGCCGTGTTGCGCTGGGTGACCTGATCCACCTGGTTGAGCCCCTGGTTGATCTGGGCGATCCCTTCGGCCTGTTCGTTGCTGGCCGCGGCGATCTCGGCCACCAGGTCGGTCACCTTGCTGGCCCCTCCGACGATTTCCCCGAGCGCCGCCGCGGTCCGGTTCACGATGTCCGAACCGGCCTGGACCCTTTTGACCGAATTTTCGATCAACTCGGCCGTCTCCGCGGCCGCCTTGGCGCTCCGACCGGCCAGGTTGCGCACTTCCTGGGCCACCACGGCGAATCCCTTACCGTGCTGACCGGCCCGGGCCGCCTCCACGGCCGCGTTGAGGGCCAGAAGATTGGTCTGGAAGGCGATGTCATCGATGGCCTTGATGATCTTGGCAATCTCCCGGCTCGAATCATTGATTTCCTTCATGGCCGTGATCATCTCGCTCATCTGGTCGTTGCCCTTCTGGGCCGCCCCTTTCGCCTCCCGGGCGAGCTGACTGGCCTGGGTCGCGTTTTCCGCGTTGACCCGGGTCTGGGAACCGAGTTCGGTCATGGAACTGGAAATTTCTTCCAGTGAGGCCGCCTGTTCCGTGGCCCCCTGAGACAACGACTGGCTCGAATCCGCCACTTGGGTCGAACTGTCGGACACCTGAAAAGCCGTCTCGGTGACCATGCTGAAGACCTGGTTGAGCTTGTCGGTCATTTCCTGCAGGGACTTGCCCAGCGAGTCTTGCTCGGAAGCCAGGTCCACCGTGACCCGCAAGTCCCCGTCGGCGATGTTTTCCGCCAGATGAGCCTTGCCCTCCAGACTGTCTGCCGCCTTGTTCAGCGCTTCGGCCAACTGCCCGATCTCGTCCCGGCTCGTCGATTCCAGCCGCTGAGACAGGTCCCCGCGGCCCAGGGCCCCGGCGAACCGCACGCCTCGGGACATCGGCCGGAGAATCCCTCGGGCAAAGAAGAAAAAGACCGGAATGATGACCAGGACCGCGATCAGGAATACGCCCACGCCCTGCCACAAGGACGACTCCTGGGCGGCCTGGAGCCGCAGCCCCGCGTTCTCCGCCTCTTTCCGGCTCGAAACGATAATCCGATCAAGCTGCTCGGCGACATAACCGGCCTGGCTGCCCATGTCCTGGATGATATCGTCAAAGTCCTTGATGATCCGGTTTTTCTCCAGCGGAGCGCTCTGAATCTTCCCGGGCAGATCGGACTGGACCAACTGGATCAGTTTTTTCATTTCCTGGCCCATCTGGTCCATGCTCGCCTTGTCCTCGTCGTCCTCCGCGAAGGCCGAAACCACCTTGAAGCCCTCCTCGAGAAATACGACGCTCTCCTTGATCGCTTGCGAGTTGGCCGCGCTGACCAGGCCCTTGTCTTTTTCAATGATCGAATCGCTGCCCGCCAGGACCAGCCGGGTCGCGGCCATTCGCATCGAAAAGAGCCTCTCGCCGGCCGCCTTGATCTTCTCGATCTTTTCCGGTTCCTGGGCCATAAGGAGCTTGAACTCGATGGCGGCTTCCATCTTGACCAGGGACTCTTCCAGGTTACGGGAAGTCACCTGGATCGTATGGTGCAGCTTTGTAAACTCCTGCTCGATTTCACCCAGCCGCAAAGCGCTGCCTTCGATCAGCTCGACCATCCGCCTCTTAATCAAATCTTTCAGGCTCTCCAGGCCATCGGCGACCGCCCGGACCGCCTTTTTATCCTCCGCCGAGGTGGCGTTGCTCGTGAGTTCCGGCAGATGCCGGGTCAGGAACGATTCCGCCTGCTTGATCCGTTCCATCCGCTCTTCCGAGACCCGCCCCTCGTTCTTTTTGATCATCGAGTCCAGCGCGGCCTGGACCAGCTCGAGCTGGGCCGCCTTCATGTCCTGGGCCGCCTTCATGTAGTCCGTTTGAACCGTGTTGACGGCCATGGCCCCGTTGACGGCCTGGTAGCTCTTCACGTTGGTCCCGGCCAGTACGCCTAAAATCACTATAACGCCCAAGCCCATCAACACCATCTTTTTCTTGATGGTCATCCCTTTTGTCAGTTTCGGCATGTCAAACCTCCTCGATTCATGGCCCGCCCTATCGAAAATATTGCGAACAGATTCCGGTCGCCCCCGTTGACCGGGCCTAATACCAGACCAGTTTCAATCTTCCGAAGAACTGGACTTGAACGTGATCGAACCCGGGTTATCGTTCCGCTGGGACACCCCCGGTTCCTGAAACGCGTCGTGAATGGACAGAAAACGATCCTCGGCCAGGAAAAAGGCTTCGGCCACCATGGGATCGAAGTGACTGCCCGCGTCTTTACCAATGATCGAGGCCGCGGTCTCGTGATCCAGGGCCTCCTTGTAAACCCGCTTGGAGCGGATCGCGTCATAGGCATCGGCCAAGGCCACGATCCGGGCGCTCAAAGGAATGTCCTCACCGGCCAGACGGTCCGGATACCCCCGGCCGTCGTAACGTTCGTGGTGAGACCGGGCGATCTCGGCGCTCATCCGCAAATAGCCGGCCTTGGGATTTTTCAACAGCGCTTCCCGGAGTGTCCGGTACCCGATCACCGTGTGCTGTTTCATAATCTCGAATTCCGCATCGTCCAAAGGCCCCGGCTTCAACAGAATCCGGTCCGGAATGCCCACCTTGCCCACGTCGTGCAAGGGGCTGGTCAGAAAGATGTTTTCGATAAACAGGCGGTCACATCCGGTTTCCGCACCCAGACGCTCGGCGATGGTCTCGGTCAACACCCGGGAATAATGGCGGATTCGTTCCAGATGACTTCCCGTATCCGTGTCCCGCGACTCGGCCAGTTTGGCCAGGGCGAATATGAGCAGGTCCTTGGTCTGAAGATTGAGGACCCGCTCCCCCACCTTGAGGCGGGCGACCAGTTCCTCGCGGTTGAAGGGCTTGGTGATGTAGTCGTCCGCTCCGGCCTGGAAGCCGGCGATAATCTCCCGCTTCCGGTCCTGGGTGGAAACCATGATGATGTACGTGTAATCATCGCCCTCGTTTTTTCGGATGGCGGAGCACAACTGGATGCCGTCCAGATCGGGCATGATCCAGTCCGTGACCACGATTCGAGGCCTTTCGTTTCTCCAGCAGTCCCAGGCTTCTTTTCCGTCGGCCGCCACCAGGACTTCATGGCCCATGCTTCGGGTGAACAGTTCCAGGGCGAAACGACTCGCGCTGTCGTCGTCAACGACCAGGGTTTTCATTATAGTGATTCCCGACCCTTTCCCCCATCGACCGGCGTTCCTTCCGAATCAGGAAACGATGTGCTTCGGTCTCGGGTTGCCCGACGGGATGGTTTCATGTTTCTCTCCGGAGACGTTCCGCGTCCGTGGACGCCCGGTCGGGCCCGTCGGTCGGCTGGGACCGGTCCCGTTCCCATTGTTCCACCGCGGCTTTGAACGCCTCCAGCTCATTTATGAAGGCCCGGCGCCGCTCCGGTGCGTCTCCGCAACGGCCGGCCCGGGCCTCGATTTCCAGTTGCATCGCCATCGTCTTGATCCGCTCGGCCCCGACGAATGACGCGCTCCCCTTGAGGGAATGGGCGCCTTGGCCCATCAGTTCCGGGTCTCTGTCCTCCAAGCCCTTGACGATCACGTCGAGGTGCTTCGGCGCCTGGCCCAGAAACCGGGCGATCACGTCCCTTAGAATTCGGGGTTCGCCGTCGAACCGTTCCAGGGCGCCGTCCAGGTCGAATACGGGATGGCCGGCCTGTTGTTCCAGCGGCGGGATCAAAGCCGGCTTAAGGTCGGAAGGCCGTTCTTTTTTGCCGCGGGTCCAGGATCGCATGACGTCCAGCAGGTTTTTCTTGCTGAACGGCTTGGCGATATAATCGTCCATCCCGGCCGCCAGACACCGGTCCCGGTCTCCCTGAAGCACGTTGGCGGTCATGGCGACAATGGGCAGACGATCCGGTCCCTTCTCGAGTTCGCGAATGCGGGCCGTGGCGGCCAGACCGTCCATTTCCGGCATTTGGAGGTCCATGAAGACCAGGTCGTACGAGTTGGCCTGGACCATCTCGCAGGCCTCCCGGCCGTTTTGGGCCACGTCCACGACGCAGCCCAGCCTTTCCAGCATCCAGCCGGCCGCCTTCTGGTTGGCCGGGTTGTCTTCGGCCAGAAGCACGTACAGTCCGCCGAAACGCCCCTGATCCGTCCCCGCTTCCCCGGGTTCGACCTTGGGCGGAGAAGCCCCCGCCATCACGCCCAGTTCCCGGCCCTGCCCCGACTCGCCCCCGAGAACCCGTCTGATGGTCTCGGCCAGCTTGTTCTGATCAACCGGCTTGATCAGGCAGGCGGATATGCCCACTGATTTCAAAATGCCGGCCTGGCCCAGTTGAGCGGCCGAGGTCAGCATGATCAGTGGAAGATCGCCCATTCCAGCTTCGGTCTTGATGGCCGAAGCCAGGGCTTCGCCGTCCATGACCGGCATCCGGTGATCCAGGAGCACCAGTTCGTACGGTTTCCCGATATCCCGGGCGGACTTCAGGTCCACCAGGGCCGCCTGCCCTGTGGCCACCGCGTCGGCCTCCAGGTCCATGTTGGTCAGGTACTCGATAAAAATACGGCGGTTGACCGGATTGTCATCCACGATCATGACCCGGGAACCCGACAAGCCTCCGATCCCGATCGGCTCCGGCGCGATCCGTTCGGCCTCGGCGTCCAGCATCACGGGCAGGCTGAGGGTAAAGACCGAGCCCTTGCCCGGCCGGCTCCTGACCCGAATGTCGCCCCCCATCATTTCCGCCAGTTTCCGGGAAATGGACAGCCCCAACCCCGTGCCTCCGAAGTTTCGGGTCGTGGACGAATCGGCCTGGGCGAAGCGTTCGAAGATCAGCTCCTGCTTGTCATCGGGTACGCCCGGCCCCGTATCCTGGACCCGGATACGTATCCAGTGCCGGTCTTCCTCGCCCACCATCCCCTGAACGTCCACCAGGACATGCCCCTTGTCCGTGAATTTGATGGCGTTGCTGACCAGATTCATCAGAATCTGGCCCACCCGGCTCGAATCACCGATATAATGGCGTCCCAGGCCCGGTTGGTAACGCAGACAGACCTCCAGGTCCTTTTCCCAGGCCTTCGGGGCAAACATATCCACTGTATCGGATACCAGTTGATGCAGTTCGAACGGCCCTTCGCTGATCTCCAGCTTGCCCGCCTCGATCTTCGAATAGTCCAGAATATCGTTGATCACGTTGAGCAGGGAATTGGCCGAGCTGGTCAGAATGGACATGAACTCCTTCTGCATCGGGGAAAGTTCGGTTTCCCTCATCAGGTTGGTCATGCCGATCAGACCGTTGAGCGGCGTCCGGATTTCGTGGCTCATGTTGGCCAGAAACAGGCTCTTGGCCTGGTTGGCCGCCTCGGCCTGCTCCTTGGCCACCTCGATATCCTGGCGCAGCCTTTCCGATTCATCGAGGGCGGCCTGAAGTTCCCGGGTATATCGCTCGGCCTTCGTCTTGGCCTGCTCCAGTTCCTCCTGGATTTTCTTCTGCTCGGTGACGTCCAGAATCACCCCGACCATGCCGGCCACCCGGCCCTCGGCGTCCTCGAACGTCGCGTTGTACGAAACCACGTCCAAAATTCGGCGGTCCGAAGCCTGGACCCGGGCGTCGTATATCTGCACTCCGGGATTCTCGATGAGTTGATGGTCCCGTTCCTCGTAACCCAGGCGGCCTTCGAAAGAGGACAGCTCGGAAGGCCTTTTCCCGATGATGTCCGTTTGATTCATGCCCTTCAAGGCCTCGAAGGAACGGTTGCAGCCCAGGTAGCGGCCCTCGGCGTCCTTGAAAAATATCGGGCTCGGGATGGTGTCGATCAGGGTTCTCAGGAAATTCAGCTGTCCGGCCATGACCGCCGTGACCTGCTTGTGGTCCGTGATGTCGCTGGCGATCTCGAGACGAACCGCCCCCTCTCCACCCCAGGTCAGAGCCCGGCTGCGGCACGACAGCCACCGACCGGTCCATTCGTTCTGAAACTCCCATTGGTGCGCCTCGGAGCCGGAATCTTCCGACTCGGCCCTGGCCGCCCGACGGCAGAACGAACAAGGCCCCTGGTTGCCGGGCTGAAGAATTTCCCAGCACTTTCGGCCGATCGCGTCCGCCCCGAACTGGTCCTTGACCGTCTGGTTGGCGAACAGGACCTCGTTCGAATCTTCGTCCACGACGTAGACCAGGTCATCGAGCGCATCCATGAGCCGTAGAAAACGGCCGTGGCTGGCCCGAAGGTCGCTCTCGACCTGCCGCCGCCGGGTCACGTCTTCGACAAAGGCCTCGAGATACTTCAGCTTGCCATCCCGGTCCCGGATGCCCCGGGAAAGAATCCGGGCGATGACCTCCCGGCCGGATTTCCCGGCCAGCCGTTTTTCCGAGCGGACCCAGTCCCGTCCCGAAACTTCATCCTGCCAGCCACCGGCCTCTTCGCCCAGAATCGTCGAGGCAAGCCCCTCCGCGCAGGACTCCAGTTCCTCGGGCGAGTCGTAGCCCAGCATCCGGGCCAGTTCCCCGTTGGTCCGCCATGTGGACCCATCGGCCGAAAATCGAATCAGGCCCACGGGCGCGTTTTCCAGGGCCTCCCGAAAACGGGCCTCCGAAGCCTCGGGGGGGTCCAGGGCCGCTTTGCGATCGGATATGTCGTGAGCCAGCCCGAACCAGACCGTTCGCCCTCGCCAAGGCCCCCTGGCCATACGGACCTCGACCGGAATCCGATGGCCGTCCCGGGCGCTCAAGGTCAGGATGCCGACCCGCCGCCGGCCGGACCGGAGTTCCCCCAGTATCCCCGGCGCATCGGCATCGCCTTCCGGGAAAAACAGGTCTGAAATCGTCATCCGGTCCAGTTCCGCCCGTTCGAAGCCCAGGTGGGTCCTCAGCGAAGCGTTATGCTCGACCAGACGGCCGTTTTCGTCGAAGATACAGACAAAATCCTCCAACAAGCCAAGCAGGGTCTCCAGGCCGGACGGGTCCCCGCCGGGCCCGGCCAGGCTGGTCCGGATCGGTTTTTCGACCTGTTCTTGTTTCAAGACCTTGTCATCCATCGATTCGATCATGGTCACCGGTCCAAGGCCCCTCGTCCCGGGCCGGGACTTTCCGGCACCCACCCGGCCCGCGATTTCAAGCACTAAAGGCCACTTCGACCGTCAGATGGCCGAAGGCGCATTCAAAAGGAATGGCGATCACCGGCCCTGAAGTGAAGTGTCTCACGCCGTGATTGGTCCCCGAGATAATGGTCGGAATGCCACCCTTTATCGTCAGTCCGTTCTCGGACAGGATACGGCGGGCGTCTCCACTGATCATGTTGGCCAGTTCGCCCATGGCGTCCTTCACGTCGTCGTCGATTTCCTGGAACAACTCTCCCAGCATGTTCGTCACGGCCTGGCAGATCAGTTGCTGGGTGCACGAAACGCTAAGGGACCCCTCGACTTCACCCGTGAGGCCCAGAATGGCTGAAATGTCCCCCTGGGCCTCCCGGTCCTTTTTCAGATAGGGCTTCCCAGGGGTCAGGTCGATCTGGGCCATGGTCATAAATACGTTGCGGGTTCCGCTCAAGAGCGGATTGATATATTTCACGTCCATCTATCGTTCTCCAAATAGCCTGTCAGCTCGGTCTTCCGGCCAGGGCCGGTCCTTCTCGCCGGCCGACGTTCGTTTTCTCTCCGGTCAAATGACACTTTCAATCTTGCCCGCGATCGTGTCCGCGTTGAATGGCTTGACCACATACTGCGACACCTTGTTCTGGGCCGCCTCGATGACGTTTTCCTGCTGCCCTTCAGCCGTGACCATGATGAAAGGCAGGTCCTTGAACCTTTCATCGCTACGGACCGCCTTGAGCAGTTCCAGGCCCGTCATGGTCGGCATGTTCCAGTCCGATATGACCAGGTCGATCTCCCGGGTCTCCAGCAAGGACCAGGCCGCCTGCCCATTGTCCGCCTCTTCGATATGGGTATAGCCCAGTTGTTTGAGAATGTTCTTGATCATCCGTCTCATGGTGGCGAAGTCGTCAACTACCAGAATCCGTAAGTCTTTTTCGGGCATAAATCCAACTCCTTTCACTTTCGCCGGGATTCCCGGTTCCGATACCGTCCCAGGTGGGCCCGGCCCGGCCGCTCAATTCTGCCCCCTTGCTTCTCCCAAATTTCCTCGGACGTAAAGGAACAGCCGCGCTCCTTCCACGTCGAAAACTCCGACGAACACCCCCCCTCCCGCCTCCGGGGGAACATCACAGCGTTCAGGCAGGCCGAGTTCAAAGGTCAAATCGGCCGGGGTAATCTTGGACATAAAGCGTCCGGCCACGATATTGACCAGTTCGGCCAGCGTGTCCCGGGCCTCGACTCCCGAAAACATCACATCCTCGTCCACACCGTAAATGCTGCGAGTGATGTCCATGGCCAGCTCGGGTGGGACCAGCAGGGTCAGCCCGACCTGGACGGGGTTTTTCACCTCGATCCACGAGCCGAGCAGATCGCCGGGCGCCGTATCGGCCGGACTCTCCTCCAAAGGAAACGCCTCCATAAAGGCGATGCTTTCCATGGTTTCGGCCACGGCCTCCTGCAGCGCCTCCACGATTTCCAGGGACCACTCGCTCACGACTTGTCCTCCCCCGAAGCGAGCAGGGGCTTGAGGACCGGGGAGAGACTCGACGGCGAAAGGGGCTTGCCTAGAATGGCAAACGCACCCATCCGCTCGAGTTCCTGTACTTTTTCCGGGTTGGCCGCGCTGGTGACGACCATGACCGGAATATCCCGGGATCCTGGCATCTCCTTGATTCGCCTCAACAATTCTCTGCCATTCATCTCCGGCATGTTCAGGTCGGTCACGACGATGTCGGCGGACTGGCTTTCCAATATCTCCAACACCTGTCGTCCGTGAGACGCCTCCATAAATTCGGCATCCCGGCAGCCGGCGATCTCGAAACACCGGCGGATGAACATCCTGGCCGTGCCCGAATCGTCCGCGATAATGATTCGTTTCACAGTGTTACCTCCGTACTAGTTCCCGAAAATCGAAGCCCGGGCTCTTTCAAACTCCACGATGACCGACATGACCAGTTTCTCCAGGCCATCCCGATCCACGAGCAGGAAATCCTTGTATGCGCCGTCCAGACGATAGCCCATGGCGTCGATTCCGGTCCCGGCCCCGCTGGCCATGGCCACCATGTCGCCCAGGTGGACCGTGTAGACCAGGGGCCGATAGCCCTCCAGGGCGCGGCCCGGATAATGATGGTGCATAATCACCCCTTGCAGCGGGTCGGGCAGCCGCCAGTGCCGAGCCATCTCCAGGCCGACCTTGCAGTGATTCGTTCCCACCACGGCCTCTTCGCCCTGGATGTAATCCGAGGTCTCCCCCCGCTCGAAACGAAGGACCATCTCCTCGGTTCGACCACGCAGAAAATACGAAAGAACCGACTTGCCGATGTCGTGCAGAATGCCCGCCGTGAAGGCGACCTCGGGACTGACCTTTGACTTGGCCAACAAAGCCAGCTCCCGGGAAGCGATGGCCGTCTTCAGGCTGTGCTCCCACAAGTCCTCCGGCCCGCTGTCATACCCTTCCAAGGGCCGGTGGAAGATCTGAGGCGCACAGGACCCGATGGCGATGCCCACGACCATTTTTTCACCCAGATAAGCCACGGCGCGCTGGACGGTTTCCACGGGCTGCCGCAGCCCGAACACGGGCGAATTGACCACCTTGAGAATCTGGGCCGTCAACCCGGCATCGAATTCGACAATGCGAACGATGTCTCCCAGGCCGTGGTCCTCGTCTCCGACCAGTTCCATCAACCGCGTCGCGGTCGACGACAAAGGCGTGATGCTCCGCGCCCTGGCCGAGATTTCCCGCGCATCAGGCATGGGCGGACTGCGACGAGGGGTCGATGTACCGTTTGATGTATTCATTCAAATCACCCGCTGAAACCGGCTTGGCCAAAAAGGCCGTCGCGCCCAGGTCCAACACGTCGGCGATCTCCCTGGGACCGACCACGCCGGAAATGATGATGATCGGCAGACGTTTAAAATCCTCCAGGGCCCGGACCTTCCGGATCAGGGTCCTTCCGTCCATACCGGGCATGGACACATCCGTGATGATCAGTTCGATGTCCGGATTGTCCATCAGCGCATCCAGGGCCCGCTGCCCGTCTCGACACTTGAACGCGGCATGACCTATATGTTCCACCAGTTGGGCCAAGACCCAACGGATGCTTTCGTCGTCATCAACAACCAGTATTTTCGCCATGTTCCTATACTCCTTGCTTCATATTTCCCAGTCCGGCCGCCCGGAAGAACTCAACACGACCCGGCCGGTGTCCACATGGACCGCCACGGTTCGGCTGAAATGGCCGCCCAGGTCCTCGGCCACGGCCCCCAGACCGTATTTCCAAAGAATCTTCTTGATGGCCAGGGCGTTGCGTTTTCCGATGTTGAACGTGTTGTTCGGGTCCATGACTTTGGCCCCGCCCGCCAGTTTGACGATATATTCCTTGCCGTTGTGGTTGCAGCCCAGTTGGGTCATGGACCGGAGCAGGGCCGGAATACCCGTGTCGGCGAAATAGCCCGGACGCTCCTGGGCCCGCTCCGGGCTGATGCTGGAGTCGGGCAGGGCGACGTGAACCATGCCCACCGATCGGGTGGGGGGATGCAGAAGGATCACGGCCACGCAGGACCCCAGAGCCAGGGTCTTGATGGTCGTCCCCACCGTGTTGCTGGCGCCAAACTCACCGATGCCGATAATATTCAAGCTCATTTTCCGTTACCGAAAAGTAGGTTTAGTACCATGTTGGCGATATCATGAAGTGGAACCAGCCGTTCGGCTCCGCCGCGATTGAAAGCTTCCTTGGGCATGCCGAAAACCACGCTGGTCGCCTCGTCCTGGGCCAGGGTCCGGGCTCCAGCCTTGCGCATGGCCCCCATGCCGTCCGCCCCATCCCGTCCCATGCCCGTCAACATGACGCCCACCGCGTTGGCCCCCACGTGCTCGGCCACCGACTGCATCATGACCTCGACCGAAGGGCAGTGCCCCATGACCAACGGCCCTTCCTCGACGTGGACCTGGTAGATGCCGCCCGAACGCACGACCCGCATGTGCCGTCCCCCCGGCGCGATCAGGACCCGGCCCGACATGACCCGGTCGCCGTGTTCCGCCTCCTTGACCTCCATGAGGCTGAGCGCGTTCATCCGCTCGGAAAACATCCGGGTGAACCCGGCCGGCATATGCTGGACGATGACCACCCCGGGCGTCGTCACCGGGAACCGGGTAATCACTTCACGGATCGCTTCCGTTCCGCCGGTCGAGGCCCCGATGGCCACGACCTTGTCCGTGGACTCGGCCAACGCCCGCCGGGCCGGCAAGGGCGAAGGCCGGGAGGCGTCCGCCCGTTTGTGCTTCCAATGGGACACATTGGCCGTCGAGGCAATCTTGACCTTGGTCCTCAGTTCCATGAGCATCGCGTTCAAGCCCCGGGCCATGTCCGTCTTGGGCTTGGTCACGAAGTCCACCGCCCCCGATTCGAGCGCCTCCAGCGTGACCTGCTTGCCCCGCTCCGTCAGCGCGCTGACCATGATCACCGGCAACGGATACTGGGGCATGAGCCGCCGGAGAAAGTCCACCCCGTCCATCCGAGGCATCTCCACGTCCAGGGTCAGCACGTCCGGCCGGAGTTCCACGATCTTGTCCCGAGCTACGTATGGGTCCGGCGCCGTGCCCACGACCTCGATCCCGGGGTCCATGGACAGCCCCTTGGACAGAATATCCCTGACCAGGGCCGAATCGTCCACGATCAGAACCCGAATCGGACGTCCCATCACTCGCCCCTCTTTCGATAAACGGCGGGCATGACGTAATCGTACGGGCAGGCGTCCCGCCTCAAAGACTCGGAATGCCCGATAAACAGATAGCCCCCCGGCGCCGTGAATTCGAAAAAGCGTTGGACCAGCGCCTCCCGGGTCGGCTGATCAAAGTAGATCATCACGTTCCGGCAGAAAATCACATGAAACGGCTGTTTGAAGGGAAACGTCTTGGTCATCAGATTGAATCGCCGGAATATGATCTCCCGCTTCAAGGCCGGATCGACGGCCCAGCGATCTTCCGATATCTTCTTGAAGTATCGGGACTTGAAATTCGACGGAATCATCGAGGTCCGTTCTTCCGGGTATATCCCGTTCAAGGCCGTGGCCAAGGCGTCCGTCGAAATATCCGTGGCCAGAAGCCCCGCGTCCCACTGGCCATAATCCATCCCGAAAAACTCTTTCATCAGCATCACCAGGGTGTAGGCCTCCTCGCCGCTGGAGCAGCCGGCCGACCATATCCGCAGGTCGCGGGCGTTACGCTGCTTCAGCCTGCCGGTCAACTCCGGCAGCACGGTCTGACAGAAATAATCGAAGTGGGCCGTTTCCCGAAAGAAAAAGGTATGGTTCGTGGAAATTCGATTGATCAAATCCCGGAGCGACTGTTTACTGGCGTCTGTTTCCAGGTGGGCCAGGTACTCGCTGAAGCGGGTGAAGCCCATGCCCCGGATCATTTTCTGCAGCCGCCCGGCCACCAGGGAACGTTTCTGTTCCGTCAGGTTGATCCCGAACTGCTCGTAGATCAGATGCCGGATGGTTTCGAACTCGGCGTCCCCGATCACTAGGCCGCCGATGGGTTCGTTCAGGACCATTCCGCCGATATTCCCTATATTTTCAAATGATTGGTTCATTGTACGATACCTATTATGAATCAGTTGCGGGGGGCCGCCCCGGGATACCAGTCCGATTCCCGGACCCGGTCCACTTTGGCCACCAGGGTCTCCCCGGTTCCGCTTTGAAAAACGATCTTGCGGGCTCGCGGGCCGCCCACGTCCCGGCCGATGATGGGCAGCCCCATCTTGCGCAGCAGTTCGAAACCGACCTTGGCGTTGTCCTCGTCTAAACCCTTCTCGTAATTCGGGGCTGAGGGGTTGACCGAACCCCCGTATATCTGGGCCTCGAGGTCCTTGTCCGAAGAGCCGGACTCCCGAAACATCTGGACCAGGGCCACGATCGCCGGCGCCGCGTAAATGGCGGTCGAAATCCCCTTTTCCCGGTAGGGACGGGAATAGTGGGCCATGCCGCCCCGCTTCTGCCGCTGATCGAATATCAGCACCGCGATCCCCGAAGCGGCCACGGACCATATCTGAGTCGGCTCGGCCGGAAGAAATACATGCCCCGGCTTCAGATATAGATTGCTGGTTTGGACCTCGTACGCCATGTCCCCGTTCCTTAAACCCGGATATTGCAGTCGGCTTCCACTGTGGCGCCGAAATGCATAGCGAAACGCTCGTTTCCCGCTTTTTGACCCGGACGTATCATGTGATAGGCCCGCGGCCCTAAATCGGTCCAACTTCGCGTTTCGCTATGCATTTCGACACCTCGCTACGAACCCGACTGCAATATCCGGGTCAGAGTCGCTCGTCAATTCACCGGCTGATCATTCGGCCTCGAGCCGGCGTGACTTCCGGGCGCGGCGGCTTCGACCCGGCATCCCGTTCGAAACCGCGCCTCCGCACTTCCGTCAATACTTCCCGAATTCACCATCGTCCAGGGAGATCACGTCGGCCGGGTTCACCATCCGGTTGCTCGCCGACTCCGCATCGACCCGCCCCCAGGGCTCGGCCTGCTTTTTCTTGAGCGGCGCGGTCCGTTGCCCCCGGGGCTTCTCTTCGACCGGCTCGGCCTGGCGAGTCTTGGAAACGTGTCCCTTCAGCCGGAACCGTTTCAACAGTTCGTGGACATGAGCGGCCTGGGACGACAGCTCCTCGGACGCCGCCGCGGTCTCCTCCGCGTTGGCCGTGTTCTGCTGCGTCACCTGGTCCACCTGGCCCAGCCCCTGGTTGACCTGGGCGATCCCCTCGGCCTGCTCGTTGCTCGCCGCCGCGATCTCGCCCACCAGGTCCGTTACCTTGGCCACGCCGTCAACGATCCGCTCGAGAGCCTCCGCCGTCCGGCTCAATATCTCCGTGCCCGTCTCGATCCGCTTGCCCGAACCCTCGATCAGTTCCGCCGTCTCCGCGGCCGCCTTGGCGCTCCGCCCCGCCAGGTTCCTCACCTCCTGGGCCACCACGGCGAATCCCTTGCCGTGCTTGCCCGCCCGGGCCGCTTCCACGGCCGCGTTCAGGGCCAGCAGGTTGGTCTGAAAGGCGAT
>JAHJTB010000069.1 GCA_018830135.1 Pseudomonadota bacterium | reverse complement strand
GCCGAAAAGAAAGGTGGCTGATCGAATGGCGACAAGGCGGGTGGCGGTTATCGAAGGAGAGGACGCATCGCCCGAGGCCGTAAGGCCGACGGTCGAACTGATCGACGGGCTGGGGCTGGACATCGAATGGCTCTATCCGCCCGTGGGGGACCGGGGTCAGGACCTGCACGGCTCGATCTTCCCCGAAGAGGCCAAGGCGGTCATCGATGCCTCGGACACGACCCTGTTCGGGGCCACCAGCGGCAAGAGCGCCCTGGCCCTTTTTTACCTGCGTTGGGGCAAGGCAACCTTTGCCAACGTCCGCCCCGCCAAATGGCGGCCCGGTTTCAAAAGCCCCCTGGCCCGCCCCGAAGGGATCGACCTGGTCATCGTCCGCGAGAATCTCGAGGACATGTACCTGATGGTCGAAGGGGAGGTGGAGGAACTCGGTCCGGCCAACCTGTTCAGTCCCATTCTCCAAAAACCGGTGGCCGAAGCCGGGCCGGGCCGGTTCGCCGTCAAGGTCATCACCCGGGAGGGCACGGAACGCGCGGCCCGTTTCGCCTTCGAGCTGGCCCGACACCGTAAGGACCGGGGCCGGCCCGGCCGGGTCACGATGGCCGCCAAGTACAACATGCTGCCCCGCAGCGACGGGTTTTTCAAGGAAGTGACCGATCAGGTCGCGGACGACTATCCGGACGTGGGGTACGAGGCCATGATCGTGGACAACTTCGCCCATCACCTCAACGTGTCCCCCCAGTCCCTGGACGTGGTCCTGCTGCCCAACCTGTACGGAGATATCCTGTCCGACGCCGCCGCCGGCCTGGTCGGCGGCCTGGGGCTGGCGCCCAGCGGATGTTACGGGCGGGACTACGCCTATTTCGAGTCGGCCCATGGCACGGCCCCGGACATCGCCGGCCAAAACCGGATCAATCCCACGGCCACGATCCTGTCGGCGGCCATGATGCTCGAATACCTGGACTACCCCGAAGAGGCCCGGCGGCTCGAGACGGCCCTGGCCGAGGTTTACGCCGAGGGCCGCTGCCTGACGCCGGACCAGGGCGGCCGGGCTTCGACGACCGATTTCACACGGGCCGTGGCCGAACGCCTTTAGCCCGGTTTTGAAAAGAGTGTAATTTGTCAAGTGATGACCGGCCCATGGGCCGGACCCGGATTTTTTACGGCTGGTGGATCGTTCTGGCCTGTTTCGGCATTGCCTTGTACGTGGCCGGGAGCATTTTTTTCGGTTTTACCGCCTTTGTCGAGCCCATCGTCCGCGAGTTCGGATGGTCGTACACCCGGATATCCCTGGTCGCCTCCCTCCGAGGGCTGAACATGGGGATTTTCGCTCCCCTGGCCGGCATACTGGTGGATCGGTACGGATCGAGAAGGCTGATCGTTTTCGGCATGACCACCGTCGCGGCCGGCTTGATCCTCCTGGGGTTCACCAGTTCCTTCATCTGGTATTTCTGCTGCTTCATCCTCATATCCATGGGCGCGGGCGGGTGCACCAGCGTGGTGCTCATGACCGTGGTGGCCACCTGGTTCCGAAGGCGCGTGGGCATGGCCATGGGCCTGGTGGCCTGCGGCTTCGGGGCCGGCGGTGTGCTGGTGCCGCTGAACGTATGGCTGGTGGACGCCTATTCCTGGCGGACGGCGGTCATCGTCCTGGGTCTGGGCATGCTGGTCCTGGGACTGCCCCTGTCCATGGTCATACGCAACCGCCCCGAGGACTACGGGATGCGTCCGGACAACGACCCGCCCGCCGTGGACGGCCTGACGGAGGCCGCGATTCCGGACGGACCCGAATTCAAGACCGCCCTGCGAAACCGCCTCTACTGGACCCTGAACGCCTCTGAAATCGTCCGCATGATGGTCGTCACGGCCGTGGTCATGCATGTCATGCCCTACCTGGGCAGCCTGGGCATGGACCGGGTCAAGGCCGGGCTGGTGGCCGCGGGCATTCCTTTGATCAGCATCGTCGGCCGGCTCGGATTCGGCTGGCTGGGCGACCTGGTCAGCAAACAGAAGGTCATGGCCGCGGCCCTGCTCTGCACGGCCCTGGGCATGCTGGCCTTTTCCCACGCCCAACAAACCTGGCTCATCATTCCCTTTCTGTTGTTCTTCGCGCCAGGCTTCGGAGGCAACACCAGCCTGCGGGGCGCCGTCATCCGGGACCTGTTCGGCGTCCGCTTCTTCGGCAAGCTGCTGG
This sequence comes from Pseudomonadota bacterium, assembly GCA_018830135.1. Taxonomy (GTDB): domain Bacteria; phylum Desulfobacterota; class Desulfarculia; order Adiutricales; family JAGVGV01; genus JAHJTB01. The sequence goes on along the minus strand of JAHJTB010000069.1, from coordinate 22,008 downwards.
GCATCACCATGGGACTGTCGTCGCTCGGCGGCATCGTCGGGCCGGCCCTGGCCGGCTATTCCTACGACCAACTGGGCGAATATCAGATCATGTGGCTGATTTTCACCGCGGCCCTGTTCGCCTGCGGTATGCTGATGCTGGCGGTCCGGGCCGACGGGAGGGCGATCGTTCAAGACAAGGAGAACGGGTATGGGAAGACGTAACGACTTGCGGCGAATGATCGAGGCCCCCGGCCTCCTGATGGCCCCGGGCGCCTACGACGCCATGACGGCCAAGATGATCGAGGCCGCGGGCTTCAAGGCGGTCTATATGACCGGATACGGCACCTCGGCCGGCCGGTTCGGACTGCCGGACCTGGGACTGCTGACCCTGACCGAAATGGCGGACAATGCCGCCCGGATCGCCGACGCCGTCGGCATACCCCTTATCGCGGACGCGGATACCGGTTACGGCAACCCCCTCAACGTGGTCCGCACGGTCCAGACCTTCGAAAAGGCCGGGGCCGCGGCCATTCACATCGAGGACCAGGTCTGGCCCAAACGGTGCGGGCACATGAAGGGCAAGCGGGTCATCGAGGCCTCGGATATGGTCGACAAGATCAAGGCGGCCGTCGAAGCCCGCCGGGACCCGGACTTCATGATCATCGCCCGGACCGACGCCATCGCCACCCATGGACTGGAAGCGGCCCTCGAACGGGCGGCCCGGTACGCCGAGGCCGGGGCCGACGTCCTCTTTGTCGAGGCGCCGCTGGACCGGGACCAGATGGCCGACATTCCCAAGCGCCTCCCCCAGAGACCGCACCTGGTCAACATGGCCCCCCTGACCCCGAACCTGACGGCTTCCGAACTGGAAGCCATGGGATTCCGGCTGGCCATCTATCCCGGCATTTGTCTGGCCGCGGCCGTGTCCGCCTGCCAGGCCGAACTGGCCCGCCTGCTCGAAACCGGCCGGCAAAGGAACATCGAGGACTGGATTGGGTCATTTGCCGACCTGAATCGATTCCTGGGCGCGGACGAGTTTTCAGCTCTGGAAGAAAAGTACCGGAGCGATCGGACGGACTGATTCGGATTTTCAGACGGTTCGAAATCCGGGGTGGTAACGCTTCAGTGGTTGGCGGCATTCTAGGACCGTCCTGTCGCGGCCTATGGCCTCAGGACTCCGGCTGCCGTCTTTTCCATATATACTGAGGGACTCGGCGGCCAAGTCGTTCTTCGGCCAAGGGCCGCTCGGGCCGCTAAAATTATGAACTGCCCCGATGCAATGAAGGTTTACCCGGGGTCCGGATTAGGACTTGACAAATTTGTCATGACATTATAATGTTATTCCACTGTATCCAAGAATAAAGATGAATAAATCAATTGATCCAATCGGTTAGGTCTTGAGACCCGCGAGAGGCGTCCCGTGAAACTGACCAAGAAGCCGGTTCCTCTCTATCATCAGCTCGAACAGGTCCTCCGGAAGCGCATCTTCTCCGGCCAGTTCGATCCGGACCGGCCCTTTCCGACGGAAAAGGATTTGTGCGAGGACTTCGGCGTCAGCCGGACCACGGTCCGCCAGGCGATGATGTCCTTGGAGAGCGACGGTCTCATCCGTCGGGAGCAGGGCCGGGGCACCTTCGTTAATCGACGTCCGGACGGCGCTCCGCGCTACGAGCTTTACGGGACCGTGGAAGACCTGTTTTTTCTCGGGGCCGGGACCCGGCTGGAACTGTCCAGCAAAACGCTGATTCGAGCGGAGGCCGGGACGGCCGACGAGATGCAGTTGGAGCCCGGGGATCGGCTCTGGTTGTTCGAGGGGTTTCGGCATATCGGGGAGCACGCGGCTTTTTTTCAGGCCTACGTTCCGGAAAGCATCGGCCGGGAGATCGATATCGAGGAGCAGGACGGTCCGCTCTTTATCCAGCGGGTGGAGCGTTCCGCTCTGGAGACCGCCCGGCGGGCCGTTCAGGTGACGTCCGCGGCCGTGGCCGACGAGCGTCTGGCCCGGATGTTGAAAATAAAACCCGGGCATCCCCTGCTGGTCATCAAGCGGGTCTATTTTTCCAGGACCGGACGAGCCCTGGAGATGGCCGTGACGCATTGTCCGGGAGATGCCTATCAAAACGTGGCCGAACTGGTCCGGGTCAAAGCCTGACCGGGGCGGCACGGGAAACGTCCAATGGGGGTGGGTATGAGCGAACAAGACGATAAAATTCGAAAATCGAGGCAGGCCTGGGAAGAGGGGCCCCTGCACAAGGCCATGGAACGGTTTGCTTACCTTCAGGAGGCGCCCAGCCGTTTTTACACGCCCCTGGATCAGGCGAATTTCGATTTCCTGGAGCAGGTCGGCTTTCCCGGGGACTATCCTTTTACGGCCGGGACGTATCCCTTCGACCCCATGGCCGGTCTGTCCAGGCTGGCGGCCAAGGCGCCTCGCTCCTCAGGCTTGACCCGGGCGGCCATGTATTCGGGGTACGGCGCTCCGGAGGACACGCGAGACTATTACCAGCAGATCATCGAAAGGGGCGTCCGGCAGGGGCCGAACCTGGCCATGGACCTGCCCACGCAGTGCGGTTACGATTCGGACAACGAACTGATGGAAGGCGAGGTCGGCCGGGTCGGCGTGGCCATCGACACCCTGCGCGACCTGGAGGTGATCTACGAACCTTACCAGGGCGACCTGGACCTGGACAGCATCGCTTCGAATTTTACGATCAACGCACCGGCCATCTACCTGATCGCCATGTACGCGGCCCTGGCCGAAAAGCGTGGAATTGCCATCGGAAAGCTGAGGGCCACCCCTCAGAACGACATCCTCAAGGAATATATCGCCCGGGGCACTTACATCTTTCCTCCGAAAAAGGCCATGCGCCTTTTTCGGGACATCCTGGTCTTCATCAACGAACACATGCCCCGGATGAACATCACAAGCATGGGCGGTTACCACATCCGGGAGGCCGGCGCGACGCGGGAGCAGGACCTGGCCTTCAGCATGGCCATCGCCTGCGCGTACTGTCAGGCTGGGCTGGACGCCGGCCTGGAGGTGGACGACTTTGCCCCGCATTTTACTTTCAACGCCTTTGGCGGCAGCATGGAGGTGCTTCACGAGATCGCCTTCCAACGGGCCGCCCGGCGGATGTACGCCCGGCTGCTCAAGGAGCGTTTCGGGGCCAAGGACCCCCGGAGCATGATCATTCGCCAGCCGATCTGCGCCCACATCGGGCCCACGAGCACCACCAAGCAGCGGCCGCTCAACAACGTTATCCGGGCCACGATCGGAGCCATGGCCGGGTCCATGTCTGGAGGTCCGCCGGCCGCCTTCCCGCCCTACGACGAACCCCTGGGGCTGGGCTGGAGCCGGGAGGCTCAGCAGCTGGCCCAGGACACGGGTCGCATTCTGGCCTGCGAGGCCAGGATGCTCGACGTGGTCGATCCCTTTGCCGGGTCCTACTTCATGGAGGCCCGGACCGACGAGATCGAGGCGGCGGCCCAGGCCGAGTTGGACAAGATAGACGAGATGGGCGGAATAGTCGCCGCCATCGAACAGGGTTACGTGCAACGGGCCGTTACCCAGAGCGCCTACGAACATCAGCGCCTTATCTCCAACGGCGAAGTCCAGATCGTCGGCGTCAACTGCTTTCTGGGCGAAAACGAACTCGAGGTGGAAACCACGAGACTGGTGCCCCACCCCTACGACCCGGAACGCCGGAACCGGGCCGAGGAACGCCAGATCGTCAATCTGAAGGAGGTCAAGCGGACGCGCAACGGCGCGGAAGTCAAACGGCTTCTGACCGAACTGGAGCACAAGGCGGCCCTGGAGGAAGAGAACCTGACCCCCCATCTGATCGAGTGCGCCAAGGCCTACGCCACGATGCAGGAAGTCTGCGACGTCCTGAGGAACGTCTTCGGTGAGTACGAGCCGCCGTCCATCTTTTAAGGCCCTCCCGGGCCCGAGCCCTCCGGAACGGGGTGGCGGGGACCGCGGTCTCCGCTTTTCCCTGTCCCGGCCGCCCGAACCGGCCCCGCACGGTCTGCGGGAGATGTTCGCCGGCCATCTGCGGGAGCTTCTGGACCTGTTGACCCCGACCTGCCGGGGACTGGACGTCCGGGTGGACGGCTTCCGCATGCTCAATCATCCTGAAGCCGTCCGGGACCTCTATCCGGAGGACCCGACGCACCGGGCCGAGATTGACGACCCGCTCGAGGTCTATGAACCGCGCCTCGGTTACATCCGCCGGCTGATCGAATCCCTCCTGGACGTGGTCGACCTGGAATACGGGGGCCGAATCGTCCGGGTGGACGGCTTCCGGCTCAAGGACCCGAGGCAGTGGCTGGTTTCGGGCGGCGGCGCGGCCGACATCCTGGCCCACGCGGCCACGCGATGCAACCTCAAGTGCCGCTTCTGCTACAACGACGGCGGGCCGCCGCCCTTCAGACCCCGGCCTCGCGATCCGGACCTGGAATACCGGGATGTCCTGACCCGGATCGAGCACTATGTCCCGGACTCGGGGCTGGGCCTTTTTCCGGCCGCGGGGGGGCCCTGCGAAGCCCTGGCCCATCCCCGGGCCATGGAGATGCTGACCGAACTGCGGAGCCGGACCGGCGAGACGATCCGGATACCGACCAACGGCTCCCTGCTGACGCCTGAAACCATTCAGGCCCTGACCGGGCGGCGTCCGGTATTCCTGGACGTATCCCTGAACTCCTCCTCCCCCGCCCGCCGGCGCTGGCTGATGAACGATCCCCGGCCCGAAACCGCCGTCGAGTCCCTGGCCGGATTGAGGGAGGCCGGTCTGCCCTACTCGGTGGTCATCGTGCCCTGGCCTTTCCCATCGATTCGGATCATGCTCGAAGACCTGGAAGAGACCGTCGGTTTCGCCGACCGGCACGAGCCCGCCTTCATCCAGATCAGCCTGCCGGGTTACTCCCGATTCTTTTCCGACCGGCCGCTTTTCGACCACGACCGGGTCTGGGAGGGGATCAAGGAGACCGTCCTGGCCTTGCGGGAAAGGACCGCCTGTCCCCTGATCCTGCGTCCCGGGCTGTACGAGGAGTACCAGACCCCTCAAGCCGTCAACGACCCGCGCCCCATCGGCGTGATCCGGAACTCGCCGGCGGACCGGGGCGGGCTGCGGGCCGGCGACCGGATTGTGAAGCTGGGCGGACTGGCCGTCCAAGGCCGGCCCCAGACCCGGACGCTGCTGACCACGCTGCACCGGAGCGAACTCGATAGGGTCCCCGTGGTGGTCCGGCGGCAGGGGAGACCCCTGGAGCTGGAATTCGACCTCCGGGACTACGACTACCCCTACGATCCTGGCACGGTCGGGCATCTGGGAATCGTTTTCGCCTGCGCGGGCCTGCCCACGGCCTGGCTGGAAAACCTCCGCCAGGTCGTGACCTTGCACCGGGCCGCCACCGTACTGCTGCTGACCTCCCGCCTGGTCCGGCCGGCCCTGGAAGACATGATCCGGTCGCACGGGTTCTTCTCGGGTCTGGCCCTGCACTTGCGCGTTCCGGAAAACGGCTACTTTGGCGGAAACGTATTCATGGGCGACCTGCTGGTCGTCGAAGATTTCGTCCGGGCCGTGCGGGCCTTCCTCGATGAGGGAATCGGCCGGCCGGACCTGATCGCGATTCCCGCGTCCCCCTTCCACCTGAGCGGCTGGGGAAGGGACCTGCGGGGACGGGTGTATAAGGAATTGGACCGCCGCCTGGGCATCCCGACGGCCTTGGTGCCATGCGATCCCATATTTGACTGAACCCAACCGCAATATCCGGGTTGAAGGAGAGCTATCATGGAAACAAGAATCAGGGTGCTGATCGGCAAGCCCGGCCTGGACGGACATGACCGGGGCGCCAAGGTCATCGCCTACATGCTGCGCGACGCCGGATTCGAGGTCATATACACCGGGCTGCGCCAGACGCCGGACTCCATCGTCAAGGCCGCCATCCAGGAAGACGTACACGTGATCGGGCTGTCCATCCTGTCCGGGGCCCATCTGGCCCTGACCCGCCGGGTGACGGAGAAGCTGAAGGCCCAGGGCGCCGACGACGTGGTCCTGTTCATCGGCGGAGTAATCCCGACGGAGGACTTCCCGGCCCTCCAGGAAATGGGCGTGGACGAAATATTCACTTCGGGCGCCAGTATCGACCAGATCGTCGAAGCGATCCAGCGGCACGTCAAGGCGCGGTCCGCCCGGGGAGACGCGGCATGAAGGGGCTGCTGTCCGGAGTTCGGGTTCTGGACCTGACCCGCATGCTGGCCGGACCTTACGGAACCATGATCCTGGGGGACCTGGGCGCCGAGGTCATCAAGATCGAGGACCAGATCGGCGACTTCACCCGGTACGGCGGGCACGTCACCCCCGGCGGGGTGGGCACTTATTTCCTGTCCATCAACCGGAACAAGAAAAGCGTGGTACTGGACCTCAAACGGGCCGAAGGCCGGGAGGTCTTCTACGACCTGGTCCGGATTTCAGACGTCGTCATGGACAATATGCGGCCCGAGGCCCTCCGGCGGCTGAAGTGCGACTACGAGGACCTCAAGCCTCACAATCCCCGTATCATATCATGCTCCCTGAGCGGCTTCGGCCGATACGGACCGTATCGGGACCGGCCCGCCTTCGACCTGACCGTCCAGGCCCTCAGCGGGGCCATGGGACTGACCGGCCAGCCGGACGGCGAACCCTGCCGCATGGGGCTGCCCGTGGGCGACGTGTCCGGGGGCATGTTTGCGGTCATCGCCATCCTGGCCGGCCTGCAGTACCGAAACGCCACCGGAGAGGGCCGCAAGCTGGACGTCAGCCTGCTCGACGGCCTGATCTCCATGACCACATACCTGTCGGCCTACTATTTCATGACCGGCGAAGACCCGGGGCCTCAAGGCTCCCGCCACGAGTTGATCGTGCCCTACGAGGCCTTCCCGACCCGGGACATCTGGATCGTGGTCACCTGCGTCACGCCCAAGTTCTGGGAAGGGTTCTGCCGGGCCCTGGAAGTCGAGGAACTCATTACGGACGAACGATTCGACGATCCGGAAAAGCGCCGGCAGAACCACGGCCTGCTCATTCCCATCCTGAGGGATGTCTTCAGCCGGAGAACCGGACGGGAGTGGCTCGAACGTCTCGAAGCCGAAGAGGTGCCCTGCGCCCCGGTCAACACCCTGGCCCGGGCCCTGGAGGACCCCCAGGTCCTGGAGCGGAACATGGTGGTGACCGTGCCGCATCCCCGGGCCGGCGACATCCGGGTGGCCGGGAACCCGATCAAGGCGGTGGGCCTGGAGGAGCGGTTCGAGAGCCCCCCGGAACTGGGCGGGCAGACCCGCGAAGTCCTGGCCGACCTGTTGAACTACACCGAAGAACGCATCAATCAGCTCGAGACCGAAAAGGTCATCGGCATTTACAGAGAGGAATAATATGGAAAATGACATTCTACTCATCGAACGAAAAGACCACATCGCCACGCTGGTCCTCAACCGGCCGGAAAAACGCAACTCCCTGTCGCCCGACCTGCTAATCCGCTTGCACCAGGCCATCGAGGAATTCCGCCACGACGACGAGGTTCGATGCCTGGTCATCAGGGGTAGCGGAAACAAGTCCTTCTCCTCCGGATACGATATTGCTTCCATCCCCACCAAGATAGATACGGAAGTCGCGGAAAAGCTCAAGTCGAAAAACCCCCAGGAACTGGCCATGGGCAGCGTGCTGAACTACCCCTATCCCACCATCGCCATGCTCAATGGATACGCCTTTGGCGCCGGATGCGAACTGGCCGTCTGCTGCGACATACGCATCGCCGGCGACCACATCCGCATGGGCGTGCCCCCGGCCAAGCTGGGCCTGGTCTACCCCCTGGACGGCATCATGCGCTTCGTCCAGATTCTGGGACTGCCGTTGACCCGGGAACTGCTTTTCACCGGACGGTTTTACGACGCCCCGCAGGTCAGAGAGATGGGGCTGGTCAACCATATGGTGCCCCTGGAGGAACTCGAGTCCTTCACTTACGGCCTGGCCGAGGAGATCGCCGGTAACGCCCCGATGTCTCTCAAGGGCACCAAACGCATCCTGGGCATTCTGGCCCGGTCGGTCCAGATCGACGAGGCGGACCGGCGGGCGGCCGAGGCCATCGTGGCCGAGGCCTTCAACAGTGAAGACCTGAAGGAGGGACAACTCTCCTTCCTGGAAAAGCGGAAACCGGTTTTCAAAGGCAGGTGAAACCCATCTTCAAAAGATGGAGACGGATTGGAAAAACCCGGCCCGAATGATTCATGGGTTGTCATTCGCCTCGGAAGACAGCCCCATGAATCTTCCGGGCCAGACATGCAACGAGAAAGGAGTGAGGCATGAGAAAGGTCGTTTTCAAGGTCGCTTTGATCGTCGCGGTCCTGTCGCTGGTCCTGGCGACGGCCGGACCGGGTGTGGCCCGGGCCGAGGAACCCCAGAAGATTCAGGTCGCCAGCCAAATGCCCGTCGGCCACCCCATCACCCAGGCCATGGACCTGTTCTGCAAGACGGTTACCGAAAAGAGCAAGGGGCGTCTGGAACTTCAGTCCTTCCCCGCCGGCCAGTTGCTCACGGACAAGGAGGTCCCCAAGGCCATTTCCACGGGCACGACCAAGATGGCCCAGACCTATTTCGCCTGGTGGATCGGCCTGGTCCCGGAGGTCTTTTCCTACGGAGGCAAGTCGTACGACAATCTGGACCACTACTTCCGGCTCTATCGCGGACCCCTGTACGACTATCAGAAAAAACTCCTGGCGGAAAAGGCCAACTGCGTGGTGATCGCGCCCATCCTGTACGCCGTCCGGGCCGGTTACATCCTGACCAATCCGGTTCGCCTGCCAGGCGACATGAAGGGAATGAAAATCCGGATATCTTCCAAGGCCCTGGCCGCGGAAACCATGGCCCTGGGCGGGGTGCCCACGGTCATGAGTTCGGCGGACGTGTACATGGCTCTTCAGAGAGGCACCATCCAGGGCGCCCATTCCGGGCTGGGCTCGTTCTATGCCCGCAAGTGGTATGAAGTGGCCAAGCACGTCTTCCTGCCCCGCTACCTGACCACGGACTTCCAGATCGTGGCCAACAAACCGTGGCTCGACAGCCTGCCGCAGGACCTCCAGCAGATCATCATGGAGGCCGGCAAGGAGGCGTCCGACGCCTGCACCAAGATGATCCTGGCCATGGAGGACAAGATCATGGCCGGCCTCAAGGCCAAGGGCGTGGACATCTACGAAGTCTCGACGGAGGAATACAACAAGACCTTCGGGCCGCTTATCGAACCGGCCCTCAAGGCCGCGGCCGTCAAGGAACTCGGGCAGCCGCTCGCCGACCAGTACGACGCCTGGGTCGAGGAGACACGGGCCAAGTAGAACCGGCGGGGCGAAAATCGGAGGCCACGGGCCGGTTTTCGCCCCGATCCCCTTCCGTGCACCGAATTCTTTCGAAAAGCGAGGTTGGCGGTGAGACGAGCGATATTGCGGTTCGAACGATTCTCAGGCTTTCTGGCCACGGCCAGCGGCTTCCTGTCCGGCATGACGCTTCTGGCGATACTCTTTATCGTGCTCTACGAGATCGCCATGCGCAAGTTCTTCAACTCCCCCACCATGTGGTCCATCGAACTGGTTACCATCCTCATGGTCTGGTTCGGCCTGCTGACGTTGGCCATGTGTCAGAAACAGGGCCGGCACGTCCAGGTGGACCTGCTCATCAGCCGCTTTGCCGCGCGCACCTCGGTCCTGTGGCGTTTTGTTCCCCTGACCTTCGCCCTGATTTTCACCGCCCTGCTGGTCTACTTTTCATGGGAGGATTTCCGGGAGGCATTTCACTCGGGTGAAACCACGCCTTCGATCTGGGCGCCGGTCATCTGGCCCATGAAACTGGCCCTGCCCGTGGGCGGGTTTCTCATGGGCATCCAGTTGCTCTCCGACCTGATGACCAACGCCTTGCGGCTGGCCGACCGGGACTGGGGAACGCCGGACGGCCCCGAAGACGGGGAGGGCTTGTGGGACAAGCCCTTTGTCATGTCCCTGGCCCTGTTCGTCGGCCTCATGGCTGTTTCGATCTGGCTCCTGGTCAGTGCTCCCGTGCTCGGCCTGATCGTCATTCTGATGGTCATGCTTTTTGCCGGCGTGCCCATCTTCGTGGCCCTGGGCCTTCTGGGCATGGCCGGGCTGTATCTTCATTTCGGCGGGCCCCTGGCCGTGACCCAGGTCCCGGACATCTTTTTCGCCAGCATCGGCAACTTCACCCTGGCCGCCCTGCCGCTTTTCATCCTGACCGGCTTCATCCTCCAGGGCTCGGGCGCCGGGGAGGAGCTTTACGAGCTGTTCAGCAAATGGATCGGCGGGCTTCCGGGCGGGCTGGGCCTGGCCACCATATTCTCCTGCGCGTTTTTCGCGGCCATCTCGATCTCGAGCGTGGCCACCGTGGCCACCATCGGTCTGATCGCCCTGCCGGCCCTGACGAAACGGAAGTACAACGATTCGTTCTCGTACGGCCTGGTCGGGGCCGGCTCGACCCTGGGCATCATGATACCCCCCTCGGGGACCATGATCCTGTACGCCGCGGTGACCGAGGAGTCCCTGGGCAGGCTCCTGATCGCGGGTATCATCCCGGGCCTTCTGCTGGTGGCCATGTTCGTGGGCTACACGTTCTTCTACGCCTGGCGGACACGGGCCTATGAACGGGAGATCAATCCGTCCTGGGCTGAACGATGGAGGGCCACGGGCAAGGCGGTCTGGGTCATACTGGTCCCCCTGCTCATCATAGCCGGCATTTTCACCGGCATTTTCACCGTGCTGGAATGCGGGGCCGTGGCCGCGATCTACACTATCGCCATGGTCCTGGTCCGCCGCAAGATCGGCCTGGCCCGGATTCCGCAAATCCTGGCCGAATGCGGCCTCAACGCCGGGTTCATTCTCATCATCATCGCCGGCGCCCTGACCATGGGCCGTTTCATCACCCTGCTCCGGCTCCCGCAACTGGCCATGTCGACCATCACCGACCTCAACCTCCCGCCGGGCATGGTCATCCTGGCCATGATGTGCCTCCTGGGCGTCCTGGGCCTCTTTCTCGAGGTCGCTTCGGTCATGATGATCACGCTGCCCGTACTGTATCCCATCGTCATCGAACTGGGTTTCGACGGGGTCTGGTTTGCGGTCCTGATGACCGTCAACATGGAAATGGCCATCATCACCCCGCCGGTGGGGCTCAATCTCTACGTCATCCAAGGCATCACCCAGAGTCGGCTGGCCCCCATCATTCGGGGGATGCTGCCCTTCTATCTGCTGATGCTCGCGGGAATGATCATCCTCTACTTTTTCCCTGGGCTCAGCCTGTTTCTGCCCGGATTCATGATCGGGTGACCGGCCTTGCCGCGACCCACAAGGAGATCGCCATGAATGCCAAGGACCCGGGACTGACCCGGACCCTCGCACGCTTCATCGCCGGGACCGGTCGGGAGGACGTTCCGGCCGACATGTACGAGCACGCCAAACTCGGTTTCATGGACTGGTTCGCCGTCCTGATGGCCGGCAAGGACGAACCCCTGGTCGGCAAGTTGATTCGGTACGCCGGCCTCATGGGCGGGCATCCCCAGGCCACCATTCTGGGGCACGGCCTGAAGACCAATGCCCCGAGGGCCGCCCTGGTCAACGGCGCCGCCTCCCACGCCCTGGACTACGACGATACCATGACCCACTTTCTGGGGCATCCCTCGGTGACCCTGTTCCCCGCCCTGGCGGCTCTGGCCGAGTGGCGGGACAAGAGCGGACGAGATTTCCTGGTCGCCTACCTGGTGGCCCTGAAGGCGGGCGCCACCATCGGCGCCTGCGCCGGACTCGAACATTACGCGGCCGGCTGGCACGGCACCTCGACTATCGGCCGCCTGGCCGCGGCGGCCGGCTGCTCCTGGATGCTGGGCCTGGACGAACAGCGGACCCTTTGGGCTTTGGGCATCGCCGGGACCCAGGCCGCGGGGCTCAAACGGGTTTTCGGGACCATGACCAAGCCCTACCACGCCGGCAAGGCCGCCGAGGTCGGCCTCGAGTCGGCCCTGCTGGCCGGCGACGGGTTCACCTGCGCCGAAGACATCCTGGAAGGCCAGCACGGCTTTTTTGATCTGCTCAAGGGCGCGGTCGACGAGGAGGCCGTGGCCTCCCTGGGCCGGACCTGGAACGCCGACCAGTTGGCCCAGAAATACCACGCCTCCTGTCACGCGACCCATTCGCCCATCGAGGCGGCCCTGGACGTGATCGCCGGGGAAGGCCTGGCGCCCGGCCAGGTCCGGGCGATCACCGTTTACGCCTCCCAAATGGCCATCGACATCGCCGGCAGGACCGAGCCGAAAACCGGCCTCGAGGGCAAGTTCAGCTACGCCTACTGCGTGGCCAATGCCATCATCCGGGGCAACACGGGTATGCAGGCCTTTACCGACGGGATGGTCCGGGAACCGGAAATCGTGGACTTCATGAAAAAGATCAGGGTGTTGCCCGATCCGGGCATCATCGGCCTCGAAGCCCGGGTCCGGGTCGAAACCGAAGATGGCCGGGCTATCGAAGGCTTTTCCGACGTATTGAACCAGATTCCGGAACTGGAGAAAAAGCGAGGCAAGGTTCAAGGCAAGTTCATGGACCTTTGCGAACCCGTGCTGGGAAAGGAAAAGACATCGGCCCTGGGTGCCGCGTTTTTGGACCTGGAAAACCAGGCCGGCATGAAGTCGCTGATCGAGGCCATTGACCGGCCCTGATCGATTTGACAGGGCAAGGAGGCAGATCGTGGATATCGATAAGGCCGCGGAAATGATCCGCTCCCGCGGGCGGGTCATGGCCTTTACCGGCGCGGGCGTGTCGGCGGAAAGCGGCATTTCCACGTACCGGGACCCGGGCGGCCTGTGGGACCGGTACGGGTCGGAGGGAATGCTTTCCGTCCTGGCCCGCCACCCGGACCAGGCCCATGAAATCCTGGGCGGCTTTTTCTCGGCCCTGGAGGCGGCCCGGCCCAACCCGGCCCATGTCGCCCTGGCCCGGCTCGAGGCTCTCGGCTACCTGGACGCCGTGGCCACCCAAAACGTGGACAGCCTTCATCGAGAAGCCGGCAATCGCACGGTCTTCGAACTGCACGGAAGTCTCCAGCGGCTCCGCTGCCTCGCCTGCGGGCGCAAGCAGGGCCTGGAACGGAGCGAACTTTTCGACATCGTCCGGCGGGCTTTGGCCCGGACGGCCGGGTTTTCCCTGGTGGAATTCGCCCGGCATTTCCCCGCCTGCGACTGCGGCGGGCCGACCCGGCTGGATTTCGTCAGCTTCGGCGAATCCGTCCAGGACCTGCCCCAGGCCATGGATTCGGCCCGGGCCTGCCGTGTGATGCTGATCATCGGGACCTCCGGCCTGGTCTACCCGGCGGCCTCGCTGCCTGAAATCGCCAAAACGGCCGGGGCCGCGTTGATCGAAGTCAACGCCCGCGAATCCGAGCTGACGCCGCTGTGCGACCTGTTCGTCCAGTCAAGAGCCGGGGAGGCCCTGCCCTTGATCGTCGAACGACTTGATGCCTCACCCGGACAGCCCTGACCGGAAAAAAAGGAGACAGACCTTCATGGAATGGAACATCGGAACCATCGCCCGGAAACGGGCGGTATTCACGCCGGACAAAACAGCCATCATCTTCGAGGACCAGCCCGTCACCTACCGGACGATAAACGAGCTGACCAACCAGGCCGCCCACTTCCTGCAAAACCTGGGTATTAAGAAGGGCGACCGAATCGCCGTCGACCTCCTCAACTGTCCCGAGTTCGTCTATCTTTACCTGGCCGCGGCCAAGCTGGGCCTGATATTCGTACCCCTCAACTTCCGCCTGGTCGGGCCGGAACTGGAATACCAGCTCGACAATTGCCAGGCCCGGCTGCTGGCCTTCCACGACGCCTTCACCCTGACCATCGATGCCATCCGAAGCCGGGTACCCGTGGAACCGGACAAGTTTCTGTTCATCAAGAGCCTGGTCCCCGGCGCGCCGGACCGGCCGGACTGGGCCACGGGATGGGACCAGGCCATGTCGGATCGACCCGTTGACGAACCGACGCCGGATGCTCCCATCGACATGAACGATCCCCTGGCCATCATCTACACCTCGGGCGTGACCGGACGACCCAAGGGCGCGGTCGTATCCCACCAGCAGACCTTTTTCAAGAACTTCCAGATCATGCTTTACTCCGGTCTTCATCCCGAGGACGTCTATCTGGCCCAACTGCCGCTGTTTCATTCCGGCGGCCTGTTCATCAGCCTGACGCCGGCTCTTTGCGCGGGTATGGTCACCATCATGAGGCAGGGCTTCGACCCGGACCGGTTCGCCGCCGACATCGAGACGTACCGGGCCACCGTGGTCTTCGCCCTGACGACCATGTGGAAGTTCATTCTCGAATCCGGAAAGCTGGACCAGGTCGATACCGGCAGCGTCCGGCGGGTGATCGGAGGCGGGGAGCGCACTCCGGTGGCCATGATCGAAGAGCTGGCCAAACGGGGCATCCACATGCAGCAGGGATTCGGTCAGACCGAGAACTCGGCCATGATGATGCTGCCCCGGGAGGACATCAGGCGCAAACAGGGCTCGGTCGGCCTGCCCGGTTTTTTTACCGAAATCTGGATTGCCGGTCCGGATGGACGCCCCCTGCCCGCCGGCGAGGTGGGTGAAATCGTGGCCCGGGGGCCGACCGTCATGAGCGGGTACTGGAACATGCCGGACAAGACGGCCGAGGCCATCGTCGACGGGGTGCTCCGGACCGGAGACCTGGGCTACGTTGACGAGGACGGGTACTTCTACGTGGTCGATCGGGCCAAGTCCATGTATCGCAGCGGCGGTGAGAACGTCTATCCGGCCGAGGTGGAAAAGGCGCTGACCGAACACCCCGGAATCCAGAACGTGGTCATTATGGGCGTGCCTGACGAGAAGTGGGGCGAGACGGGCAAGGCCTTTGTCGTGCCCCAGCCGGGCCAGGCCCCGACCCTGGAAGACATCCATGCCTTTCTGGAGGGCAAGGTGGCCCGGTTCAAGTACCCCAGCCGGCTAGAACTGATCGATGAAATGCCCATGACCGCCTCGGGCAAGATTCGGCGATCCGCTCTGATGGGCCGATAGCCGCCGGTCGGGAGAGAAGCCATGAAAAACCGGCTCACGCGTATCCTGAGCGTCGATTACCCCCTGATCCAGGGGCCGATGCGTTTGCTGACCCTGGGGGCCATGGCCGCGGCGGTTTCGGCCGCCGGGGGCTTTGGCCAGATCGCGGCCTCGGGCCTGACCGGGGAACGGCTGAGGGAGGAGATCGAAAAGGCCCGCCGGTTGACCGACCGGCCCTTTGGGGTCAACATTCCCCTGCATCGGTCCAATGCCCTGGAGGCGCTTGAAATAGCCATCGAGATGGGAATCAAGGCCATTACCACATCGGGCGGCAATCCGGCCCGGGTCATGGATCGGGTCGGTCAGGCCGGGTTGAAGGTTCTGCACAAGGTTTCGACCGTGGCCCTGGGGCTCAAGGCCCAGGCCGCGGGTGTGGACGGCGTGATCGGGATGGGTTTCGAGGCCGGCGGGCACGGCGGCCGGGAGCAGATCACCACGTTCTGCCTGGTGCCTCAACTGGCCGATGCCCTAGACGTGCCGGTGGTGGCGGCGGGGGGGATCGGAGACGCCCGGGGCCTGGTCGCGGCCCTGGCCTTGGGCGCGGAAGGGGCCGAGATGGGGACCCGTCTGGCCGCGACCCTGGAATGTCCGGCCCCCGGATACTTTCATGAGGCCCTGCTGGCGGCGGGGGACTGCGGGACCCTGGTGCTGGGCCAGGACATCATGCCCTTGCGGGTGCTGCGCAATGAATTGAGTGAAGCCCTGGTCGATCCGGCCCGGGCCGGATCGGCCGGCGGCCTGGCCGGAGGCTATCTGGAGGCCGAGGGAGACATGGAGCACAGCATCATGCCGGCCGGACAGGCCGCCGGCCTGATTGACCGGGTCGTTTCGATCGATGAACTGTTTTCCGAGCTGAAAAACCGGGCCGGCCGGCTGGCCGCCGGGCTAAACGATTTTTTCAAGGAGGGCGCCCGATGACCTGGGAACATATTCTCCTGGACAAGAGCGAGCATATCGCCACGATCACTTTGAACCGGCCGGAAAGAATGAACGCCTTCGGGGGGCTGATGCGCCAGGAGATCGTGGCCGCTCTCGAGGACGTGGCCGCGGACGGCGAGGTGCGCGTCGTGGTCATCACCGGAGCCGGCAAGGCCTTTTGCACGGGCGGTGACGTCAACGAGTTCGTGGACGGATCGGTGCAGGCCCTGTCCCAACAGGTCTCGAACCGGCGCCACGCCATGTGCGAATCCGTTCTGCTCATCAACGCCATGGAAAAGCCGGTTATCGCCTCGGTCAACGGCGCGGCCGCCGGCGGGGGCTGCAACCTGGCCCTGGCCTGCGACATCCGGATCGCCAGCGACCGGGCCCGGTTCGGACAGGTCTTTACCCGGCGGGGCGTGCATCCCGACTGGGGCGGCATCTACTTTCTGCCCCGGCTGGTGGGATACGCCAAGGCGGCCGAACTGATCTTCAGCGGCGAAGTCATCGAGGCCCGGGAGGCCTTGAACATGGGCATGGTCAACCGGGTCGTGCCTCACGAGGAACTGGCCGGCGCCACGCGGGAACTGGCCGGACGGATCGCGGCCAACGCGCCGTTACCCATCGCCTTCGCCAAGCGCGGCCTTCAGAACTTTTTGAAATGGGACCTGCCCCAGGCCCTGGATTATGAATCCTACGTCCTGGAACTGTTGATGAAAACCGAGGACGTGGCCGAAGGATTTAGCGCATTTCTCGAGAAACGGAAGCCGGTCTTCAAGGGTCGTTGACCGGCGGCCCGCGGCCTGAACCTCGGCCCCCCGCGGGATTCCCGTTTGCCAAACGACGTGATTTGATATAAATAGGGGAACATACACCAAGCCGGACCAAGGCCTGGGGTTCAGCCGGTTTGGCCGGAAGGCGTACGACGCCGACCCGGCCGCCGTTTCGGACCCCGACGGTCGAGGAAACGCGAATCCATCGCAGGCGACACCTGCAAGGGAGGTCTCTCATGGGCATGGAGTTCAAACACATCCTCTTCACCTCCGATCTTACGGCCGGCGCCCGACGCGTATTCGACCACGCCGTCAGCCTGGCGGACAAGTACGGGGCCAAGATCACCATCATTCACGTTGTCGAGGAGGTTCCGGCCAGCGTGAAAATGGCCCTGGGAAGTATTCTGGACAAAGGACGGCTGGACGAGCTTCGGGCCAAGTACAAAGACGAGGCCTTGACCACATTGGTGGGCAAGAGCCGGGAACGGACCATTATCCGGGAGGGGCTGGAAATGTTCTGCCAGGACGCCATGGCCGACCAGCCGGAATGCCGGGTCGAACCGCCGGACAATGTGATCGTCAAGGAAGGAAACGTGATCGACGAGATCATCGATCAGGTCAAGACATACGGGTGCGATCTCATCGTCATGGGCGCCCACCGGATGGGACGCATCGAGGAAGTGGTCGTGGGCAGCGTGGTCCGGGGCGTGCTGAACAAGGCCGATGTACCGGTCTTCGTCGTGCCCATGCGCAAGGAAGACTGACCGGGCGGATATAGGGTCCGGAGGCGCGCCGGGCGCGCCTCCGGAAAAAGCCTACTTGAGCATTTCGCGGGAAAAACCCAGAATCTGACGGGCGATGACCAGCATCTGAATCTGGCCCGTGCCCTCGAAGATGTCGGTAATTTTGCAGTCCCGCATCCACTTCTCCACCAGCCATTCCCTGGAGTAGCCCAGGGGACCCAGCAACTCGACGCATTTCTGGGTGACCAGGGTCGCGGCCCGGCCGGCCTTGGCCTTGCCCATGGACGCCTCCAGGCTGTTCCGGGCACCGGTGTCCAGCATGGCCGCCGAACGCCAGGTCAGAAGGCGGGCCACTTCCAGGTTGGCTTCCATTTCCATCACCGTCCGCTGGACGTAGCTGAGTTCGTGCAGGCCCCGATCATAGGGAAATGAAAAGCCTTCCTCCTCGATCTTCTGCTTGGTGAACTCCAGGGCTGCCCGTGACACGCCGATGGCCATGGCCGCCACGCCGGGCCGGGTGGCGTCGAACGTCTTCATGGCCCCGCCCAGACCTTCCTTGCGCTCCTTGACGTCCGGGCTGCCCAGGATGTTCTCGTAGGGAATCCGGCAGTCCTCGAAGACGATCGAGGCCGTGTCCGAGGCGCGGATGCCGAGCTTGTCCTCGACCTTGGTCACGGTCATGCCCGGCGTGCCCTTTTCGACCACAAAGCTCTTGATGGCCGCCCGGCCCAGACCGCGGTCCAGGGAGGCCCAGACGACCACGGCCTCGCAATGGTAACCCGAGGTGACGAAAATCTTTTCACCGTTGAGAATCCATTCCCTGGTCGCCTCGTCCAGCTTGGCCGTGGTCCGAATGTTGGCCGTGTCCGAACCGCAGCAGGGTTCGGTGATGGCCATGGCCGCGAATTTTTGGCCGAAGCGGGCTCTCTGCTCCGACGTGGCTACCGCGTCTATGGCCGCGTTGCCCAGGCCCTGGGCCGGAAAGGCCAGCATGATCCCGACGTCCCCCCAGGACATCTCCTCCATGCTGACCACCGTGGCCAGGCCGGGTTCCGACTTGCGCGGTTCCTTGGGCAGTTTGGTCTCGTCCCTTTTTTCCTTTTTCTCTTTGGGGGGGGCCTTGGGCATCGCGGCCACCAGGTCGTGAAGCTCCTGGACCTTGTCGTGCTCGTGGATATCGTAATGGCGGCCGATCTTGCGGAACAGGCCCTCGGCCAGGGCCCGGGTTCCGATCAGTCCTTGCTTGGTCGATGGAAGCAGCTCGAAATCAATCATGTTTTCCTCCTGACGTTCTCCTGACGGAGCGTGCAAACGGCATCGGATCGAGGGATCAGGCCGAGGCCAGTCCTTCCATGGCGGCAAAGGCCCGGCCGTTTCTGAACCACATCTCGACCGGATGCTCCCGGATATATCCGTGGCCGCCCAGAATCTGAACCCCGTAGTCGGCGACCTTCATGGTCTGGTCCGCGCAATACATCCTGGCCAGGGACGCATCGCGGGTGGCATCCTCGAAGCGGTCCAGCCGCCAGGCCGAACGCCAGACCAGCATCCGCATGCCGTCAACCTCCATGGCCGACTCGGCCAGCATGAAGGCGATGGCCTGCCGGCTGGCGATCGGCTCGCCAAAGGCGACCCGTTCCCTGGCATAGTCCAGGGCGTACTCGTAAGAGGCCCGGGCCACGCCCACGGCCATGGCGCACAGGCTGGTCCGGGACAGGTTCAGGAGCCTCATGTAGTCCACGCCCCGGGCGCCGCCCACGCGTCGGCTCTTGGGCACCGCGCAGTTCTTGAACGTTACCCGGTAAAGCGGCAGCGGGTTGAGCCCCATGTTCTGTTCCCGTTCGCCGATTTCCAGCCCCGGCGTGCCCTTGTCCACGATCAAGGCCTCCACGGCCGCCGCGCCCGCGCCCTTGTTGGTGATCGCGTAAACCAGCATGTGCTCGGCCCGGTCGGCCAAAGGCACCATGCATTTGACCCCGTTGATCACGATCTCATCCCCGATCATATCGCAGGTCGTATGAAGATTGATCGGATCAAAGGCGATCCTCGGCTCCATCAGCGCCGCCGTGGCCGCAAAAAACTTCTCCCCGCAGAACTTGGGCAGCCATTCCGCCTTCTGCTCATCCGTGCCGAACTCCAGAATCGGAACCAGCATCATCAGGGGAGACAGGGCGCCCAGGGTCAGGCTCAGATCACCCCAGGCCAGTTCCTCGGCCATGATCGCGGAAGTCACCGCCGACCGGCCCATCTCATACCCGCCATACTGTTCGGGTACGATCTGCGGGCAAAAGCCCAGTTCCCAGACCTTGTCCAGCAGGTCGGCCGGCAGCTCCGCCTTCTCGTCGCAGTCGCGGGCCGCCAGACGAAGCTCATTCTGCGCAAATTTGCGCATCATGTCCTGTATCTGCTGTTGGTCTTCATCCAAGGTGAATTCAGCCATGATTGCTCCTCCTCAAATGGTTTGAACCCTGGTCACAAGATGGATTCTATTCCTGGTCATGCATGCGGACATCCCCCGAACGGGGGAGGGGGAATATGGATAACTAGTTGATAAAACAAATTAAATCAATATGTTAGCCTTTAGCCTAACAGAACGGCACCCCAAAAGCAAGACAAGAACGCGCCGGGTGGCTCAGCGCTCGGGAAGAAAGCCCATCCGGGCCAGGAAGGAGTACCAGGCCCGTCCCCGGGCCTTGCGGTTGAAGATCAGCCAGTGTCCTCCGGTGTGAAAGTGGTGTTCCGGCCGGCCCCATTTTTCCACCAGGGCCCGGACGTACTCGAAGGGGCATATCCGGTCCCCGCGCGAAGCGATGAACAGCAGGCGGTCCAGGGGCAGTCTGGGCTCGAGGCGGAGCGGGGAGTGGAATTCCCAGACCCTGTGAATTTTCAGGCGCAGTGCGTCGCCCGGTTCAAAAGGAAGCCTGACCGAGTCCGGTCCCATGGGTTTGGTGTAGCTGACCGCCGGAACCATCATGGCGGCGAAGGAGGCGGCCTGGGAGAGGCAGGCGAACAGGGCGGCGTTGTATCCCCCCATGCTCGCGCCGACCAGGCCAATTTCGCCGGCTTCCAGTTCTCCAAGAAGGGCCAGGCAGCCATGGAGGTCGTACATGGTCTGGCCGATGCACTCGGCGGTCATGGCCGGATCGTCGGGCCGGAGGTAGATGCCGCGTTCGGCCGTCGAACCGGCGGCCCGACGCCAGTGGAAGGGGGCGACGAACAGGGCTGCGTCCAGTCCCTGGTCGAAGAGGCTGCGCACTCGAAACATGCGTTCGGCCTGATTCGGCTCGCCCAGCATGTAACCGTGGAGGCAGAGGACGGTCTTGCGGCCCGGGTCTCCGTGGGTCCAACGGACCAGCCAGCCGGTTCGGTTGGCCTGGTGGGAGAGAAAGCGAGGCCGGACGTCCGGGTTGACCGGCTCGTACGAACTGTTGTACCGGATATGCTGGCACGTCCCGCCCCGGTAAGGCGTTTCCGATTCGATGGTCCAGGAAGGGATTGGGTCGGGCTGGCGGAAAAAGGTTTCGGGCGCGTCCACGTAGCCCTGGTCCAGGTAGAAGTCCATCTCCCGTTCGTAAGAAGCCCGGTCGATTTGCCTGGGGCGGACGAGGAATGGCTTCAGGAGCTTGGGAATATCCAGAAACAGGCCGTCGACGAACCCGCCCATGCGGTCAAAAATCTGCTTTCGGGTCATTGGGGTCATGCGCAGTCGCGCCTCCGGAGGGCAAATGGTTTCGTGAATCGGACCGGGCCGTTCGTGCTTCGTCGGACCCGGCTAGTCGGGCTTATATTACGAGGCGCGATTTTTGACAAGATGTTCCGAACTCAAAATTCCCCGGCCGGCCGGACAAGGTTCATGAAGCGTTTGTCTGGTCTTGGGACGCGCCTTTCCGGCCCTGGTGCCATTCGGTGAAAAGGCGGTCGAAATACCCTTCGTCTTCGAGCATGTCCCGAGTGACCTGGAAAGGGCTCGGCACGTTCATGTAGTTCAGGGCGCTGGCGTTCTTGAACAGGCGGGTCAGGGCTTCACTGACCTGGATGTTCTTTTCCCGTGCATAAGCCTCGATGTACTGTTCGGAGGCCTCGTCCAGGATCAGTTCGATCCTGTACTGGCGGCGAAACCACTCGACGAAATCCACTATGGGTGATTTTTCCTGCATGACCAGCAAGGCGTCCCTGGGCCGTTCGCACAGGTCCCGGTCCACGAGCAGGCGGGTGAAGTTGGAACCGGGCAGTTCGAACTGGAAGTCGGTCAGGATATTTTCCCATACGCTGACCAGGGCCCGGGCCCCCGTCCGGCGGTTTTCGGCGATCTGGGCCACGTACTCGACAGCCTCCGGCGTAAATTCCGCCTCGACGCCGAACAGGCCGAATTCCATGCGGTATTGATCCAGGATCGAGTCCTCTGTGTCGGTCATGATGCGGATCAGGTCGTTTT
>JAHJTB010000068.1 GCA_018830135.1 Pseudomonadota bacterium | reverse complement strand
TAGTTGGCCACCGACAGGTCGGCATAGACCTTGATGGGGGTGGACTCCAGGAAGTTCCAGGCCAGCCAGTCCCAGGACTTGGTGATCGCGGAAGCCTGGGTGGCGTACATGGACGAGTTGTAGTAGGGGTCCTTGACCCCGAAGAAATACTGGGCGCTCGTATTCGTCTTGTCCGCGTCGTTGTAATAGCGCCCGGTGCCGAAATAGACCCAGAGGTTGTTCAGACTGTCGAAAGAGGCCGCGGGCGACGCGGTCACGGGTCCGCCCACGGTCATCATCCGGTAGATGCTCCAGTTGGCCGGATTCTCGTCGTACACGTCGCCGGCCGTGGTGGTCTGCCAGTTACCGTCCGCGTCGTTGGTCTTGGGCACCCGGATCACGTAGATCATGCCCAGGTTGGTCGTGCCCGAAAGGAAGCTCTCCCCGATATAGCCCACGTCCACGCTGTAGTTCAGGCCCACGTCCACGGTGATGGGGGAGCCCATGTAGGCCAGGTCCTCGGCGCCTTCATACCGAAGCCGCAAGGTTCCCGTCCTCAGGTCCACGATGTAAATGCTGGCCTTTTGCGAACTGTATCCGGCGTAGTCGGTGGGGCCCGACCCGAAGATCATGAACCAGCTGCTGCCCACCTTGGCCACCGTGGGCAGGGAGGTGGTCAGCCCGATATTGGTGTAGGTCCGTTCCCACAAAAGGACGGGGTCGTGGGGGTCGGTCACGTCGATGGCGAAATAGGTCGGGGTGAAGGTCCGGGTCGCGTCGCCTCCCCCCCCCTCGGGGAACTCATCGGTGACCGAAATGGACTTGCCGCCCATGTTCAGCCCGCAGATGAGCACCGTGCCCCAGCCGTTGGGATGCTTGCCCGTATCCGGATCGTCGTCATCGCCGATGAAAATCCGGGCGTCCACGACCCGGGGCTTCAGGTCCACGTAGTACGTGTGGCCGTAGTTCTCGTTGGCCAGCCACTTGAGATGGGGCAGCAGGGCCTGGGGTATATATCCCCAAAGTTCGTCGCCGAACGTTTCCAGCGACCCCGCTTCCTTATCGAAAAAGACCTTTTCGGTGCTCGCCGTCAATGGATTGGCCCCGGTGTTGTACCGGCCCATGTAAAAGGCGTGGAGCATGCCGTCGTTTCCGCCGACGTACACGGCCTGTTCCCGGGTCCTGTACTTGTTGTAATAGGCCTGATAGGTCTGGTCGCCGTAGATGACGTTGTAGTTGTCCATGGGACGCCCGATGGTCACCGGCGTGGAATTGATGATGTCGCCCAGCTTCCAGACCTGGTTGTCGATCAGTCGGCTGCGCAGGGTCGGGTTGCCCGTGTATCCGTCCTTGTCGCCGTGAATGAACTTGATCAGGTTCGTCGAGCGGTCCGTATGGGCCGCGCCCAGCCAGGCCCAGTCCGTCCCGGACTTGACCCCGAGCCAGGGGCTGATGGCCGCCATGTTGGCCGTAGTGAAGGGAATGAACTCGTCTTCGCTTTCCACGGTCGACGGATTGTCCACGTCCTTGACGCCGTCGTTGTCCCGGTCGATAAAGGTCCACAGGTTCCGGGCCAGGCCCAGCCGGGTCTGTCGGTCGGCCAGCAGACCGCCCCCTTCCCATATGGGCTGCAGATCGCCGAGGACGTGAATCGAGTAATCGTAAGGTTCCGTGTCTTCCTTGATCCCGTTGCCGTTGCCGTCGATAAAGGCCTTGTCGCCCGCGGCATTGACTTCGTACCGATAGAACTTGGCCTCGCCCGAACCCTGGTCGAAGAAGAATTCGACGATCTTGTCATGGCTCAGCACCAGGCCCCGTTCGTCGGCGCCCAGGGGCGGCGTGTCCTCGCGAGTCCGTCCCTGGCTGTCCACCCAGAGGGCATGCAGGTACCCGACCCACTTGACGTCCTGGGCCCCGCTGGTCTCGGACGGTTTGAAATAGGCCTGGATCAAGGTGCCTTCGCCTTCCGACGAGGTGGCCAGCACCGATACGGCCGTGCCCGAGGACGCCTTCTGCAGGATGGCGGCAAAGGACTCGGTCAGCTTCTGCTCCAGGTAGAGGGGGTTGGTCACGTAGAAATAGGTGTCCGGCACGCCGTCGTTGTCCTCGTCCCATTCCGTGGTGGCATCCGGCAGCCCGTTGTTGTTCTGATCGTCGAAACCCCCGTATTTGGCCGCGTACCACAGCGGATTTTCCAAAAGCTGGGCCGCCGGGGCCCCGGCCAGCCGGGGCGCGAAGGTCCGGACCGCCAGCAGGGGCAGGGCCGCGTTGTCGTCCCAGGCCGTGTCGCCCGCGCCCTGGTTGGGGCCGACGCCGGGCGGTGTGTCCAGAAAGTAGTCCGGATCGGAACCCGATCCGGTGTCGAAGTCCCGGACCTCGAGATAGGTCCCGTCCGCCGTGGTCCCGGAAATGATGTACCCGCAGTGCTGCATGATCCCGCCGGCCGCGTACTCCGAGGTCAGGGTGATCTTGAGCGACGCGGCCAGGGCCGGGTCGGCCACCGGGTTGCCCGCACCGTCCACCAACTGGTACTCGTAGACGACGATGGCGTCCATGTCGTGGTCGGCGCCCTGTTCCACGTCCTCGAAATTGATGCGGAACTTGCCGTAGGTCGGAGTCAGGGTCTGGACGAAGAAGTCCACGATGGTGTTGGTCGGCTGAAACTGGGCCCGGGCCGAATTGATACTCGAACCGCCCACCGACTTGGCGAAGGGGACCAGGGTCACCGTTCTCCCGGAGATCGGAATTGCGATCCGGGGCAACGGAGAAGCCAGCCCCACGGCGTAGGTCAGCACGCTCTGGTTGCCCGCCACCGGGTTGAGGTCGTGATTCCGTCCGTAGTTGGCCACGGAAGCCGAATAGTACCCCCCCTGCTTGGTCGGCTCCTCCGGGCACAATCCCCGGATGGAGCCCATGCCCGTCGTGGTCTTGGCCGAACATGACGTGTCGAAGACGGCGCCGCTCTGGCCGATATAGAAATTGCCGGCCGCACCTTCAGCGACCGAGATGGCGTTGGCCAGGTTCTGAACGTTCAGGGCCTCGTTCAGATCGGTGACGATGTTCTTTTTGGTCAGGGAACCGCTGAAACCCGGGTTGAAATAGCTGCCGGGCAGACTGTCCGTGTCGAAGGACGGGTTGACGTCGCTGAGGACCAGCATGAAGGGCTTGGCGCATTGGTCGTTGGTGGCGTACGGGTTGGCCCAGGCCGCCTTGGGCAGGCCCAGCGTACCGTCGTCCGTGCTCCCGGAATAGTCGAAGTCCGAAGTCGCCGCCTCGCCGCCAAAATAACGCAATGTTTCATACATCATTTCCGCCAGCGGGTTGCCCCACATCCGGCACTCGCCGGCGTTGATGGCCCGGGTCGTGATCCAGCCGCAGTTTTCGTTGTAATCGTAGTTGCCGCCGTAACGGAAGCCCTTGATCCGCAGCTTGTTCATGGTCCCGATGATGCCGTTGACCGCCAGGAACTGGCCGGTGTTGGAATTGATCTCGTCCGTGATCACGCCGATGTTCTTGCGCAGCACCCCGCCGGACGTGTTCTTGGCGTAACTCCCGGAAAGCAGGCCGAACTTCATCCGACCGGTTTCGCCGAACTTCTGCAAGAGGCCGGTCGGCTTGTAAACGCCCGATGGATACTGCTTGCAGTTCTCCTCCGGCCAGGCCGTCTCCCCCACCAGGACCCGGACCACGTAGTCGGTGATGGTCGAGCCCGGGATGCTGACGTCATAGGTGGACTGGATCAGGCCGCTGAACTTGCCCGAAGGAATGGTCTGCCAGTTGTTGCCCGAATCAGGCCCCTTCCACTTGAGATAGTAGTTGTCGCCGCCTGTTTTTTCCTGGTGCCTGAACTCGAAGGTATGCGGGCCCGCGCTCAGATTGACGGTGCCATTGTGGTCGTTGCAGTTGCAGTTGCCGTGCCCTTCGTACCAGCCGGCCACCGCCGCTCCGTCAATGATCACCTCGACCGCGTCGTCGCCGTCAACCGCGATCTCATAGCTTCCGCCCGTGGTCACGTTCAGCGTGCCTGAAAAAATGGTCAAGTAATAGTCGTCATCGCCATAGGGGTTGCCCGACCCGTCGATCCGGCCGTTGGACGGCGCCCCTGAACCATACAGGTGCGCGGCGTTGGCGAACATCAGGGCCATCGCGTTGTACTGTTCGTGATTGGCCGGAAAGCTTTCGTAACGGCCGGCTCCCGAGACCAGGCTGTCGTCCGCCACCGGACGCTCCTTGGCCACCCATTCCCAGATGTGGTGGCTGTTGTGGGTCATGACCCGCAGCCAGGGACGGTAACCCGAATCCGACGGGTCGGCCGTGGATGTCGAGGCGAACAGGTGCCGGGTCCCGGTCGAGGGGAGGTCCAGCGGCGTGTAGTCCCGGATGTCATAGCCGTCTCGGGTCACGCTCTCATAATCCTTGCCCCAGGTGTGCCCGTCCTGGGGCACATAGGCCCGTTCCAGGACCGTCTGCGTCGCCGTGTCCGTCGAACGGTACCCCCCGTAAAGCACCTTGCGCAGGGCGTCCATGCGGGACATGGTCAGGTAGTTCAGGAAGTCGCCGCTCCACTCGGCGGCCCCGCTGCATTTCTTGTCCGTGGTCGCCGAACTGGGTTCGAAACGCTGGTCCCCGGAATCATAGGTGTAGCACTTCTTGCAGTCGAAGTACCCATAGTAGTCGATGGACGCCCGGTAGCCCACGTCCAGGACCCCGTCGCCGTTCAGGTCGGAAACGTCGTTGTACGCCTCGTAGTAGAGCTTGTGGTCCCGGCCCAAAACCAGCATGACCAGGGGCGGCGCGCTGGAAGTGACAAAGGGCGGGACGTGGGTGTAACTGGACATGGTCTGGGCCGACGCGGGAAGGGCCGGAATCAGTTGCGCCGCCACCCAGACCAGGACGGCCATAACAGTGCTCAAACCGCGATGGACTTTCATGACATC
Organism: Pseudomonadota bacterium; assembly: GCA_018830135.1. GTDB lineage: Bacteria > Desulfobacterota > Desulfarculia > Adiutricales > JAGVGV01 > JAHJTB01. The sequence goes on along the minus strand of JAHJTB010000068.1, from coordinate 2,901 downwards.
ACTCCTGATTGCTGATGAGGATGTCGTAGATACGACTGCCCTCGGCCTTGATGCTGACCCGAAGCCCGGTCCGGACGCTGGACAGGGTTGAGGGCTCCTCGTGCCCGATGCCCTGGCTGTCCACCCGGTAGGTCAGGACCCTCAACTCCGGCATGAGCAGGTAATTGATCCGATCGACCTCGATATAGTGAAACGAACCTTCGTTCCAGGCGCTTCGGGTCACGTGGCCTTCGGCCCAGACACCGATGGCCAGGGCCGGAACGGCCGGAATCGTCAAGCTCGCCAATACGGCTGCCAAGGCAAGAGCAACTACAAGTCGTTGGATATATTCACCCTTGATCATGGCTGACCTCCCGGAGTTCAACGAAACGCCGATCTTGAGGACCGCAGGCGGGTTGTCCGTCATTCGACAGACTCCAAAGAAAAAACATAATGCAGATCGTGTCGGCAGACCTTTTTGATTCCTGTACGTCCGAAAAGACGGCGCCGTGACTCTCCTTGGCTCGGTTGCTCCCCAATACCCCATACCGTTTTGCCCGACTCGGTCGAACTCGACAACGGCATGAAACATGCCTCACGGCCATGGAGCGCATTCATCCACTCGCGCCGTGGCCCGAAACGCCCGAAACCTTATGACCGACAACGCAAATCATCAGTCTATTTAATACCCTGAAAATACCCCATCGCAGTCATAATACCTACCCTGTACCCCCCCCCTCTGTCAAGCAGGAAAACATGAATTATTTCTTACAAGTCCACAAGCTTTTCGCCTGCCACAGGCTATCCAGTTGACCTGGAATATCTTAACCAATTGATATTTATATGCTTATCATATAACCGGCATGCTGATTTCAAATAACTGGCTTTTTTTGATTAAACAGGAATTTCACACCAAGAAATCAGCCATATTTTCCGGGGTTGGCGAGTGGCCAATCGTGCTCCGCCATAATCAAACCCGGCCCGTTATCAATACGATTCTGCCTCAGAGGCCCAATTGTCTTGTTGGCCACACGCATTCGGGCCGCCTAACACGGATTGAATGGTATTTATCTATTTATACTTGATTTTATTGTTATTATCCGATGTCGAAGGCCGTGGGGCAGCCCGTCGCGCCTCGTTTTACATGACATGGGCCGCGCATTGCAGCCTGCCTTAAACATCAGGGCCTTTTCAGGACGCCATCGTGAAGCCTCCATAGAATCCCCGAAACCTCCGGCCATAGTATGGCGCAATTCCAGACTCATCTTCACAGGACCCCTTGACTGGAAAGACAGCTATATCGTTAATAAAGAACGATATATCTATTTTGACATATCGTTTTAATGTTTCGACCAAAACGACTTTTCACATCCTGTCAACATGTTGTCAACAGCGGTTCGACTTCCGTTTTTCGAAAGCCGTTTCGCCGGATTTTTTGCCCAAAACAATAATATGGACACCCATTTTCTTGACATGGCCAATTCGACCTGCTACCCTGACCTCCAATAGGCCGTCGATTAATAGGTTTTGGCTCAATTGGCCGATGTAATTTCAGGTAGTTATGGTCCCGAAACCCGCTGATTGGGCAATTAATCGACACCATCTCAGAGAGAGGGATGATGACCGTTGCCCGTAACGAAGTGGTTGCTCAAGGCGTGGAGGCCCATTATCACTGCATGTCCCGATGCGTACGAAGCGCCTTTCTCTGCGGTATCGATTCCTGCACCGGTCGGTCATACGAGCACCGCAAGGCGTGGGTCCAGGCCCGATTGAAAGACATTGCGGCCTCCTTCGGTATCGAAGTAATCACTTATGCTGTCATGTCCAACCACCTGCATGTGGTGGTCCGTACCCGCCCGGACTTGCTTGAAAGCTGGTCGGCCAACGAAACGGCTCGGCGCTGGCTGGCTCTGTTCCCCATGGGGCGGGACGCGGACGGACGATCCAAGGCCCCGAGCCGGTCGGCCATCGAAGCGTTAGCGAGTCAATCCGATCGGCTGGCTGAAGTTCGGTCTCGCCTGGGAAGCGTGAGTTGGTTCATGCGTTGCCTGAACGAATTCATAGCGAGAATGGCCAACCGGGAGGACGGCTGCAAAGGGCGGTTTTGGGATGGTCGATTCAAATGCCAGATCCTGTTGGACGATTCCGCGCTCCTGGCCTGCATGGGCTATGTGGACCTGAATCCGGTGAGGGCCGGAGTGGCCGAGACGCCGGAAGGGAGCCGATATACGGGTATTTTCGATCGCATCCAGGACCGGGCTTCGGGTAAGGACAAGACCTGGCTCTGCCCCATCGGCGACGATGATCATGGCGACCGCCGGGGCGTGCTATCACTCAGCCAGGACGAGTACTTGTCTTTTGTGGACTGGACCGGCCGAGAAATCCGGGTGGGCAAGCGGGGGGCGATTCCGGAGTACCTTTCGAATATTCTGGACCGCTTACCTATCAACCAGGCGCATTGGCTTCAGACGGTTCAGGGATATGGGGGTCTGTTCCACCGGGTAGTCGGGCGGATGGATGCCATGATGGATATGGCCCGGTTCCTGGGTAAGCGCTGGCTGGGGGGAGTGAGGGCCGGCCAAACCGCGTTTTCGACCTCCTGACCACCCAACACCTGCGTCCCCGTTCGTTGATTTCAGGCCGATAATGCCCACCTGTCCCACGATTTCCCCGAAATCCAAGCCGATTTCGTGTCTCGTTCCCCAAAGGCCTCCTGAATCGGGATTCCTGGTACACTAACTGACCTTACGAAACGGAATCACAGTTTGGCATGGCGAATTGTTGCGATACGGAATATTCATGGATGTCTAACCCGACTTTCGCTATTCGCGCCCGAACGCAGGTATTTTGAGGCGGGTATTCGCCGCAAGTGGCTGAAATATAAGGTCTGGATTTTCAGAATCGCTTGTGGTGAAGACCTAC
>JAHJTB010000067.1 GCA_018830135.1 Pseudomonadota bacterium | reverse complement strand
CATGAGAATCTGCTGGGTCCTCAGGGCCGTGGTGTGGGCCAGCTTGGTCGGCGTGCAGATGGCCTCGTCAAAGGACGGCGTGCCGATGGACTGGGCTCCGCCCAGGATCGCGGCCAGGACCGTATACGTACCCCGGACGATGTTGTTGAGGGGCTGCTGATAGGTGTAGATGGAGCCGAGAGGCAGACCGTGGACCCGGAGTCGGAGGGAACTGGACTCCTTGGCCCCGTATCCTTTGAGCAGCTTGTACCACATCTTCCGCATGGCCCTGAACTTACAGATATCCTCGAAAAAATCGCTGCCCGTCGAGAGATTGACTCCGCCGATGGTCTGGGCGAACTCGTCGATCTTCAGGTTGCCCCGGCCCAGAATCTCCTCGATATAGGACACGGCGCAGGCCAGAATGGCGGCCATTTCCTGGTAGCTCGTGGCCCCGCACTCCCGGATGTTGTTTCCGGCGATCGAGACCGGGGTCAGGCGGGGCGCATGTTTGATGGCATGTTCGATACCGTCGCAGTTCAGTCGCAGTCCGGCCTGGGGGGGAATGAGCAGGGGGTTGAGGATGCTGATGTACGTTATGAAGAAATCCCCCTGCCCGGTGCTGTTGACCTTGGCCGCCGGTATGTTTCGTTCTTCCAGCAGGGTCAGGAAGCAGCTCATGAAAAACGGCGTCATCTGGGGCAGGACCGCACCCAGGTGACAATAAAGTTCTCCGATGGGCAGCCGTCCCCAGTATTCCCGGTAGTCGTCGAGGGACATGACCGGCGCGCCGTACCAGCCCACGTCGTCTTTTCGCTTGATGACGTCGGGATGATCGACGTCGAGCATGAGCCAGGTGGACATGTCGCACTCGGCCAGGAATCCGGATTCTCCCTGGGAAAGCGCGTAGGCGACCCGGTCCCGGGCCTCGTCGATGCTGCCGGCCCCGGTCAGCATGAAGATGCGCCAGGGCTGGTTCCGGTACATCCCGGGATAGGCCCCCCGGACGTACGGCGGCTCTCCCGGACCGCCCAGTTCCTGCCTGGGGTCGTACCCCTCCGGCAGGTCCTCCGGCCAGTAAACATCCTTCAGGGGCAGGCCTGAAAGGGTGGCGTATTCCCTTTTTTTCGCCCCTTTTCCCTTGGCATCCGGCTTGTCTTTCATTTCCAACCTCTCACGGCATTGTTTGAGACCGAAGGCGCCGGCCGGATCGGTCCGGTCCGACAACCTCGATCATCACCTTATGGAAACCGCCCGGGCAAGGCGGCGTGTATGCAACCATTGGCCCGGCAGGGCGCCCGGCCCGGTTCCGGGTCCGCTCGGCTATGACGGGGGGCGGCCCTCAGCCCAGCCACCGCTTTCGGCGGCGGTAATGCTTGACTTCCTTATAGCTTTTCTTTTCGCCCACCTGGCTCAGCCCGAGATAGAACTCCTTGATATCTTCGTTGTGCATCAGTTTTTCCGCCGGGCCATCCAGGACGATCTTGCCGTTTTCCATGACGTATCCGTAAGAAGCCACGGCCAGGGCCACTTCCACGTTCTGTTCGACCACGATCATGGTCGCCCCCTCGTCCTGGTTGATCCGGGCGATGATTTCGAAGATTTCGTGGACCAGTCGGGGGGCCAGGCCGAGGGAAGGTTCGTCAAACATCATCAGTTTCGGGCGGGCCATCAAGGCCCGCCCGATGACCACCATCTGCTGCTCTCCACCGGAAAGATAGCCGATGACCCGGTGCCGGAGGTCGGGCAGCCTGGGAAAGTAGGCGTAGACCCGTTCGAGGTCTCTTTTGGCCTCGCGCCGGTCCTTCCGGAGGTGCGCCCCGATCGCGATGTTTTCCTCGGCGGTCAGGTGCTCGAAGATCATCCGGCCTTCAATGACCTGGACGATACCCATCCTGACGATGTTTTCCGGGGTCTCCCGGTCGATCCGCCGACCCTCGAACTCGATGTTGCCGGCTGTGACCTCGCCCTCCTCCACCTTGATCAGTCCAGAGATGGACTTGAGGGTCGTGCTCTTTCCGGCGCCATTGGCGCCCAGCAGGCTGACGATCCTGCCCTGCTCGATGACGAGGGAGACCCCTTTGAGCACGAGGATCGACCTGGAATAAATCACGTCGATGTTGTTCAGCTTGAGCATAATTCCGATCCGGCCGTCCGGACGGAAGGCCGAGGGCCATCCGTCCGGACATCAAGGAATTCTTATTTCTTGGCCTTGAACAGGACGTCCTCTTTCAGGCCCGGTGAAATGGGCAGCCATCCGCTGGCGTCCACGGCCTGTCCGCCCCGATACTGCAGGACCTTGAAGGCATTGTTGCCGATCCGCTTGGTGGGGCTGAATTCCAGGTCCGAGGTGATGCCGCCGAGGGAGAACTTGCCGTTCTCGAGTATTTTATAAGCCAGGTCCCCGTCCACCTTGTCCCAGCTTCCGACCTGGTCATAAGCGCGTTCCAGGACCTCCTTGGCCAGCATGGTGGTGCCCAGGGACCACATGTCGATGGACTCGGGATGGCCCAACTCCGGAACGTACTTCTTGAACAGTTCGTTGGCAGCCTTGATGCCGGGGGCCTCGTCGTCCAGATACGTGTTGAAGGCGCAGGACTGATAGTGGCCTTCCAGCGTTTCTTTGTCGACGAATTTTTCCAGCATGCCGAAGGTGACAAAGGCCGGTATGACCAGCTTGGTCTTCAGTTTGCGCTTCTTGACCTCGTTGAAGAGCTTCGCGATCGCTCCCACCGGCGCGATACAGTAGATGAAGTCCGGCTGGGTCTGCTGATAGCGCATCATGATCTGGGTGATATCGACGGGATTGGGCTTCGTAAATTCCACGGCCACGACTTCGATTCCCCTGGATTCGAGATAGGGCTTGACCTTGAGAGGTTCGCGTCCGCCCGGGGAGTCGAGGGTGTAGAAGGCCGCCTTGATGGGCCGCTTCTCTTTCCAGGACTGGAGCTGCCAGTCCAGAAAGCCGCCGAAGCTTTGGGCGTACAGAATCCCGAAGCAGAAAGCCCAGTTGGGCGGGTTGACGAACATTTCGTATGAGGCCGGGGCCAGGATGGGGACCCGGTAGCCGGGCTGACTCATCTTGGGCAGGGAGGCGACGAAAAAATGGCCGATATAACCGGAGAAAATGGGTGCCTTGGGTTTCTGGTTGATGAGTTGGTTCAGAATCGAAGTGCTGACCGCCACGTCGTACCGGCAGTCGTAGGTCGGGAACTTGACCTGGCGTCCTCGAATGCCGCCCGTGGCGTTGATCTGTTTTTCCATGGCCGAGGCGGCCTGGCTCCAACGGGCGCTCTCGGTTTTGAACGGGCCGGTCAGGT
>JAHJTB010000066.1 GCA_018830135.1 Pseudomonadota bacterium | reverse complement strand
GACCCGCTTCCTGCTGCGGCCGGGAAATCCTTGCTGCAACGCTCATTTCGAAGATTTTGGTCCTCAACATATCGCCCTGATATGCCCGCGGCCAAAATCTCCTCCAACTTCGCGTTTCGCTAATGATTTCTCGACCTCGCTACGGAACCCGGTGAGAAATCCGGGCTAAGCGGCCCCTGGGTGGTGGGTGTCCGTCACGAGAAGGATTCATTGAACCGGGACATGTTGGATTTCGGTCGCCCGCCCGGCCTCCGGCCGAAGGACGAATCTGATGCTGTTCCTATATTTAGGAGTGAAACGACGAAGAATCAATCTCGCCCGTCCGGCGACTCCAAGCCGAATCCCAGCATGGCTGGACGGGTAGGGGAGTCGGTACGCGACCCGGCTAAACCGCCCCGTCCCTCCAGGGGCCGGGCCTTGTCCTCCCTATGGAAAATTGCTTGAAGTCCACCTCCCGCGGCGGTCCTTATTAAAAAAAGACTTGACAGGCCCAAGTCGGTTAAGTATGTTATACTTACATTTACATTGATATACGATACTCTCGCCCTGTAGGATTGTTAGAGCGGACGGCGGCGAGAAAATCGATAACCGAACTTGATTGTTTTGCTTTTCCAAAAGCCGCGCCTACATCCGCGCCAGGCCGGTCTATAACTTTGCCTTTTAACCACAATAAGGAGCATGAATGCCTCCCGGACCCGGACGAAAGCCGAAGCAACCCGAAACCGGAAAGCGCGCCGGGCCGCCGGGGCGGGTCAAGATCATCAAGGCCTTCCGATCGCTCCTGAATGAAAAAGGGTTCCAGGATACGACCTGGGCCGACATCGCCCAGACCGCCGGAGTCAACGAGGGCCTGATTTACAAATACTTTCAGGACAAACGCGGCCTGCTCCATCAGGTCTTGTCCGAGACCTTCCAGCGGACCAGCGAAAAAGCCGTGTTTGGGGTCCAGGGCATCGAGGGGGCCCTGAACAAGTTGCGCCATGTCATCGGCAACCATATCGCCTGGTACAACGATGACCGGGTCGTGGCCCGAATCCTGATGCTCGAGGCGAGGAACCATCCGGGTTTTTTTGAGACAGAGGCCTATCAGGACGTCAGGGATTACACCCGGTTCGTCCTGGGCCTCATCATCGAGGGCGTGGCCAGCGGGGAGATTCGAGACGATGTTCCCCCGGAGGTGATCCGGCAGGTCATCATGGGCGTTATCGAACACCTCTGCCTGCCGACGATTCTGTTCGACCGGCCGATGGACCCGGATCAAATGACCGAATACGCTTATCAAATCGTTGTTTCCGGCATTGGCGGCCGGCGGACGCCGGTCGAAACGGACCGGGCGGGGGCGTAGAGGATGAATCAGGGACGTTCCTTGGAAATTCAGAATGTGCACTTGAGTTTTGGCGGCTTGAACGTGCTCAACGACGTCAGCCTTTACGTTGAAGACGGGGAGATTCTGACGATTATCGGCCCTAACGGAGCGGGCAAGACCAGTCTGCTCAACTGCATCAACGGGTTTTACCGGCCCCGAAAGGGGAGCATCCTGTTCAGGGGCCACGACCTAACCCGGCTGGCCACGCACAGGATCGCCAAACTGGGGGTTTCCCGGACCTTCCAAAAGATCGAACTTTACACCGGCCTGACCACGCTGGACAACCTCATGGCCGCCCGCCACATTCACATCAAGCGGGGGACCCTGTCGGCCTGCCTGTATTTCGGTCCGACCCGGCGTGAGGAGATCAAACACCGGGAGGTCGTCGAGGACATTATCGATCTGCTGGAACTGGAGCCCATCCGCCGAAAACCGGTCGGCCTCCTGCCCTACGGCCAGCGCAAGCGGGTTGAGCTGGGCCGGGCCCTGGCCCTGGAACCCCGGCTGCTGCTGCTCGACGAACCCATGACCGGCATGAATGTCGAGGAGAAGGAGGACATGGCCCGGTATATTCTGGATATTTCCGAACTGAGGCGGATACCCATTGTCCTGATCGAACACGACATGGAAGTGGTCATGGACATATCCGATCGGGTCGTGGTCATCGACTTCGGTGTGAAGATCGCGGAAGGACTGCCCCGAGAGATCATCAACCATCCCGACGTACTCCGGGCTTATTTGGGTGAGGATGACGAGGAGGACGAGGATGTCGCCTGAGGTCCGAGCGGAAAACCGTCAAGGATACCAGATGCCTGAACTGCCTCCGGACGGGGACACGCTGCCCAAGCTGTTGCGGAAACGGTATTGCGAGCAACCCGACCAGGAAGTCCTGCGGGAGAAGGACCGCGGCATCTGGAAGACCTACACATATCGGGACTATTACGAAAAGGTCAAATATTTCTGCCTGGGGCTGGTCAGTTTGGGGTTGAGTCGGGGAGACAAGGTGGCCATCATCGGCGAGAACAAGCCGGAGTGGTACTGGGCCGAACTCGCGGTCCAGGCCGCCGGCGGCACGGCCGTGGGCATCTTCGTGGACTGCACCCCCCCGGAAGTCAAGTACTACGTGGAAAACTCCGACTCGGTCTTCGCCGTGGCCCACGACCAGGAGCAGGTTGACAAGTTCCTGGACATCAAGGACGAGGTCCCGCGGTTGAGACGGGTGATCTACTGGGACCCCAAGGGGCTGTGGAGTTACGATGACGAATCCCTGTTGAGCTTCGATCAGGTCCTCGAACTCGGCCGGGCTCACGAAAAGGCGCACCCCGAACTGTTTGACGAGATGGTCGACCAGGGCCGGGGAGAGGACATCGGCGTCATCTGCTACACTTCGGGCACGACGGGCCTGCCCAAGGGGGCCATGCTCTCCCAAGAGAATTCCGTCCTGGGGATTGTGCTCTGGAGCAAGTTGGACAACTGGTACGGCAAGCCGTATGAATACGTATCCTTTGTTCCGCCGGCCTGGAGCGTGGAGCAGGCCATTGGCATCGCCGGCTCCCTGGTTACCGGCCTGATAGTAAATTTTCCCGAAAAGCCCGAAACGGTCCAGGAAGACCTCCGGGAGGTCGGGCCGCATGTGATCTTTTACGGCGCCCGGCTCTGGGAGTCGGTCAATCGCATGGTTCAGGCCAGGATGCTGGACTCCAGCTTTTCAAGGCGGTTTATTTACAATCGTTTCCTGCCGGTGGCCCTCAAAATGGCCGACCTGAGGATCGAAGGCCGGGAGCCCGGTCCGTTCTGGCGTTTCATGTACTTTGTCGCCCACCAGGCCGTGCTGCGTTCCTTGCGGGATCGGCTGGGGCTGAAGAACGTACACGTGGTCTATTCGGCCGGCGGGGCGCTGAGCCCGGAGATCATCCGCTATTTCAAGGCCCTGGATATCGAGATCAAACTGATTTACGGCAGCACCGAATCGGGGATCATTTCCAACCCCCGGGACGGGGAAATCCGTCCGGAAACATCCGGACGCGTCACGCCCTGGGCCGAGGCCAGGATCGCCGAGGACGGAGAGATTCTGGTCAAGAACCCGCTCATGTACTCCGGCTACTACAAGAACGCGGCCGCCTCCGAGAAGAAGATCAAGGACGGCTGGTTCATGTCCGGCGATTTCGGTCATCTGGACGAAGACAACCATCTCATCGTCATCGACCGCATGGACGACCTCAAACCCCTGTCCGGGGGAAGAAAGTTCTCCCCCCAGTACGCCGAAGTCCGGCTGCGGTTCAGCCCCTTTGTCAAGGATGTCATCGTCATCGGGGGCGAGAACCGTGATTTCGTGAGCGCCCTGATTAACATCGACATCGAGAACGTGGGGCGGTACGCGGACGCGAATCGGATCAACTACACCACGTTCACCGACCTGTCCCAGAAGCCGGAGGTGGTCGAGCTGATCAGGCAGGAGATCGAGCGGATCAATCGGACCTTGCCCGAGCAGGCCCGGTTGAAACGATTCATCAATCTGCACAAGGAACTTGACGCCGACGAATCGGAACTGACTCGAACCCAGAAGCTGAGGCGGGGCTTCATCGAAGACCGATACAAGGAGATGATCGAGTCCCTGTACGGCAACGTGGACCGGATGACCGTGGAGGCTCCGGTAACCTATCGGGACGGGCGAACCGGCCTCATATCCACGGACATCAGCGTGAACACCGTCGAGACATGAGCGCGGACCGGGGTCGATCGGCGGTCAACGGTCAGGAACTGCCGGAGAAAGGAAGAAGCGGTGGGCGGGTTGCTTAACCATTTAATGCTGGGAATTTTGGAAGGAGGCCTTTACGCCTTGTGCGGGGCGTGCATCGTACTGGTGTACAAGGCGACCGAAGTCGCCTCCCTGGCCCACGGCCAGATACTGGCCTTTGGCGCCATTTTTTTCTATGCCTTTGCCGGTGTGCTGAAGTTGCCCCTGGTCGTGGCCCTGCTGCTGACTTTTCTGGTCACCGGCATTCTCGGGCTGATCCTGGAACGCCTGACCATGCGGCCCCTGATCGGTCAGCCTCTGTTCGCTGCCTTTCTGGTGACCTTCGCCCTGTTCATGATCATGGACGGCGTGCTCAATATCATCCTCCAGGGCGGCATGCTGGCCTTCCCCAGGTTTCTCCCGACGGGGCACACGAGATGGGGCGGGATGAACATCCCGGTCGATCAACTGGTCAGCTTCCTCGTCGCCCTGGGACTTTTCGGGCTGCTGGCCCTCCTGTTCCGGTACACCAAGATCGGTCTGGGCATGCTGGCCACGGCCGAGAATCATCAACTGGCTCAGAGCACGGGCGTTCGGGTCGAGAAGATATTCGCCTTCATCTGGTTTCTGTCGGCCGTGGTGGCCGCGGTGGCCGGCATGGCCACGGCCAACGTCATGGACATCTATCACCCTCTGCCCATGATGGGCATCAAGGGGCTGGTCGTGGCCTTGTTCGGCGGCCTCGACTCCCTGCCGGGCGCCCTGCTGGGCGGACTGCTCCTGGGCGTGATCGAATCGGTGGCCGCCGGTTACCTCGACCCGTACGTGGGCGGCGGGGTCAAGGAAGTGGCCTCGTACGTGGTCCTG
>JAHJTB010000065.1 GCA_018830135.1 Pseudomonadota bacterium | reverse complement strand
GCGAAAAGATCGCCAAGGACTACCCGGAAATCGACCTGCGTCCGTATCCGGACCTGGAAAAGGGACTGAAGGCCGTGGAGCGGGGCCAAATCGACGCCTTTGTCGACAATCTGGCCTCGATCACTTACTCCTTGAATCGCTTAAACCTGGAGAACCTCAAGATCGCCTCGACCACGGAATACAACTTCGACCTGTCCTTTGGCGTGAGAAAGGACTGGCCGGAACTGGTTCCTCTGATCGAGAAGGCCCTCCGGTCCATCCCCCGGGAGGAAAAGCAGGCCATTCAAAACCGGTGGATCAACGTCCGTTTCGAGCGGACCGCGGACTGGCGGCTGATCTGGCGGGTCATCGGCCTGGTTCTTGTGGTGGTGGGGATCGTTCTGGCCGTGATCCTGATATGGAACCGGCGCCTGGCCGGCGAGGTGGCGGAACGGAAGCGGGCCGAGGCGGCCATGGCCGAAGCCGAAGAGCGCGGCCGGCTGCTTTTGGAATCCGCAGGGGAAGGAATATTCGGCGTGGACCTGGAAGGCCGGGTCAGTTTCATCAATCCGGCCGCCCTGGAGATGCTGGGTTTTTCCCGGGAGGATATCATCGGCCGAAAGGTCCACGACCTGATCCACCATTCCCATGCCGACGGGTCGGAGTATCCCGTGGCCGACTGCCCCATGTACCTGTCATATATACATGGAACCGCCTGCAACGTCACGGACGAGGTCCTGTGGCGGAAGGACAGGACCCGGTTCGACGTCAGTTACACGAGCACCCCCATGCGCAAGGAGGGGGTCCTGGTCGGCGCGGTCATCACGTTCATGGACGTCACCGAGCGGAAGGCCCAGGAGGAGCGCTTCGAGGCCCTGCTCGAGGCCGCGCCCGACGGCATGGTCATCGTCGATCAGGAGGGCGCGATCGTCCTGGTCAATTCCCGGGCCGAGAAGCTGTTCGGGTACTCCCGCCAGGAAGTGCTGGGACGACCGATCGAGGTCTTCGTTCCCCGGACCCGCCGGGATCGGCACATCGGCCACCGAAACGGCTATCTGGCTGGTGGAGCCCTGCTCGGCCAGGGCGCCGAGCTGGAACTGACCGCCGAGGCCAAGGACGGCCGCCTGATCCCGGTGGACGTCAACATCAGCCCGCTCAAGACGCCCGAAGGCGTGCTGGTGGTGGCCTCGGTTCGCGACATCACCGAACGAAAGGCCATGGAAGCGAAGCTGAACGAGGAACGGGACCGGCTCCAGAACATCCTGGACACCAGCCCGGTCGCGGTGGCCATCTCCACCAAGGGCGGCCTGCAATTCGTCAATCCGCTAATGACCGAACTGACCGGAATGCGTGTCGGAGATCCGCCGGAACAGAGCTATGTCGATCCGGAAGCGGCGGCTCATGTCATTGGGGCCAGCATGAAAGACGGAAGTCTGGGGGATTACGAGCTCCAGATATACGGGCGCAACCGGGAAGTCCTGGACATGCTGGCCACGTACATCAAGACCGAATATGAAGGCCGGACGGCTCTTCTGGCCTGGATGGTCAATATTACCGAAATGAAGAAGGCCGAGAAGGAGCTGCGGGAACAGTTCGACGCCTTGACGCGGTTCCGGCGGATGGCCGTGGGCCGGGAGAGGAAAATGATCGAATTGAAAAAGGAAATCAATGATATGCTGGCGGAAAAAGGAATTTTGGAAAAATACAAGATCCACTGAACCATCGTGGCTTGCGAATCGGCGCCCTTCGGCGGCCGGGGCGCGCACCGAGGGCGAAACCATGCGGTGTCTGCTCGAGAAACCGGGTCTATTCCGACACGCGGCCAGGGGGCTCGTGGTCGCGGGTCGTGACGACCTTCGGGCCGGAGGCCCATATATCCGTCCGGTCCCGTGGGACGTTCGTCTCTTTTTACGCATCGACAAGACGGGTCGGGTCGCCGGGCGCGCCGATGCCCGATGAGCCGCGCACGTCGAGGAATCTGTTTATGAAAACCATTTTGCTTTGGGTCCCCCTGGCCCTGATGGCCGTCGTGGGCATCACCGGGTCTTACTTCCTGGGCGAGGCATTCCGGGTCGAGGCCCGGGACGCCTGGAAAGCGGAGGCCGCCCAGGCCGCCCAGTGGGTATCCGGGACGATCGTCGGTTGGCTGGGGGAGAACTACACTCCGTTGACCGGTCTGGCTATTTTGTTCGAGAACTCAAGCGAAGTGACCCCGGACGAGTTTCTGGGAGCGGCGGACGCGCTGGAAGCGCGCGCCACGTCGTCCTTTCTTGTATCAAAATCCGTCGCCCGGCCGGTCAAGGGAATGGAAGACTGGTCGGTCGAGTACACCGATGACTCCCTCGGAACGCTGGCCCGGGGAACGCTTCTTGGCCGGTACCCGGCCATCCTGGAAACGGTCAAGGTCGCCGCCGTCCGCCCGGGCCGGATCATCCTGGGGCCGCCCTTTATGGTTGGCGACGGCCGCTCCCGGTCGCCGCTGGTCCTTTTCGTCCGAGATGCTCGCGGCCCCCTGGCCATCATCGGCCTCATCGATTTCAAGGCGATCATCGGGAGGCTTCTAGAGATTCACAAAACGGAAAGCATATCGATTCAGATCGAGGGGCGTTTTGCCAAAGCGGAGGGCCATGGTCCCCGGCGGACCATCATCGGCCGGCCCCTGCCCGGGGCCCCGCAAGCCGCAACGAACGGGGTGGTAAGCGCCGGCGCGGAACTGTCCATCACCTGTTACTTCGATGAACGTTTCCGCAATGGCCCCAAGGAAGAGCTGGCCAATTTCACCTTGCTGGGAGGAACGGCGGGCGCCATCCTCATCACCCTGCTCGTCGGCATGCTGCTTCATCGCAACCGGATGGTCGCCCGTATGGTGCGGGCGGCAACATCCGACCTTGCCGAAAGCCGCCAG
>JAHJTB010000064.1 GCA_018830135.1 Pseudomonadota bacterium | reverse complement strand
ACCCCGATTTTCGCTCCGGGAACGATCTCCATTTTGTTGAACGGCAATGCCTCGACCCGTTTCAAGGTATTTGACTCCGATGGCAACGGTCCGACATGGTCGATCAGGCCTTCGGGCCCCTCGTCGTGGAATCGCATGTTGGTTCCCACCTGGTGGTTGAACCAGGTCGGCGACTCTTTAAAGGGAGGAAGATAGAAACTCTGGGCCCAGGGACTGGTTTTTTTGTCAAACCCGGGCTGCCGTTCCCGGGCCCGGTGTTGGATGGGGCCCAAGATGACCGGCCCCCGGGCATATCCGGTTCTCTCCGTCACCCGGACCAATACGGGAAGATGGGTCTGCTCCGAGAGCTCGAAGGCGGCCGCGGTCATGTCCTTGACTTCCTGGATCGATGAGGGCTCCAGAACGATGGTGTCCGTGTACATGGCCAGGTACCTTATATCCGCGGTCGTGCCCGTGTTTTCGCCGGGCGGATCGTCGTTGGCGCAAATGACCAGTCCCGGCGCCCCGTGCAGCGCCGAATGCCCCAGCGGGTCGGCCGTCCAGTTGAAACCCACGTTTTTCATGACCGTGAGGGCCCGGAGTCCGGCCAGGGAGGCCCCCAGGGCGACTTCGTAGGCCACCTTCTCGTTGGTGGACCATTCCACGTGCATGTTGGGGAATTTCTCGACCGCGTTGGCCAGGTAGTCTATGACCATGGTCAGGGGCGAGCCGGGGTACGACGTCGCCACCCGGACGCCGGCCTCGATGGCCCCCCGGGCCACCGCCTCGTTGCAACTGAGCAGCACGGACAGGCCGGGATGGTCATCCAGGATGCTCGATCGCGTAACGGCGGTCGGCCGGATGCATCGATCCAGATTCATGGGCGGGATATTCAAAGAATGCTTCTCTCCCATACTTTATCCTTTCATTCTGTCGTATGGCTGTTTCAGGCCGTCCGGCCGGACGCGGAATCAAGGCCGAAAATAGTTGAGGCCGGCCCGAAATTCGACCGTGCCCGAGGTCCCGATGAATTCCTCGGTCACTATTGCGTTCATGGCGTTGCGGTCCGCCTCGATCCGGGCCAGGAATCGCTTCCGGTCGCCAAGCCTTCCCACGACCACGCCGCCCAAAGGCCCCCCTTCATGGTCATGAAAAGTGGCATAGGTTTCCACTTCGGCCCGGCCGTTGGCCTCTTCCACCAGTTCCGGGCCTTGAATCCCGTCCAGTTCCGCCTCAAGGCTCGAGCGGAGGCCAGTATCCGTATTGAGGTCCCTGGCCTGTCCGGAATAGATGCCGACCGAGTGTTTGCTTATATACCAGCTCAAAGCCTGGACCATGCCCAGGCTTTCCGGGGCCTGCCTGAGTTTTTCGACCATGGCGCAGATGGCGTGGAGGGCGTAATTGTTTCCCGGACCGCCGAAATACGGCATAGTGCCGGTGATCGTCAGGGGACGCGGATCGTCCTTGGAAACTCCCAGCATGCTTCGCGTCATCCTTGGCGCAGCCGGGAAACAACTGTAAAAATCGAAATAGCCTATTTCGGACAGGGACGCGTCCGCCTGGTCCAGGGCCATGTCCGCGGCCGCTCTGACCGAGGGAGATGAGTGAAAATCGGCCCGTTCGGTTACGTGCCAGATGTCAGATGCATCGCCGGAACCCACGAGGTAGGTCCACTTTTCCCTGGGTACGCCCAGTTGACGCGCGGTTTCTTCGTCGGTCATGAACAGCGCGGCTGACTGGTCCACGTGCATGATGGAACACATGAACTTCATATAAGGAAAGGATATCATCCGGTTCTCGTCGGATGAATTCACGATCTCTTCGGCTGTCCTGTCCTGTCCGAACCATGCATAGGGATTTCCGGCCGCGATCCGTGAATTGGCCGAACAGAACTCCCCCAGCTCGCGTCGTTGCTGTTCAATGCTTAAACCTTCATGGCGTCTGAGCGCGTTTTCGAACAGCGGATAGAGATGGATGGGTATGTCCACGCCGTATTTCATTTCCAGGGCCGTCAAGGGGTCGCGCAGGTCGCCGACCATCCATGGTTTCTTGGGGGAGATGTCCACAAACTTCGCCTTCTCCCCTCGGGCCTCCAGGGCCAGTCTCTCGGAATACAGGGCTTCTCCGCCGCATATCAGGGCCAGGCGGGTCTGCCCCTTGCGAATCTTCTCCGCCGTCCGGTTGACGTACCACTGGGGGGCGCAAGCCCCGATCCAGGTGTATTCCTGGTTTCGGGGCGTTGCGTCAATTTTTTCCGACAACGCCCCGGGCAGCCCGTCGGAGGGCAAAGAGAACATGTTGACGAGACAAAGGGTGTCGATATTCCGGGACAGGTCTTTCACGCCTGCGTCGTTCGAGGCACGGGTCACGGCTTCGGCGACCAGGTCCAGGGGGTGAACCATTTCGGGGCTGTCGCCCGGTCGATGAGTGTATTGACCGATTCCGATGATTACCGGTCTTTTTATGCGGACTGTTTCCTTCATCTGATCTCCCGTGCCGAATTCTTCAATAATCCCGGAGTTCGAAGATGTCATACCGACTAAAGGCGGCATGGTGATCCGTCCATGTCAGACGGCCTCTATGCTCCCATACGGACAGAGCTGCGGGCAGACCATGCAGCCGATACACAGGTCCCGGTCTATCCGAGGGGTAATCTTCCCGATGGTCTGGTTTTGGCTCCACCCGATGGCCACGCAGCCGTATTCCTCCATGCACCGGTTGCACGTCTTGCAGCGCAGGCAACGACCGGCTTCGGCCACGGCCTGCTCTTCCGAAAAGCC
The DNA here is from genome assembly GCA_018830135.1 of Pseudomonadota bacterium. Lineage (GTDB taxonomy): Bacteria > Desulfobacterota > Desulfarculia > Adiutricales > JAGVGV01 > JAHJTB01. The sequence continues at coordinate 3,647 of JAHJTB010000064.1, read as the reverse complement.
GAGGTTGACCTCCCGAAATTCCCTATTCCTCAAATGCTTTGGCAGAACGAGACCGCCCCGCCTCGGCGATATCCGCATGCCCCTGGGCAATACATCCTGGTTGACGACCGGGGGCCTGGCAGTACGGTCCTCGACGAACGGTTCCCCTTTCAGATACCGGTCGATGCTGACCGCGGCCCTTTTTCCCGAAGCGACCGCGTCGATGACGCTATTCGGCCCGGTGACCGCGTCACCGGCCGCGAACATGCCGGGGACGTTGGTTAACAGTGTCACGGGGTCGACCTGGAAAGTTCCTTGTTTTGTCAAGTTGAACGGGCCGGAATTCATGACGGACGGGTCCGGGGTCTGGCCGATGGCGACGACCACGCTATCCGCCTCCATGGTGCATTCGCTTCCATCCCCCGAGGCCAGCGTCCAGGAAATCCGTCCCTTGTCATCGACATGGGTCGAAACGACGCGTTTGAATTCCACGACGGCGCCCCTGCTTCCTTGTCGGGATACGAATTTTTGGGGCGCCAGGGACGTGTGGACCACCACTCCCTCTTCTTCGGCCGCCTTGACCTCCCAGGGCAAGGCCGGCATCCGTGTTGTGGATTCCGGGCAGGCGACGTGCACTTCATCGGCCCCGAGCCGCATGATGGTCCGGGCGGCATCCATGGCCACTCCGCCTCCGCCTATGACCACCACCTTGCCCTGAAAAGCGGCTTTGTCTCCCATGTTCACCCTGCGCAGCAGGGGCAGCGCGTATTGGATCGATTCGAGGTCCGCGCCGGGTATGTCCAGCCGGGCGCTATGGCCAAGACCGGTGGCCAGCAGAAAGGCATTGAATCCCTCGCCGGACAGGTCATGAAACGACAAGCCCTCACCGATACGGGTGTCTGTTTGGATATCGACGCCGAGTTTCCGGATGTAATCGATTTCCGCTTCAACGATCCTGGCCGGCAGGATGTATTCCGGGATGCCAGCCGCCAACATACCGCCGGGCACGGGCGAGGCTTCGTACACGGTGATGCCGTATCCCTTTCTGACCAGGTCATAGGCGGCGGCCAGGCCGGCCGGTCCGGAGCCGATAACGGCCACCCTTTCCCTTTGCGTCTGCCGGACAGGCACCGGGTCGACGCCATCTATCATGACGTAATCCATGATAAATCGTTTCAGTTCCGCAATGGCCACGGGTTCGCCCAGCCTGCCCAGCTTGCATGCGTTTTCGCAGGGATGGTGGCACACGCGCCCCAAGGTGGCGGGCAGAGGCAGATGTTCCCGAATGATGGCCGCGGCCAGAGGAAAGTCTCTTTTTCGAACGGCCGCGATGTAACCTTCGACGTCGACGTGGGCCGGGCAGGCCTGTTCACAGGGAGACCGTTCCACATTCCAGGCCAGGCATCGGTCTTGATTGATTTGCGGCTGGGGGCCCAGAACTTTCATGGATATTTCCTCCTATACCGAATCGTTCATGAGGCAAGTGCGTTCAGGCCGGCTTCGAAGGCAACACAGTTGCTTTCGACGAACTGGCGGGGAGACAGCTTCCGGATGGTATCCAGAAAACACTGCTTCCCAACCGGGATTTTCCCCGTCGCGCAAGCCAACCCGAGCATGACCATATTGGCCGACGCAATGCCGCCGGTCTCCCGGCTCGATATGTCCGAGGCATTGCAATGCTTGATTTCCGCGACCCCGATCCGCGAAAACTCTTTGATGATCTCCTCGAAAGGGGGCGGCTTGGGTGAAGGATACGGTTTGATGTCAATGATCCGTTCATTCAGCAAGACCGTGCCCGTCTCGCTGGCGAAGACGGCCCCGATTTTCAGGGCCTGGACCGCATCCAGGCCCAACAACAGGTCCGCTTCCCCTTCGGGAAACGTCTCGGAGTAGACATCACCGACTCGAACAAAGCTGTGAAGGCATTCAAATCTCTGGGTGACCGGGGGGACGTCCGTCGTCAGAACCCGATAGCCCTCGGAAAACGCGGCCTCGCCCAATATCCTGGCGGCCATGACGACCCCCTGGCCGCCCAGACCGCAGACGATGATATTCAATTCCTTTTCCACTTCGACACCTCCATGGATCACGTCCGGGCCTGCCGCAAGGCAATGACCGCGCAAGGCCTTCTGGCCACCACCACCGAAACGCCTTCACATTTGATCGCCTTTTCCAGGGCGGATCGGGTCTGTTGCTGATCATACGGATCGACTACTTCCACGAAATCGGCCCTCAAGGCCCGGGCGACTTCGGCGATATCGAGCATTTGCGTGGATTCGCCGGAGGCGGTAATGCCAAACGCCCCGGGATGCGGCTGATGCCCGGTCATGCCGGTGGTCCGGTTGTCCATGATATAAAGAAAAATGTTGGACCTGTTGTAAACGGCGTTGGCGAGCGCGGGCATGACCGCGTGAAAAAAGCAGCTGTCTCCGGTGATGGCTATCACCTTGGACCGCAACCCCGCATGATACATCCCCTGACCGTAACCCATGCCGCTGCCCATGGTTATCAGGGCGATGTTCTCCAACTCGAGAGGCTCCGCATGGGAGCATTCATGGCATCCGTTGTCACCGAACCCCACGAAATCCACCCCCATCTCGGTACAGACGGCCTTGAGCCCTGAAAGCGCCGCCCATTCCGGACACCCGGGGCAGAAACGGATATGCTCGGCAAACAGGTCCTTATTCTCCTCCAGCACTCTCCTGCCCCGCTCGAGACGTTCGGAAGAGACCCGCGGAACGTACTCGCTCCCGGTCAATCCGGCCAGGGCGAAACCCACCGTGTTGCGTCCCTGTTCCCTTGTGAATGGTATGTCGCCCGTGAGTTTGCCTCTGATTTTCGCATGACGATCCAGGTCGGCCGAGATGGACCTGACCTGATGCTCGATGAACGGCTCGATCTCCTCGACCACCAGGACCGTGTCCGTGGAAGTCAATAGCTCGACGATCATTGCTTTGGGGACAGGGTAGGTGGTGACCAGCTTCAGGATGGCCACTTCCTCGATCAGGCCCATATGTTTCAGGGCCTCCATGACGATGGGGTAGCACATACCGGAGGTGATGATCCCGACCCTGGCCTCTTGGCCCCATGTCAGTCGGTTGTGGGGAAACTGCTCGATCAGCCTCAAGGTCTCTTTGGCCGTGGGCAGTTCTCCCACAATTACCGGAAGGACCTCGGGGCCCTCTTCATGAAAGCGCATATGTTTGGCCGAAAGCAGATTGATGGGCCAGGGACACTTTCCATTGGTCGCCCAAGGGTCCGTTTTTTTATCGAACACCGCTTTTCTGGCTCGGACCTGGTGCTGAATCCGGCCAAACGTCACGGGTTCCCGTCCCCAGCCCATCCTTTCCATCACTCTGACCATGACCGGCAAACGCGCCTTTTCCGAAAGCTCGTAACCTTCCACGATATAATCTTTGAGTTCCTGCATGCTGGTGGGTTCGAGCACGATCGTTTCGGTAAACATGGCCAGGTAACGGGTATCCTGTTCGTTCGAGGTGGTTTCTGCTCCGGGGTCGTCCGCGATGACCATGACCAGGCCGGGTGTTCCATACATCGTAGCGGTGGCCAAGGGGTCCAGGGCCCAGTTCAGGCCGACGTTTTTACTGACCATGAGGCCCCGGACCCCGGCGAGGGCGGCCCCGAGGGCGACTTCGAAAGCCAGCTTT
>JAHJTB010000063.1 GCA_018830135.1 Pseudomonadota bacterium | reverse complement strand
GGACCGTCACGGACAGGGCCGCCTCGGAGGAACCGACGGTCCCCCCCGCGTTCTGGCAGACCCCGACCCGCGCGCCTTCGACCTGACGTTTGCCGGCCCGGCCGCCGCCGGCCAGGTGCCAGTAGACTTCCACGACCTGGCGAACGCCGGTCGCGCCGATGGGATGGCCCTGGGACTCCAGACCTCCGGACACATTGACCGGAATCCTGCCGCCCAGGGTGGTATGGCCGGCTTCGGCAAAGGGGCCGCCCTGGCCCAGGGGACAAAAACCCAGTTCTTCCGTGACGTAAAGCTCACCAATGGCGGTGGCGTCGTGGACCTCGGCCAAGTCCACGTCCTCCGGACCGATGCCGGCCCGCTCGTACGCCCGCCTGGCCAGGCGGGCCAGAGTGCTTTCCTCCCTTTCCGCCCCGGGGTCCTCACCGCTGGCCAGCATGCAGGCCGCCACTTCGACGGCATGGTCGGCCCCGATCCGGCGGGCGAACTCTTCCGAGCAGACGACCACCGCGGCCGCGCCGTCGCCGATGGGTGAGCACATGGGCCGCGTCAGGGGAAAGGCCACTTCGGGCGCGGCCAGCACTTCTTCGACCGTCATGGTGTTCTGGTACTGGGCCAGGGGATTGAAGGAGGAATGGTAATGGTTCTTGGACGAAATCACGGCCAAGTGCCGTTGGGTCGTGCCGTATTTCTCCATGTGATGCCGGGCCATCATGGCGTAAACATCCATGAACACGGTTCGCTGCCCGGACTTCTGCTTGTCCTCGTCGCCTCGGGCCTCCCGTTCTTTTTTGATCCGCTCCTCCTGCTCGGCAAAGGCCTGCAGGAGCTGGGGCAGAATCTCCATGTCCATGCACCCGGTGAAGGCGGGCAGGACCCGGCCGCGATCCTCGAAGTACATCTTCTCCATGCCCACGGCCAGGGCCATGTCCATTTCGCCCAGGGCCACCATGGCCCGGGCGCCGTGCAGGGCCGTGGCCGAAGAGGCGCAGGCGTTTTCCACGTTGATCACCGGGATGCCACCGATGCCCATGGCCCGCATGACCACCTGGCCGCGGATGGACTCCTGCCCCTGGAGCACGCCCTGGGAGGCGTTGCCGACCCAGACGCCTTCCAGTTTCTCCTTGGAGATGCCGGCGTCCTTCAGGGCGCCTCCGACCGCCTCGGCGACCAGGGATTTCAGATTCCGGTCCAACTGGCGGCCGAACTTGGTCATGGAACCGCCGATTATCATAACTTTCCGCATCATCCTTCTCCTTGTGGTTAATTACGCGTAGTTTTCGTATTTGTACACGTCCCTCCCCTCCGGGTCAAACTCTTCCCGAAGCAGGCGGTCCAGGTTTTTTTCCGAAGCGGTTTTGGGTATCTCCGGAACGACCTGGATGTAGGACGGAACGCTGTTGCGTTCCAGTTTGGTCAGGCACAGTTCAAACAGGCCCCCGGCGTCAGGCTTCCGGCCTTCAAAGGGCACGACCGCCGCCACGATGTCGCTTTCGCCCGGAGCCCCCGAGGCGGCCGGGATGCCATAGACGCAGACGTCACTGACGTCGGGATGTTCGGCCAAAATCCCCTCGACGTATTCGGGCATGATGAAGTCGCCCTGCCTTCTCAGGCCGCCGCCTTTCCGGAAGTCAAAGAAAAACCAGCCCTGCTCGTCGCGATGGCACATGTCGCCCGAACGCAGCCAGCCGCCTCGGGTCTTGGCCTCCGAGGCCTCCTTGTTGCCGTGGTACTCCACCTCGGTTTCGCCCATGGACAATCGGGAAACCAGTTCCCCGATTTCGCCGGCCTCGCATTCGGAATCGTCCTCTCGCACGACCTTCATTTCGAGCAGGCCTTCGAGGGGTTTGCCAAAGGAACCGATGGGCCCCACTCCGGGGGGGTTGTGGGCGAAACCGCCCTCGACCGCGCCGTACCATTCATGAATTTTGACCTGGAAGCGGTTTTCGAAGGCCTCCCATATCCCCCGGGGAGTCCCGGCGCTGATGACCACCCGAACCGGGTTGTCAGCGTCGTCGGGCTTTTCCGGTTCCGAGTAGATGCCCATCATCATGCCGCCGAGCAGGGAATAGGTGGTGCAGCCGTATTTCCGGCAGATATCCCAGATACGGCTTTTGGTGAACCGGCGTGAAATGACGGCCGGGATGGCGTGCCAGAGGGCCGGGCACAGCGTGACGGCCTGGGCGTTGCCGTGGGTCAGGGACAGCCCGGTGTAGAGCCGGTCTTCCGGCCGGTACTGCCAGACCAGCGCGGCCAGAAGCACGTATGCCTGAAGGCGGTCGGCCCTGAGGCGGACGCCCTTGGGGTTGCCGGTGGTCCCCGAGGTGTAGATGATCATGAAATGGTCGTTGGCCGCATGGGCGCCCGGCTCCGGAGCCGGCGCCTCGGGTCCGTCCAGAACCGCCTTCAGGTCGGGATACCCGGGCTGGGGGTCGATCCCGAACTCGGGGTTGTACAGACAGCCGATGGTCCGGACCTCGGGCAGACCGGCCAGGGCCTCGTCCATGGCCTCGATGAACTCGGCGGCGAAAATGACGCCTTTCGAGCCCGAGTCCGCAATCTGGTAGCGGAGTTTTTCCCCTTTGGACCGGGGATCGATGGGCACGACCATGGCCCCGAGGGCGGAAGCGGCGTACATGGCCACCACAATTTCCGGATGATTGCGCATGACCAGGGCAAAGGTATCCCCCCGTCCGAGACCCTGTTCGGCCATGGCCCGGGCCAGCCTGTTTCCCTTGAGAGCCAGGTCGGCGTAGGTCAGGACCTCATGCGGATAAGGCTGGTTCTCGAAGGTAACCGCGGGGAAATCCGGCAGGTCCTCGGCCTTGGCCAGCATGTCGAAAGCCATGACTCCCGGAAGCTTGCTTTCGGTCATTTCGTCCTCCTTGAAATCATCGGTTGCGGCGGTTCAGGTCCGGTCAGCCTTCGACTTCAGGCCCCTCGACGCCTTCCCGGAACCAGGTCACCGGCCGGCGTTCGCGAGGCACGATCCCTTCCTGCTTGAACTTGGGAAAACCGATCGACATGGCCGTGTTGATCTTCCAGGGCTCTTTCAGGCCGAGTTTCTCTTTCATGCTCGGGTCCATCTCGATGACCTGACTGAACCCGTTCCAGCAGAAGCCCAGGCCCAAGGATTTGGCGACCAGATTCATGTTCTGGCCGCAGATGCCGGCCGAGATCTGGGGTCCGCCGATGGCCCGATCGTCGCAGGCCACGAGAATGACACAGGGGGCGTTGAGAAAAGGCGGAGCGTACTGCTTGGCGATCGAGCCCATGCCGCCCAGGATGATGCGCGGGTCGAACAGGCCCACACTCTGGGTTTCCATGAAAACCGGGATGAGGGCCCGCGCCATGGCATCGTTTTTGTACGTGTTGTGCATCATGGTCAGGATATTGAAAACAGACTGGTCCATCTGCGTAATCAGGTCCTTGCTGGTGACCACGATGAACTTCCAGGGCTGGCAGTTCCCGCCGCTGGGGGCGAAGCGCCCGGCTTCGACAATCCGCCGGATATAGGATTCCGGCACGGGATCGGGCTTGAAGTTGCGCACGCTGCGCCGTTCGAAAATCATCCGTTCCTGAGCGTTCCATTCGGTCGGGGCGCCGTCCGCGTCCATGGCCTGTAAAGGCGGTGCAAGGGGCAGGGGCAGCGGATCGGTTCGATACACGCCTTCATCCACGTGATAGCCGTCTACGATGGAAATGGCGTCCACCGGGCAGACCACCATGCAGTTGAAGCAGGAAAAACACTCGTATTCGGCCTTCATTTTGGGGTAGCCCCGGTCATCCGTCTCCCAGGCGCGGAAGGGGCAGTTCTGGAGACAGAGGCCGCACTGGGTGCATTTGTCCGGGTCGGCCGTCATGATCCCCATATGCACGCCGGTCGGTCTGAACATGGGCTTGAGTTCCTCATAGCTCGGCGGCTCGGCCCCGGCCGCCGCCCCGGGCTGGACCAGTCCCTCCACGGCCACCCAGGTCGTTTTGCCCTCCATGAGCCGCTTGGCCCCGTCGAGGGCCAGGACGTCGTTCGCGCCGTCCTCGATCAGGGAGGCCCGGGCGTCACGGAATATCTTTTCGATGACATATTCCTTGCTCAGCCCGTATCCGCCGTGGAGCTGAATGGCCTGACTGGCCACGCGAAAGGCGGTTTCCGTGGCCATGATTTTCGAGGCCATGGAGTAATGCACCGCCGGTATCTGCATGTTGTTGGCCAGGGCCGTGTTGTACACGGCCACGCGGCGGGCCAGGGAACGCGCCGCCTCGACCGAAACGAACATGTCGAACAGTCTGAGTTTGACCGCCTGGTGGCTGATGATGGGCCTGCCGCCCTGGATGCGGGTCTGGGTGTAACTCAGGGCCTCCTCCAGCGCGG
>JAHJTB010000062.1 GCA_018830135.1 Pseudomonadota bacterium | reverse complement strand
GGCCCGGGCGTATGAGACATCGTCCAGAGGCCCCTTGACGTCCATGGCCACGTGATCGAGCAGGTCCGCTTCGATCAGCCCGGCCAAAACCTCCGGCCTGCCGCCGTTGGTATCCAGCTTGACCTGGAAGCCCATGTCCTTGATCTCCCGGGCCAGGTCCGCCAGTCCGGGACTCAGGGTCGGCTCGCCCCCGGTGATGACCACGCCGTCGATCCAGCCCGGGAACCGGGCCAGCCGGTCCCGAATGGAATTCCAGCTCAACCCCGGATAGTCGTCGGGGCGCAACACCAGCCCGTGGTTGTGACAGAAAGGACAGCGAAAGTTGCAGCCGGCCAGGAACAGGACCGAAGCCACCTGTCCGGGCCAGTCGATGAACGAGGTTTCCAGAAATCCCTTGATGTCGGCCTGGATCGCGCTCATGTTCGTTGGTCGCGCCGCCCCGGGGCGGTCTTAATGGACCACCTGGGTCAGCCGGTTTTCCAGGAAACGCCGGATCGGGACTTCGTACTTGATGTGGGTGCAGTCGTCCAGGACCAGGATCGGCAGGGCGCCCTGTTCGACCAGATCGACCAGTTCGTGCCAGGCCAGGTGGGCCAGCACGTCCGGGTCGTCTTCCGTGATGACTTCGATCTTGATGCCCATGCCGTTCAGATCGAACGCGTTCTTGATGTTGTCGCACTTCAGACAGTCATGTTTGGTGAACAAGGTCATAACGACTCTCCCTTCCTCCCCTCGACTTTTTTCAACCCACGGCCGGCCGGGCCGGATCGGCGGCCGGCTGGCCGAAATAGGCCTGGTTTCGGTAACGGTCCCTCAATTCACCCAGCTTGCCCTTGTTCCATGAGGACAGCTTGGTGAAATAACCGGTGATCCGGGTAATTCCTTCCAGTTCGGTCGAACCGCAGTCCGGGCATTCGTCCAGCAGGCCCCGGTGGGTCCGGCCGCAGATGCGGCAGTTGGAAAACTCCGGCGAAAAGGCCACCTGGTCGTTCTTGGTCCAGCGGAAGGTCTTGATGACGAAGTTCGCCAGGGACTCGGCCGAGGGGCGGGACTCGCCCAGCCAGATGTGGGTGATGGCCCCGGCCTCGATCAGGGGATGGAACAGGCCCTCGAACTTGATCCGCTCGATGGGATTGATCTCGGCCCCAACATTGAAAAGCGTCGAGTTGGTGTAATAGATTTCGCCGCTTTCCTGGTCGCCTTTGACGACCTGGGCCGCGGCTTCGGGAAAGGTCTTCATGTCCAGCTTGGCGAAACGGTAGGCCGTGCTTTCGGCCGGCGTCTGCTCCAGGACCAGGCGGAGCCCGTATTTTTCCCGGAACTTCTGGGCCAGGATGTTCATGTAGGCGATGATCTTGAGGCCGAAGCGGATGGATTCGTCGGTCTCGTGCAGTTCGCAGCCGGTGTGATACTGAACCATCTCGTTGAGACCGACCATGCCGATCAGATAGCTGGCCCGATGCATCCTCAGGTAGGCTTCGCCGTCCCGATCCATGCCCAAAAGGGCCAGAGGGCCTTTTTCCCCGTGTTTGAGCAGTTTTTCGATAAAGCTCTTTTTCTGGAGGTGGGCCCGGACCGACAGCTCGACCCGCAGCTTGATCAGGTTCATCAGCTTCGAATCGTCCCCTTGGGCCAGGTAAGCCAGGCGGGGCAGGTTGATGGTCACGTTCTGCAGGGCGCTGTAGCGCATCCGCCACGGCGTTTTGGCGTCGTTCAGATCGCTTTCCTCCAGCTTGAAGGACAGACGGCAGCATTCCGAAATCTTGGCCGTGCCCCCGCGATCGAAGACGAAATAGGTGTTGCCCTTTTCCGCGGCCACCTTGCAGATCAGGCTCAAAAAGGCCTCGTGCCCGGCGGTCTTGAAAAACTTCTCCGTGATGTGGACCAGGGGCTTGGGGAAAAAGAAGGGGCGGCCCGATCCGTCTCCCTCGAGATACACTTCGAACAGGGCCCAGACAAACCGCTGGGCCTCCTTTTCAAAGTCGGCGTAAGTCAGAAAGGGCTTCCGCTCCCGGGTGTCCGGGTCGTGATTGGGGATGTAATCCCCGCCGGGGCCGATGGCCCGCACCGAGGCGAAATGGTCGGGGACCTCCCAGTACAGATTGATGTCCGAAAAGATGGCCTGACCGCCCCGGGCCACGGCCTGCTGGGAAAACTCGAAAATCAGCATCTGGGCCAACTGCTTGACCCGGCGGTCGTCCAGCTCGGTCAGATACGGGGCGAAAAACAGATTGACCGCGTCCCAGCCGATGGCCCCGGCGAAATTGGACTGCAAGGCCGCGGCAAATTTGACCATGTGGGCCAAAAGCACCTCGGCGTGCTTGGCCGGCTTGGCCAGGGAAAGGGCGTTGGGCAGCGACAGACCGAACTTCTTGATGTACTCGAGGGACTGTCCCGAACAGTAGGGCCGGTCGATGAATCCCAGATCGTGCAGGTGCAGGTCGCCGATCATGTGGGCGTCGCCGATCTCCTGGTCGAAGACGTTCAAAAAGGCGAACTCCTTCTTGATCGTCTCGGCCAAAGTCAGATTGGTCGCCTCGGGCCCGTGGGGGATGTTGGCGTTTTCCTTGTTCTGCTGCAAAATCAACTGTTCCACGTCATAGATCGGCATACCCAGCCGGGTGTGCCTCCGCCGCTCGTCCTCGTGTCCGTACTCCAGAAGCTTGGCGTTGACCAGTTCGCGGATCAAGGGCGCGGATACGAACTTGATCTTGCTCTGGCGCACGAATTCCTCGACCTCCTGGCCGATCGTCTCCGCCGTGTCCGGGTCGAGCAACGTCTCCCGAAGCAGGGCCTCGACGATCCGACGACGGTCCCAGCCCTGAAGCGAATCCTCGGACGAACGGACAAAGAGGGCCATGTCGGTCGCGTCCAGCCCCTGCGGCATCAGACGATTCGACTTCACCTCACGCAGAACTGCCATGAAAACTCCCCTCGACAGAAAACAGATACCCCTGCCCTCTGCGTCGTAATGGAAAACATCAACAGGTTATTCAGGTTCGAAACGTCCGGCTTTCCAGAAAAAATGAAGAGTTACCCCAAACCGTCGATAAAACCAACCAAATCGACACACACTCAACATTTGCCAATTTCAGAACGTGAGACACAATATATTGTATGGCGGCCTCCATTGTCAAGCGTTTTTTTCAGGGCCCGGCCCTTTATTTCCGCCCCGGCACGGCCCTCGGCCCGGTTTTTCCAGTTATTTTAACTTGTTCCTTTTTATACCCAAATTGCTTCTTTTATGATGTATTTATATATAAAAGATGTTAAATAGGTTGGGACTTATCAGGCCTTGAAGGGCATTTAAAACATAACCATTTATTATTATTTATAAAATTATGTAGCGACTTGTTAAGGCGTAGCGTACGGTGAACGGTTTTACCTGGATTCGGGACAGTATAAATGCCACTATGCTCTAGCGACGAGGCGAACCCTTGTTGTTCTATGACCCATTTTGGGTCATAGCGGATCAATCGACTCGTGAACGCTGGTCAGCGAGGTCTAGACATGCTAATTCTCGCCCCTCCGACCTTGGCCGCCGGCTTTGGCACGCCCTGAATCAATCCAGGGAGGGGGTAGCGCCAACTTTAAACAGCTGAATCAGCCGTGCGCGGTTGTCAAGCCGGCCCG
>JAHJTB010000551.1 GCA_018830135.1 Pseudomonadota bacterium | reverse complement strand
TTGGTCACACTGCCCTGGGCGTCGTACGTGTAGGTCCAGGACCCGCCCAGGGGGTCGGTGTATTGGGTCATCCGGTCTTCGGCATCCCACTGGTATGTGTGGATATTGTCCGCCGGATCGGTGTATTTTGTGACGTTGCCCCGGACATCATACTCCCAGTTATGCGCGTTGCCGTTGGGGTCGGACAGCCGGGTCCGCAGCCCGTTCGTATACGTGTAGCTCCAGATCCCCCCGGCAGGATCGGTCTTCGTGCCGGTCAAACCGTTCACGGAGGCGTAAGTGGTCACGCCTCCCGCCGGGTCGGTCATGGTGGTGTTGCCCACCGACGAAGCGGCCCAGGTCCACCGGTTGCCGCCGGCGTCGGTCACCGAGGCCAGATGCCGCCAGCCGCCGCTGTCGTTCCAGGCAAGGGACGTCACCCGGCCGGCCGCCGTCATTTTGGTCATATAGTGTTGGGCGTCATATTCGTAGGTTGTCACCGCGCCGACCAGGTCCAGGGACCAAGTCAGCCGTCCATCGCCATCATAGTTGTAGCTTGTGGTCCCGCCTTCCGGCGTGGTCATGGATACGCAATGCCCCTGAACGTCGTAGGTAAACGTGGTCACCCGGCCTGACGCGTCCGTGATCTTGTTCACCGTCCCGCTCGGGTTCCGGATGATGGTTACCGAGTTGCCGGCCGCGTCCGTGATGGCGCTGACCAGGTACCGGGTCCAGCCGTCCGCGCCCGTGGATTGATAGTCGTACCGATACGTCAGCCCGGTCCGCTTCTCCTTGACCAGGTAATACGTGCCCGACCCGTCGGTGATCATGCGCATCCGGTCGCGAACGCCCTCCTGGGCCTTGAACCCGCCCGCGCCGGCGTCGTACTTGAAATAGTTCTCCTGGCCGCTGCCCTTGATATGCCAGGCCGATCCGGTCGCCCCCCCGGACCCCTTGACCGCGGACTCGTAGGCAAAGGTCCAGCCCTTGCCGAACATGCCGCCGATATAGGGGTCCGCGTTCCAGGTCCGGGTCATGGCCAGGGCCGGCCCCCGCCCCTGGTAGGCGAAGTCCGTGTCCTGGACCACCAGGTTCAGGGTCGCGGTGTTGACCCAGTAGTTGGGCAGGCCGCCCCCGCACTCCCCGGCCCCCTCGCCGCCTTCCATCTCCGTGCCTTCGTTGTCCTCCGGACCGCCCTTCCGGCCCTTCTGCCCTGGGATGTCCTCCAGGCTGCTCGAATCGATATTGACGTAGATCTCCACAGTGGGACCGGTACCACCGGGAGTCGGGCCATCGTCGTCTCCGGGCATGCTGTCCACCCGCAGGTTGACATAAACCGGGTCCCCGCCCGGCTCGAGCATGAACGATCCCGAGCCCCCGCCGCCCTCGCCGTCTTTAAACAGGCCATAAAAAGTAAGAGCACCCGTATTTACATGCAGATTGCAATTGTGCCAATAGTACGAATTGCCCCCGGGAAAAGCGAAGCTGAAACTGATGGCGCCCCCGAGCATCGGTTCCCCGATCTCGTTCCGGGCCGAAGCGACATAGGCCATGGTGTTGGTTTTTGAAAGGTCGTTGTACGATTCGTACAGAAACGTGACGTCGCCGAGCCCCGTGCAGGTCCAGGAAACCGTGACGCCCTCCCAGGTGCTTTCAATGGCCAGGCCGGCCGTCGGCCACAGGCCGACCGCAATCGCCAGGACCAGACCCATCACGCGCATCCAAGTGCCACGCGCCATACCCTTTTCCTCCATGGAACAAAAATTACCCGAGCCCTGACGGGCCCCGGTAAAAAGCCGGACCGATACGGGCCGGATTCCATCAATTGTCTGGCGTTTTGCCGTTTAAAGGTCCGACTGGATGTGGACCATGGAATGGTTGCTTCCGCCTCCCATGGGTCGGTCCGGAAGCAGCGGGAATGTTCGGTCGCTACGGATCAAGATCTTCCGTCCGGCGGTGGGAGCCCCCCTTCACCGTGAAAACCCATGTGCCGTTATTATACCCGAATTCAGTTTTTTTTAATAAATTTTTGCGGCCCAAACGAAAATCCCGGCCGGGGCCGGGATACAGAATTCCGGCCTCAGCGGCTCTCGGGCAGGGGAGGCAGCTGCCTGGTTTCGTAAAAAGCGATGACCCGTACGTGCTGGTAACGGCCGTGGACTTTGCGTTCCGCCGTCTTCGGGCTGTACATGTCGCCGACGGCATTGACGGTGTAATAGTCGTGCCGAATATTGATCAGGTATTTGTCGATGATCTCGATGGGCGCCTCGGCCCTGGCCTTGGAGAGCTGCTCGTTTACGCCCTGAGAACCTGTGGCGGAAGCGCTGCCGACCAGGACGAAATGAACCAGGCGGCCCCGGCTTTCCCGGGCCACGTAATCGATGAAACGGACCAGACGTTCATATTCCAGGGAACGGGCCGGAATGCGGGCCGAACCGGTATCGAAAAAAACGGTGATCTCGCCCGAACCCTGATCCAGGGCCAGTTTTTCCAGCATGTCCAGCACTTTTTCGGCTGTCTGCCGGTTCCGCTGGCCCTCGGCCCGGACTTCGTCCTTCAGGAGGGCCAGTTCGGCCATGTGCCGGTTGTGGGAATCGACGAGGACCTGAGCCAGGGCCGCGGCCTGATCCGACGAGGCCCCGCCGAGTACGGTTCCGTTGGGAAAAACGACTCGCTGGTCGCCCATTTGATAGGTCCGTTGCTTCATGGCGCAGCCCGCCTGGGACAGGCTGAAAATCATGAGGAAAATCAGGAAACAGTCGGTCAATCGGCGCATCGTACTCCCCTTTCCGGACGGATTATGCTCCAGGGGGCCTCATCGATCAACCATTTTCAAGAGGCCGCGTCCGGCTTGGAGCCGTCGGTTTCCGGATTCAGGACCGCCATGACCCGCGAGGCCAGCTCGCGAAGTGAAAACGGTTTCTGGATGAAACCGTCGCAGCCGCGCCGCATGATGTCCGAAGCCTGGCCGTTGATGCTGTAGCCGCTGGATAAAAGTACCTTGACCTGAGGATCGATACCCTTGAGTCGGTCGAAAGTCGCTCCGCCGCCCATGTCCGGCATGATCATGTCCAAAATCACCAGATCGATCCCTTCCGGGCGGGCCTCGTACGTCTCGACGGCCTCCCGGCCGCCGCTGGCGGTCAGAACGCGGTAGCCCAGACTTTCGAGCATCTGCTGTCCGACTTCGAGGATCAGGGGCTCGTCATCGACCATGAGGATCGTGCCCTGGCCCCGGATGATCTCGATATTGGGCTGGACGGTCTTTTCGACCGTCTTGTCCGAAACCGGCAGATAGATATTGAAGGTCGTACCGTGTTCCTTTTCGCTGTAAACGTTGATGAGACCGCCATGGTTCTTGACGATACCGTATACTGAAGCCAGGCCCAGGCCGGTCCCGCGTCCCATTTCCCGGGTGGTGAAAAACGGATCGAAGATGCGTTCCATGGTGGCCTTGTCCATGCCCATTCCGGTGTCGGTCACGGACAGCTTGACGTAGCGCCCGGGTTCGACGTGGTAGGGCTTGATATAGTTCTCGTCCAGGACGAGGTTTTCGGTGGTCAAATAGATGCGGCCTCCCCCGGGCATGGCCTGCCAGGCGTTGACCAGCAGGTTGAGTACCACCTGTTCGATCTGGCCCTGGTCCACCTCGACCGCCCAGGCCGGGTCGGCGAACTGGGTCTCCAGATTGATTTCCCTTCTCGTTCGGCTGAACATCTCGGAGACATCGAGCGCGAGTTGATTCAGGTTCGTGACTCGGACCTGGTACTTGCCCCCCCGGGCAAACCCGAGCAGTTGTCTGGTCAATTCGGAGGCACTTTCAACCTGCTGCTGGATGCGTTTGACGTGTTCGTGGTGGGGGTGGCCGGCCTCCATGTCCAGTTCGATCAGGGAGGCGAACCCCTCGATGCCCATCAGGATGTTGTTGAAGTCGTGGGCGATGCCGCCCGCCAGGGTCCCGATCGCCTCCAGCTTCTGGGCCTGGCGCAGTTCTTTTTCCAGACGCGACCGGTCCGCCTGGGCCTGCCGGAGCGTGGTGATGTCCCGCCAGGAAAAGCGGCTGTTGGCCATGCGGCCGTCCGGGTCGCGATTCGTGGCGGCGTTGAGCATGACCTGGATTTTTTCGCCGTCTCGCTTTTGGAGGACCAGTTCGGCATTGCGCACTTCGCCCGTTTCCATCATCGTCGTGTAGGCGGCCCTGGCGTCATCCACGCTGTCCGGGTGGTACAGATCGAAGACCGACCGATCGACGATGGCCTCCCTGGTCCATCCCAGGGCCGAAGCCAGGGTCTGATTGCACTTGATAATGCCCCCGCTTTGGGGATGGACCGAGGCGAACATGTCCGGGGAGTGGTCGTACAGGTCTTCGTATTCGGCCTGGGACCTCCGGATCGCTTCCTCGGCCGCCTTGCGCGCCGTGATGTCGACGATCAATCCCCGGAGGCCGGCGCTTTGACCTTCCTTGATGATGGCCGTGGCGTTCAGGATCGCCGGAAAGGTGGTCCCGTCCTTCCGCATCGCCGTGTATTCCTGCAACCCGATCCGTTCCCCGGCCAGAGTGCGGGCCATGGTCGCGACGCTCCGTTCCCGGTCCTCAGGGATGATCATTATGGCAGCGTTGCGCCCGATCATATGGTCATCAGGTGTGTAGCCCAGTTTTTCGTATGTGCCCCGATTGACCCAGGTCAGCCGGCCGGTGGCGTCCACCTCGAAAACGGTTTCCGGCAACAGTTCCGCAAGGTCCTTGAAGCGCTGCTCGCTCTCCCGCAAGGCCTTTTCGGCCCGCTTGCGCGCGGTGTTGTCCCTGACGACGGCCAGCCGGGCCTTCCGACCCTGAAAAATGATAGGGCCCTCATGAATCTCGGTCTCGACCACGCCGCCGTCTTTACGCCGAAGCCCTCGCTCGTATCGCCGGCTGCGCGCCCCGTCGGATTCATCCCGGCCTTCCGCCTCGCCGGCCTCGTCCTCCGACCGGAAAACCACGAAGTCGGAAACCGGCCGGCCGATCACGTCCTCGATCCGACCGCCGATCATGGCCGCCAGAGGCTGGTTGGCGTATCGAACGATTCCTTCCTCGAGGATAACCAGGCCATCGTTGACCTGCTCGACCACGGACCGGTATTTATCCTCGCTCTCAAGCAGGGCCTCCTCCGCCTGGCGTCGATCGGTCAGGGTCCGCATCAGGATGAGGGCCCAGAGCAGGGCCACGAAAAGCGCGCTGGCCATCAGTCCGGCCGTGATCAAAGTGGCCTTCCCCCGGGCCGCCTCGACCTGCGTCCGGGCGGATTCGGCCAGTCTTCGCGTCCGGTCTTCTATCCCCCGGACGATTTCGTCATGAAAATTGCGGGACCGGGTGTCGATCAGGGTCCGGGCGGTCTTGACCGAAAAATCATAATGCAACCGTATGATTTCGTCGTAAACCGCCCGGTGGTCACGAACCAGGGCGGGCTTGAAACCCCGGGCCAGAAGCCGGCGATCGATCCAGCCTATCTGGTCAAGATACTGGGCCTTCAAGCCGTCCATCTCCCGCGGGTCCAGGGTCCCCAAGATTTTGAAAACGGCCAGCCTCGTCCCGGAAAGCCGGTTTTTCAGATCGCTGAGCCGGAGTTGATCCAGGAGCACGTCACGCTGGACCGCGGAAAGGGTCTGGGCGTTGTAGTCGGCGAACAAGGCCTGGGCCACCAGAAACAGCATGACGCAGGAAAAGGCGATGGCCAGACGAATGGCAATCGTCCTCATGGAGCCCTTCCCCCCGTCTCGATCCGTCCGGGTTCGGTCCCTGCTGATCCGGACGGCCGGGGGGCGCCGGGGACAGGCAGGCCGGTCGCTTTCAACTCCTCCGCCAGCACCTCTGTAATCAGGCGGTTGTCAAAGATATCCCGAACCTGGAAGTCCTTTTTCAACAGCCCGTTTTCCTGGAGGAACGCTCTCAGGGAGACCAGATACCGTTCCAAACCGCCTCCGTTCCGGTTTCGTTCCAGCATAAAGGCCGGCGCGTGAATTCCAACCCCGTCCAAATATCTTCGGAGGTCATCGTCCGTAAGCGGTGTATTGGCCCTGAACGTGCGCGTCCTCAATATGCGGGCATAGTCGGGCCAGTTGGCCGGTTCGTTGACCCAACGGGCCGCCCGGACCCAGCCCTGGAGCAGTTTTTTGACATCCTCGTCCGGAATTTGCCGTAGATGGTCCCTGTATCCCCAGAGGCATTCCGGGATGCAGCCTTCGAATCGGGCCGACGTGGCCAGGACGACGCCGTCTCCTTGGCGGAGGGCCAGGGTGGCCCAGGGGTCGTAATTGACAATGACCGGAATCCGGCCGGCCACGAATTGGGCGGTCAGGTCCTCCGGGTTGACTTCGACGATTCGGAAATCCCCGATCTTCAGGTCCCGGGTCTTGAGGTAGGTCCCGAGGAAATACAGGCATGAAGGCATGTTCAGGAACACGCCCACGGTCTGTCCCAGGCTCTGGCGGATGTCCCCTCCCCGCTTGACGATGATCTTGTCCCCACCGTCCGACCAGTTGGTCTCGGCCAGGGCTTGAACCGGGGTGTCGGCCATATAGAGCCCGACCAGGGTCCCGGCCATGTCCATGGCGAAATCGATCCGGCCGGCCCGGATCGCTTCGAGGATGACGATGGGATCGTCGTAGTCCCGGACCTGGACGCTGATACCCGCCTCTTTCCAGAAACCCATGGCCTCGGCCACGTGCAGGGGAGACCACCCCGCCCAGGCCACCGTGGCGATCTTGTAGAGCCGCCCTTGATCGGCCCGGACCGGAACCGCCGCGACCAGGCATATCCATATCACCGTCAATAATATCCGGGAAATCATGACGCTTGACTTGGCCCCCTGGTTCGATGCGGTCCTCGCTTTTCCCCAATCCGTCTATTCCATGGTAGATAAACCGGAGCCCGGATTTCGTCAAGCCTGGCCGGGTCCGGGCGGGAGAGACATCAGGCGGACCGCCCTTTTGACTAGACCTTCCCGGCGCACCGGTTCTCCATGCAAAATGATAACCGGCAAGGATTCCGTATTTGTTGCAGGAAATGGAATCCGGCGCCTCATGGGGACCAGGCGCCGGATACCGAAGAACGCGGAAAAATGCCGATTCGCCGGCCCGGTGAGACGGTCCGGACTGCGATCGGCGGGTCCGGCCTACCATTTATGCATCAGGTTCATGCCTTCCTGCCGGGCGAGTTCGTCTTCCAACCGTTGGAACCGCTTGGCGATGACGCCGGTCAGATTGCGCATGCACAGGTATCCGATCCGGGGCTCCTCTTCGAAAAGCCGGATCAGGACCTTGCCCTCAATCCGATAGAACCGGCACGGCCGGCTGCCGGCGTAGGAAGAAAGCATCATGATATGAGGCGGAACCAGGGCCGACCAGCCGAAGACCCTGCCCGGGAGGATGGATGAAATATTGTGCTCGACCGTGGCGTCCCGGCCCGGCAGCTCGAAGCGCAGGTCAACCTGACCGTCGATGACGATGCAGATGTCCCCGGCCTGTTCCCCCTCCTGGAAAATCTTCTCGCCCGGGTTCTTTTCGTCCGTCCGGCAAAGACGCTCGATCTGTGCCAGCTCCTCTTCGATTAAATTCTTGAACAACTCGACGTTTGATAGAAATTCGACCTTGTCCATGCGACCCTCCTGTCCACCTCTCGTGAAAGGATTACCTGAAAGAGCCCGATGACATGTACTTCGGCCAGTAATGTGATTATAGTTAGATTATAAACCAAACCCGGCGGATTTGCCACCGCCCCCCCCGCGTGATGAACGGCGACCCGGAGGCGGTCACCCGAGCGCCCCGGTTTACGGATGAAATGTCTATCGGAAGAAGTCCGGTCCGGGCTCCGTCAGCCTCTCATTCGTCGTGATCCAGCAGAATGAGCGAACGTCCGCGACAGTCGTCCACGTTATGATGGGCCTGAACCAGACGGCCGGCCGGCAGTCGGAAATTTTTTCCGCAGAGCACGCATTTGAAGCGGGCCGAGGTCTTGAGGACCACCCGGGCGCTGCCGCAAGCCTCGCAGCCCAGTTGAGCCTGGGCGCCGATGTGAACGGTCTTCTCATTATTACAGTAATAGCAATTGACGATCAGGGACATTGGGAAACAGGCGCTATTGAATCGGATAGTCTCGCCCGCCGACCGGCAGGACGAAAGAACCGTTTTTTTCCACGATGAACTCGGCCAGCTGATAATAGCTGGGCCTCAGGAAACGGGCCGGAAACCGGCCGGCCTTGACCCGGGCGTACAGCACGTTCTCACGGCCCTGACTCAGGCTGGACGGGTCCAGGCGCTCCCGGGTCCCGTCGTTGAGCGTCACGAAAAAGGACTCGCTCTCTTCCGCCACCCGATCCAGCCGCTGAATCACGAAAAACGTGTCCTCCACATCGACATAACAGCGCTGGCCATTGAACTCGATGATGTAGCGTCCCTTTTCGTCCAGCCTGACGTGCTCCATCAACAGGCGGTTGATACCCTCGTGAATCATGGGCGCTCCCAGATGCGTCATCCGGCCTTCCTTGTCCACCCGAATCAGACAGGGGGGCAGGCCGTCCGGCCAGTTTCCCGGGTTCAGATCGATATCGAACTTTCCGTCGTAATCCGCATTCATGACGATGACTTCCTCGGACTCTCCAGGATCAGCGTGACCGGACCGTCATTGACCAAATGCACCCGCATCATGGCCCCGAACCGGCCCGTGGCGGTCTTCGCGCCCAGGGCGCCGACCCGCTCGACAAATTCAAGGTAGAGGCGTTCGGCCGCTTCGGGCGGCGCGGCTTCTCCGAAAGAGGGACGACGGCCCTTGCGGCAGTCGCCCCACAACGTGAACTGGGAAACGATCAGGGCCTCGCCGGTGACATCGAGCAGGGAACGGTTCATTTTGCCGCCCTCGTCCTCGAAAATCCGGAGGTTGACGATTTTCCGCGCCATGTAATCCGCGTCATCCGAATCGTCCGAGCGGCCCACGCCCAGCAGGATCATGAGCCCCCGGCCGATGGCGCCCACCTCCCGGTCCTCGACGAAGACGCCGGCCCGGGCCACTCTTTGGATAACGGCACGCATCCGCCTTCCACCTGCGATGTCCAGTCAAATTCAATAACCGCCGGACCTCTCGCGCCCCGCGAAAAGGCCCGACCATACCGCCCGAACCTACCATGTCCGGGCCATTCAGGCAAGAGGCGCCCGATGCGACGGCCCATCAATCCCGGGGCACGGCCAGCATGCGCTCGACGGCCGCGAGGGCCTTGACCCGAACGTCCTCCGGCACCTTGACCACCGGTCCCATGGTCTCCAGGGCCTCGATCACGTCTTCCAGCCGGGTCAGCTTCATGTTGGGACAGACCATGTTCCGTGAAGCCTGGTAGAAGCGCTTATCAGGGCTCTGCTTGCGTAACTGGTGCAGGATACCGTTTTCCGTGGCGATGATGAAGGCCTCTCTCCCGCTTTTGGCGCAGTGGTCGAGCATGCCCGAGGTGGAACGAATGACGTCTGCCTGGTCGAGGACCTCGGGCCGGCATTCCGGATGGGCCACCACTTCGGCTTCGGGATGGCTGGCCCGAGCCCGAGAAACCTGCTGGGCCGTCAGCCGGTCGTGGATGTTGCAGCATCCGTCCCAAAGCAGGATTTCCTTGTCCACGTATCGCTGGGTATACTGGGCCAGGTTGCGGTCCGGGGTCATCAGGACCCGGTCGCTCTGGATGGACTTGACCACGGCCACGGCATTGGCTGAAGTACAGCAGATGTCGCTTTCCGCCTTGACCTGGGCCGTGGAATTGACGTAGGTCACAACGGGCACGCCCGGAAGTTCCTTTTTTCGGGCCCGCAAGGCCGGGGCGGTAATAGTGTCGGCCATGGGGCAACCCGCATCCGGCCGAGGCAGCAGGACCGTCTTGTCCGGGCTGACGATGGAAGCGGTTTCGGCCATGAAATGAACACCGCAAAACACGATGACCTTGGCCGGAGTCCGGCCGGCCTGGATGGACAGGCCCAGCGAGTCGCCGCACATATCCGCCGTGTCCTGGACCTCGGGCCGCTGATAGTTGTGGGCCAGCATAACCGCTTCCCGGTCATCGAGCAGGTCCCGGACTCGCTTTTTCATCTCTGTGACGTTCATAGACTGTTTCCCTCCCCACGCCTGATTCATTCCTGGCGTTTCACAATATCACAATCCTTGGGGTATCTCAAGCGACACCGGATGGAAAACATGCATTGCCGGGTCGGGTCCAAAGACCCGACCCCGATGGCCGGTCGCCCTCGAAGTCCTGGCGGTCTACCTGGCCCCGGTCTGGTCCAGGACCTGGACTCCGGCCGGAATGCGGAAAACGAATATGTCGTCGTCCAAGGATTGATCGAGCCGGACGTTGGACAAGCTGAAGTCCGTGGTTTCGCCCATGAGGGACGTCATGCGGAACCGGACCAGGGTCAGGTCTTCCGGCGCCAGCCAGACGGTGATTCCGGTCGGTCCCTGGCCCTGGCCCTGCTCCAGCCGTTTGAGGTCCAGTTGGTGGAGTTTGGGCTCCCCGGGTCCGGCGGGCGTGATCTTGACCTCGAACCGCCCTTCCAGGCTGCCCAGACCGTTGAGGAAGTCCAGCAGCGGTTTGAGTTGTCCGTACACATCGACTTGGGGATAGCGGTAAACCAGGTGTTCCTCGGGGATGAACCACCAGACGGTCCGGCCGTCGGTGACCATCTTTTCCGTTCGGGGCTGGCCCTGGTTCAGTATGAGTTTGGCCGGTTTCTTGAACAGCAGAAATCCGGACGCGGTTTGAGTGGTCCGGGTCTTGAACACGCCGTCGAGCGATCCGGTCGAGGTGGTCCGCTCGTAGTCGGCGGTCAATGTCTTGACGCCCGCGTATTTTTTCTGGACCGCGGACAGGAGGCTTTGGGTTTCCGCGGCCGCGCCGCCGGTCAATCCGACGAGCAACACCAGGAACGCCAGTGCGGCCCGCACGAATAATTTTTGCATGGGCTTGATTTCTTTCCTTCTTCTTTCTTCTCTATCGTTGGTCCACTGTGTAGCCTTTGGACTGAAGCATCCGGATCAGACCCCGCTCGCCGACCAGGTGGCCGGCCCCGACCACCACGAACCATGTCCGGCCGGAGCGCGCCAGTTCCTCGATCCGGGCGCACATCAAGTCGTTTCTTTGAAAAATCAGCTTTTCCATCAAAGGATGGAACTCGACCTGCTTGGCGTATTTTTCGAAAAACCGCTCCTCGAACCGTTTGGCGTCTCCGTTGCGCCAGGCATCCATCAGAGACTCGATGCCGTCGGCCATGTCGTCCAGTTCGAGAAGGGTGGCCTTGAGAAACAGGACCTGCTCCCCTGGCGACAGGCTGCCCAGCAGTTCGAACTGGTAGTCCACGCTTTCCAGTTCGCGGACCGGCTTGCCGGACGCGGCGGCTTTTTGCAGGAAATACAGGTCGATTCCGTATTCCTCGCTCAGTCCCAGCCTGGCGATCTCCTCCGCCTGGATGGTCGCCGCGGCCAGCCAGGGCCTGAGGGGGTTGAGACGGGCCATATCCAGGCCCCTGGCCTGCATCATGGCCTTGATGGGGGACGGCAGGCTGCCCTCGAGGGTCTGTCCCTCGGGGTAGAGGCCATAATCCCTGAGCGCCCGACCGATTCGGGCCGGGTCCAGGCTGCGGACATCCGCCTCGACCGCCAGGCCGTCGGCGCGCTGGAAGGCCGATTCGATACGAGAGTCCAGGGGATAGATGTCCGGTTTGGCCAAATGGATCGAGCCCAGGACATAGGCCCGTCCCGTTCCGGTTCCAACTTCCCAAAGAAAGGTCTTGGGTGAGCCGGCCGCGACATTCCCGGCCGCGACAAGAATCAGGGCCAGCCAACCGAACAGCAGCCATGCGATCTTGCGTCGGTACATGGCCCGGAAGGTTACCTCGGTTTGCTCCGTCTGTCCATATTTATCCTTTCGGATCGGACACCCGCCGGCTGTCGCACCGGGTCTGACGGCTCCGATGCGTCTCCGTCTTCCATGTCGAACAGACAGCGGGCCAGTTCCCGCATGCTGGCCTGCTCTTCCGGCGAAAGAAGTGATGCCAGGCCGGTCGGCCCGACGCCGTGCCTGATTCCGCGCCGCATCGATCGCCTTCGTTCCGCTCTCCGGCGTGGGGATCTCCGCCTCTCGTTCCGCCTTCGGTCATCCTGGCGCCGGTCCCCGCCGCGTCGGTCGGTCCGCCTGCGTTCGGCTTCGGGTTCGGCCAGGGAATCCCCGGATTCCATCCTCCTGCTGTCTCTCATGGTTCATACCGCCGCACCGGTCCCCGTCCGGGGTCCGCTGCTCGGCGCACCTCCTCCTCCCCGCCCCAAGGCGGTTGTTACCCCCTGAAAACAAAATAGCAATTTGCGCGCCAAATCGCACGTGAACGGAGGAAAGAAATATTAATGGTAGGGAAATATCGTGGCGTCAGTCATAGACGCCGTACGATTTGCTGAAGTCCACCATGGCCCGTACGTTTTCGCGCCTGGCTTCGTCGAACCAGATACCGCAGTCCACGATGTATCCTCCGCCGTGCCCTACGGTGTCGATGAGTTCCCGGACCCGGTCCCGGACCTGATCCGGCCGGCCGGAAAAAAGCAGGGAGGGCGGCACCCCGCCCCGCAGGCAGACCCGGTCCCCCAGCACGGCCTTGGCCCGGGCCCAGTCCACCTTTTCGAACCAGTATATGCACCGGCCCTTGGGTATGTCGGCAATAGTTTCCAGGCGCGAGGTATATTCGCCCTCGAAAAGCAGCATCGGCACCAGGCCCCGCTCGATCAGCCCCAGCATGACCGCCTTGAGTTGGGGCCAGTAAAAGGTCCGGAACTGGTCCGGAGACATGAAGCCGTCCGCTCCTTTATGGAGCATGAAACCCACGATGGGGTTGCCGCCCCGTCCGCCATGTTCCGTGGCCAGGCGCACGGCCAGGGGCACCAGTCGGTCCATGACGGCCAGAAGCTCCTCGGGATGTTCGAACATGTCCATCATCACGCCCGTGGTGCCCCGCAACCAGTCGCCCACCAGATCGTAGGGCGCGGCCGAAGAAGCGCCCCAGAAGGTGGGAAATCCCAGGGACATGATCGTTTGGGCCTGTTTGACGATGGTTCCGACCCATTTGAGGGACTCTTCGCCCGCCTTCATCAGGGCCTGGAGCGCGGCCTGGACTTCAGGCCGACCGAAGTAGGCGTAGGAGCCGGCCATGGTCAGGTAGTAGCCGAAGGACTCGGCAAAAGGCCGCATCCGGGCCAACGGTCCCAGGGCCTGACAGGTCCGGGGCAGATAGACCCGGAGCATGAAATCCGAGGGGTCGTCCAGATACCCATGGTAAAGTTCGTCGGCGGAGACGTACTCCCGTTCCACGAACTGATATATGTAGTGAGCAGGTATCTCCCGCCCAGGCCAACGAAGCTGCCGATAGCCCAGGGCCTCGAACATGGGGCCGGGGAAGGCGTATCCGGAACCGATGAACATGTCCGGCTCGAAGTCCCGCAGGGTCTTCATGGCCGCCCGGTCGGCCTTGTCGTAGTCGAAAAGAGCCTCTTCGCAGGTCAGGCCGTTGTCCAGGTAGGGAAACATGCCGAAGCTGGGAACGACGGGCACCCGGTCCGGAACCTTGAGCTGAATGACGTCGGCGATGCGTCCGGCTCTGGCCCGGTAACCGGCTTCGGCCTCGTCGCTGACGAAGTTCACCCCTTGTCCCGAGGCCCATATTTCCAGATTTTCCACGGTCAGGTCGGTCATATCGGCTCCTCGATCCATTGCCGGGCCAGGCTGACGGCGGCCATGGCGTCCGGTCCGTACGCGTCCGCGCCGCAGTATCGGCGAACCTCATCGTCCATCACGCCGCCGCCGATCATAATCCGAACCTGGTCCCGGAGACCGGCTTCGGCAATGGCGTCCACGGTATCCTTCATCGCCTGGTAGACCGAGGTCAGAAAGCCGGACAGGCCGACGATCCGGGGTTTCACCTCCGCGATCTTGTCCACAAAGGCCCGTGGAGGAACGTCCACGCCCAGATCGTGAACCTCGAACCCGTTGACGTCCATCATGAAGGCCACCAGGTTCTTGCCGATGTCGTGAAGGTCTCCGGCCACGGTGCCCAGGACGAAACGGCCGATCGGGGCCGTCGTCGGTCCACGGGTCAGCCTGGGCTTGACGATCTCGGCCACCGCTTCCAGTATTTTCCCGGAGTAGACCAGTTCCGGGATGAAATACGTGCCTTCCGAAAAGCGCCGGCCCACGATGCGCATGGCCTCCCGCGCATCGTCGAGCAGCCGCATGGGGTCGTCGCCGCGCTCGAGCCTTCTGGCCACGACTTCAAGGGCTTCGGTCTTCTTCAGTTCGGATAAAAGAACCACCAGTTCGTCGGACATAGCGCCGCCTTTCCGGGGGACTTCCCGTGAACATTCATTTCGTCAGGTTGTGTCGATCACCCGGGATCATACCTTTTTTGCCCGAAAGCGACAAGCCCTGGCCGCAAAACGCCGGGCCTCCGCAGTAATCGGGGCGATTCCGAGCCGCCCGAACGGCTGGAATCCAATAGGCCCACGTTCATACCCATAATGACAGGCCGTCGGCCCTCGGTTTGTAAAAACCGGGCCGCGTCGCTTATAATGGATCAAACCCAAGGACCGAACGGCTCGCCTGTCGCTACGGTCCGGTTCCAGGAGCATCTCATGCGGCTTTTTCCCCCGATCGCCTCGACAGGCATACCTTTGGCGCGCTTCGCCGCCGCGGTATGGCTGCTCCTGGCCCTTTCGCTTCCAGCCGGCGCGGCCGAGCCGCTATCCGCCTACCTGGTCACGCCCAACCAGGACCTGAATCAGGCGCGAGCCCTGGAATCCGAAGGCGAGTATGAGCCGGCCCTGGCCGCCTATGGCCGGGCTTACGACGACTACAAGCGCCGGGGAGAGGAAGCGGGCATGCTGGCCTGCCTGGAACGGATGGGCTGGATCGAGCGGGAACTGGCCCTTTACGGCCAGGCCCTGGACCGCTTGCGGGAGGCCCACGCCCTGGGCGAACGGTTGCACGGCGATGCCGCCGAGATCGACGCCGGCCTGGGGGACGTCTACATGTTCCTGGGCGACACGAAAAAGGCCCGCGAGCATTATCAGCGGGCCATTGAAACCCTGGCGGACTTCGATTTTCCGACGGTCTTCGCTTCCCCGCCAAACAAAAAGCAACTGACGGAATTATTCCGCAAAACAAAGGCCCTGCTCCATGCCCGGACCAACCTGGGCACCCTGCACTTTTTCGCCGGACGTCCGGCCGAGGCCCTCGAATCCCTCGAATCCGCCGACGCCCTGATCTCCCGGGTCTGGAAAGTGGTCAAAGACCCATTTTACGGGCAGTTCGTGACCCTGGACCCGATCTTCCTGGATGGCGTCGGATACTCGAGGACCATGATCGGCGCGGTGCTCGGTGAATTGGGCCGGCGGGAGGAAGCGGCCCGGCATTTCGAGGCCGGCCGGGAGGCCTTCCAGGAGGCGAACCGGCCGTTCGGGCTGATGATCAACCAGGCCCTGCGGGCCAAGGCCGACCTGACGGCCCCCGGCGTCGAGATCGGACCGGACCGGGTCAAGACCTTCGAGTCGTTCATGGACCAGGCCGAGCAGTTCGGGGCCCTGGACATCGTCTGGCGGACCGGGTACCAACTGGGGGCGGTCCTGGCCGATCGGGGGCGATCTGACGAGGCATTCCGGGTCCTGGCCCGGGCGATCGATGCCCTGGAACAGACCCGTTCCCGGCTCGGGGAAGAGGCCCTGAAAAAGATATTTGCCGCCTCGGTCCAGGAAGTCTACGCCCGCATGATCAATCTCTGCTACGACACCGGCCGCCTCGAAGCCGGATTCGATTACCTGGAACGGGCCAAGGCCAGGGCCTTTCTGGACATGCTGGCCGACCGGAAGATTCGGGTCAAGGCCGGCGTCGATCCCAAGCTGGTCGAACGGGAACGGTCCCTGGACGTCCGCATCCGGGTTACGGCCCGCAGGCTAAAAACCATCGAAGGTCCGGACCGGGCGGCCGTTTTCCATGACTACGAACGACTGCAGCGGGAACGGGCCGAGGTGATCGAAGCCATCAAGGCCCAAAGTCTCGAGTTCGTCGCCACGACCTCGGTGGCCACGGTCCCGGTAAAGAAAATCATGGGCCGCCTGGATCGCCGAACCGTGCTTCTGTCCTATTTTATCGACCGGACCCGCATTCTGGTCTGGGTGGTTGCAAAACGGGGCGTATCGGCCTCGGCCTCGGACATGGGCGCCGATGCCTTGAACGCGTTGATATCGGACTACCGGCGGGCCGTGGTGGATCGTCAACGGGCCACCCGGAGGATGCTCGGCGAGCAACTGGTTCGGGCCCTGATCCACCCGATTCGGGAGCGCCTGACCGGCGAGCGCAACCTGATTATCGTCCCCAGCGGCAGCCTCCATTACCTGCCCTTCGCCAGCCTGCCCCAGGGCCCGGACCGGTTTCTGATTCAGGACTACGTCATCAGCATCCTGCCCAACGCCTCGAGCCTGTTTTTTCTGGACAAGGCCGTGACCCGGGACGGCCGGTCTCTACTGGCCCTGGGCAACCCCGATCTGGGTGATCCGGAACTCTCCCTCAAGTATGCCGAAACCGAGGTCCGGACCATTGCCGGGCGGTTCGAGCGCAAGACCGTCCTGACCGGCGGCCAGGCCAGCGAAACGGCACTCAAGGAGCGCAAATTGGTCGGAACGGGTCTGATCCACGTCGCGGCTCACGGGGTGTATGACTCGCGCCAGCCCCTGAAATCGGCCCTTATGCTGACCGGGGACCGGAAAAATGACGGCCGGCTCGAGACCTGGGAAATTTTCTCCCTGACCATGAATCCCCGGCTGGTGGTCCTGAGCGCCTGCGAGTCCGGTGTAGGGGCACTGGAAGGCGGCGACGAAGTCCAGGGCCTGAACCGGGCCTTTCTTTACGCGGGCGCCGGCGGTGTCCTGGCCAGCTTGTGGAGCGTGGCTGACAAATCGACTTATGAACTCATGGAAGGTTTTTACCGGGCCCTGGCCGAACACCCGCCGGCCGAGGCGTTGCGGCAGGCCCAGATCGAGCTGATGGCGACATACCCGGAGCCCTTTTTCTGGGCGGCCTTCTACCTGACCGGTTCGCCCGATCGGTAGCGCCCGCTTCGCCTGCACAATGAACAGAAAACGAGTGGACTCCACACGGCCGCCCGGCCTCTGGCATCCGGGCGGTCATAAACCGCATCCCGTCACTGGCCAGCATGCCCTGCTCCCGGCTTTTGCCTTCCCGGACCGGAAAAACCTGATATAATACGTTTTCGATCTTTGTTGCTCCTGCCTCGGGTTACAAGGCTTTCGGGTCCCTTGGAGGCGACCCGGGCCGGTCCGAAGACACATTCACACGCCGGGAGAGCGCGCATGAACGTGCATATCGATTTTCACAAGCGCATGAACCGTATCCGGCAGGAAATGGACGCCCACGGCGTCGACGTCCTGATCGGCACGCGTATGGTCAGCGTGACCTTCGTGGCCGGGGCCTTTGTGCCCTGGCGCGCCGCGGCCCTGCTTTCCCGGGACGGGTACGTCGGGCTGGTCAACTTTCTGATCGACCAGGAACGGGTCCTGCGGGAGTCCTGGCTGGACGAAGTCCTGGCCTACGCGCCCGTGCCGGGGATGGACATGATGGACCTGGTCGTGCATCAGATCATGACCCATGGCTGGGAGCGTTCCGTCATCGGCGTCGAGCTGGGTCATTCGCCCCGGGGCAATACCGGGTATCTGTTCGCCACCGAGTACGACTTTCT
Source organism: Pseudomonadota bacterium (assembly GCA_018830135.1). Classification (GTDB taxonomy): domain Bacteria; phylum Desulfobacterota; class Desulfarculia; order Adiutricales; family JAGVGV01; genus JAHJTB01. The sequence continues at coordinate 14,655 of JAHJTB010000551.1, read as the reverse complement.
GAAAGAGGCCCTGCCCGAAGCCCGCTTCGTCAACGCCCCGGGCGTGATCGACCGGGCATCCTACGTCAAGGAGCCCGGCGAAATCGTGCTCATGCGGCAGGCGGCGGCCATGGCCGATTCGGCGATCGACCGGGTCCGGGATGCCCTGGTCCCCGGCCTGAGCGAGACCGAAATCGCCGGTATCGGCGAACATGAACTGCGACGGCTGGGCAGCGAGTACCACTGGGCCGTGACCGGATCGTCCGAGGTCGCTTCCGGATACCGGGCCTCGTATCCCATGACCGGAACCACCCAGCCCAGCGGCAAACTGGTCCAGGAGGGGGACACCGTTCTGGTGGATTTTCACCCCGCCTATCGGACCTATATGTCAGACCTGTCTCATAATTTTATCCTGGGCCGACCTTCGGCCGAACAGCGGAAGCTGTGCGAGGCCTACCTGGTCGCGGCCGAGACCCTGGTTGGTTCCATGAAGGCCGGGACGACCATCGGCGAGGTCTGGCGGTCTGTCAACGACGTGCTGGACGCTTCGGGCTATCTGCCCTACACCGTGCCCTTCTTCGGACACGGCCTGGGCGTGCTCGGGCACGAGTGGTACCCGGCCATCGGCAACAGCGAGGAATTCATTCATATCGTGCTCGAGGAAAACGTGGTCGAAGTCGGCTTTTTGTCCATGACCGTGCCGGGGGTGGGCGGCATGCGCCTGGAGTGTCCGGTCCGCGTGACCGCCCACGGTGGCGAGATGCTGGCCCGCACGCCCCTGGCGGTCACGGTCGTCGAAGTCTGAAATCCGGGGACGGCCCCTCATCACGGCCGGCCAAGAAGGGGGAATCATGGCTGAAGGGGGAACTATGACTCGGGATGAAGAAAGAAAAGCGACCACCCGTAATTTCGGCCCGGTGAAAAAGGCCCTGGTCATCCAGGGCAGTCCACGCGGCCGGAAGGGCTGGACCGATCACTGCCTGGATAAGTATCTGGAAGGCCTGACCGGGGCCGGGGTCGAGTCCGAAGTGGTCTATCTGAACAAATTGAACATCGGGCACTGCCTGGGCTGTTTCCATTGCTGGACGAAAACGCCGGGCCAATGCATGCAGAAGGACGACATGCCCCCGCTGCTCGAAAAACTGATCTCCGCCGACCTGTGGGTTTACGCCGTGCCCTTGTATTTCTTTTCCGTCACCGGCCTGTTCAAGGACTTCCTGGACCGGACGGTGCCGCTGGCCGAACCGTTCCTCATCGAGGGTGAAAACGGTCTGACCAGCCACCCGGCCCGGTACAAGGGCAACGTGCGTCTGGTCATCATTTCCGTATGCGGGTTCCCGGAAACCGACCATTTCGGAGCCCTGCTGGACATGCTGCGCCGCCCTTACCGGAACATGATCGTCGGCGAGCTGCTGCGCCCGGCCGCGGAGGCCATCGTGGCCAGGGAGTTTTTTCCCGAGACCTACAGCCGGGCCATGGACGGTTTCATCCGGGCCGGCCGGGAGACGGCCGAACTGGGGTACGTGACCGAGGCCGCCGAACAGGCGGCCAGCGCGCCGTTTTTCGAGGACAATCGGTTTTTCTATCAAATGGCCAACCAGTACTGGACCTCGGAACTGGAAAAGGCCAAGTCGCGAAGCGAGGCCTGATCCACGGAGGGCGGGAGGGACCGGTATTTAACCCGGAAATGAAGCGCAAGCCAAACCATCGGCCGGGCCACAACCGGTTTATTGATTCGAATACCGACCTCGCCCGGCCGACGGCCGGCCGGGCGAGGCTTGCCCCATGAGCTCTCTGTCCGCCGGATCGGACCGGCTTTCAGTCGGCCGGAAGCTCGGTTATGGCTTGGGCGATTTTTCGATTCAGACCGCCTTCAATCTGGCCTCCTTCTACCTGCTCTACTACTTTACCGACGTATTCATGATCGAGGCGGCCGCGGCCGGGATGATCCTCATGTTCGGACGCCTGGCCCTGGGCATTTTCGACCCTATCGTAGGCGGCCTGTCCGACCGCACCTCGACTCGCTGGGGCGCCAGACGGCCCTATATCCTGTTCGGCGCCGCGCCGGTGGGACTGACCACTTTCCTGCTTTTCGCCTCACCGGACCTGACCGCCGGGTCGAGGATCTGGTACGCTCTCGGGACGTTCATCCTGTTCTTCACGGCCATGAGCCTGGTCAATATTCCATACACCTCCCTGACCGCGACCCTGACCCGCGACACTCGGGAACGCTCCAGTCTGGCCGGGTACAAGGTCGTTTTCGGCATCCTCGGCACCCTGTTCGCCGCCGGGGCGACCAAGCCTCTGGCCGCATGGTTTCCGAACGAAGTCGCCGGATTCCGGGCGGTCGGCGCCTTGTACGGGCTGGTGGTGGCGGCCGGCCTGTGGATCACCTTCGCTTCGGTCCAGGAACGGGTCGGCGCCGAGGCGCCCCCCCGTCTTCCCTTCAGGACGAGCGCGGCCCTGGTCCTGTCCAATCGGGCCTTTCTGACCCTGGCCGCCTCCACGCTCCTGTTCAACGTGGCCATGAACATCATGGCCGCCCTGGTCAACTATTACTTTAAATACAACCTGGGGGCGGAAAACTGGATTCCCGCGGCCTTCCTGGCCCTGTTCATCACCTCGGCCCTGCTCATCCCCTTTTACGTCTATCTTTCCAACCGGTTCAGCAAACGGTTCGCCTATCAGTTCGGCATGCTGATCGTCTGCGGGTCGCTGGTCGGGATATATTTTACCGGCGAATCCGAAATTATTAAGACCATTCTTCTGCTGGTCGTATGCGGAGCCGGCCTTTCGGCCGCCTTTCTCTGCCCCTGGGCCATGATGCCGGACACGGTCGAATACGGCCAATGGCGAACGGGCCTGCGCCGGGAGGGGATCGTTTTCGGCTGTTTCTTTTTTACGTTCAAGCTCTCCGCCGCCCTGGCCGGCCTGCTGGCCGGCCTCGGGCTGGACCTGGTGGGATACATGCCTCACGCCGAACAAAGCCTGAAAGCCCTGACCGGCTTGCGGCTGATGATGTCCTTTATCCCGCTGGGTCTGATCCTGGCGGGCATGGCCCTGCTGGCCTTCTATCCGGTGGATGAACCGACCTATGCCCGAATCACGGCCGACATCCGGGCCGGGAGAACCGGCCCGAACCGGGGACCGGGGGAACCGGCCGGATTCCCGGTTGAAAGGCCGTCGGATTTGGACTAATAATACCGAAGCGGTCGAAAGGGGGTTCGGACATGAGGGGGTTTCGATTCGCAGCCTGCCTTTGGGTATTCCTTCTGGCGATATGCCTCGGCCCGGCCGGGGCAGACGCCCAGACCATTTACAAGTACAAGGACAAAAAAGGGACGACCCACTTCGTCCAGGACCCGGGCCAGATTCCCAAAGACCATCAAGGGCCGGTCGAGACCATGGTCATGGAGGAACGAAAAACCTCCCCGACCCAGGTCGTCGACCAGATCAAACGCAAGGCCGAACAGGTGGCCAGTCCCCGGATCGGCCGGGTCCGCGACGCGCTGGCCTCCTTTCTCCAAACCCAGAAGGCCGTCGTCGTGGGCTACGTCTTCGCCGGCGTCATCCTCTTCTACTTTCTATCCCGGCTGCTCAAGCGGTTCCAGGGCGGATTCATGTTCCGCATTCTGGTCCGCGTCGGCCTGGCCATGGTCCTCATGGCCGGGGCTTACACCATCTACTCGATGTGGCTGTCCAAACAGATTTCCGGTTTGGGTCTGCCCGTGGCCGGAGGTGGGGCTGCGGGGGCGACCGCGGGGACCCGGTCCGGCAGCGGCAAGTCCCTGCCCAATCTCATGACCCCCGCCGACCTCATCCGGGTCTCCAAGGAAGTGGCCGCCCAGATGAACGCCCACACCAGGACCCAACAGAAGATGCTCGATGAACTCGATAAATAGAGGCGCCGGCCCCGCCGGCGGTTCCCCCGGGAACGGTTCGCGGATTTTTCTTGCCATCCGCTCCGGAATTCGGTAATCTGCCTTGATGTCGGGACGTGGCTCAGTCTGGTAGAGCACAGCGTTCGGGACGCTGGGGTCGCTGGTTCAAATCCAGTCGTCCCGACCAGTGAAAATAAAGGGTTGGCCGGTAACGGCCAGCCCTTTTCGCTTGTTGCCTTCGACTCCGTCCTTGGATATCATAACCTGGGCCGATTTCCGGCCCAGGCAGGCCTTTTCGAACGAAGGGGGCATGATGCAAAGGAAATACTTGCCGGCCCTGTTGGTTATACCCGCCCTGATCCTGGCCTTCTCCAGCGCCGGGCAAGCGGCCGCGGAGCCCCGAAACGCCCTGGTCATCGGCAACAGCGACTATATAAACACACCGTTGCGCAACCCGGCCCACGACGCCGAGGACATGGCCGCGGCCTTGACGAAACTGGGATTCACGGTCATCAAGCAGGTCAACGTCAGCCGTGTTCAGTTCAGAAGCGCCGTCCGGGACTTCGGGGACCGGATCAAGAAAGGCGGCGTGGGCCTCTTTTTCTACGCCGGGCACGGGCTCCAACTCGAGGGCGAAAACTACCTCGTGCCGGTGGACGCCGATATCCAAAGGGATTTCGACGTCAAGGACCAGTGCATCTCGGCCAACTACGTCCTGGACGCCATGTCCTACGCCGGAAACCGGCTGAACATCGTTATCCTCGACGCCTGCCGCAACAATCCCTTCCGGAGCCTGAGAGCGGTCCGGGGCGGGCTGGCCCAGATGAACGCCCCGCCCGGCTCCCTGATCGCTTTTGCCACGGCCCCGGGTTCGGTGGCCCAGGACGGCGTATCCAGGAACGGGCTCTACACCTCGAAACTGCTCGCCTACCTCGATCAGCCCGGCGTCGAGCTGACGAACCTGTTCAACCGGGTCGGCCGTGAAGTCATGTCGGCCTCCCAAAACCAGCAGGTCCCCTGGATCAACCACTCACCTTTGCCCGACTTTTTCCTGGTTCCGGGCCAGGCGGCCCCCGCTTACACCAGCAAAGCGCCGGACGGGCTTGCGGACGATCGGGCCCGCGTCGAGGCCGAGCGGCAACGCCTGGCCGAAGAGCAGGCCCGCCTGGAGGCTGAAAAGGAACGTTTGAAACGGGAACGCACCCAGGTGGCATCCGTGTCTTCGCCGTCGTACCAACCCAACATCCTCGAAGCCATCGGAGGGAAAAACATCCGGCTCAGGTTCTACGAGTCCGGACGGGGTGTACTTCCCGCCAACCAGCGCCAATATAGCACCCGATTTTCGAAGGGGGGGGCCCGCTTCATCAACTGGGAAATCGGTTTGAATCTGGAAAAGCCGCTGGGCTATCGCAAGGACTTCGTGGTCCATGCAGCCTATTACCGGCCCGACGGCAGCCTCCTGGCCGAACAGGACAACCCGGGCTGGATCGAAAGCACTTGGAAATCATGGTCCAACTACATGGGCTGGGGATGGGAGAATCCCGGGAACTGGAAGCCGGGCAAATACATCGTGGTCTTGTCCATCTCGGGCCAGACCGTGGCCCGGGAATTCTTCGAAATCTACTGATTACTGATCCACACAGCCCGGACCCGCGCTCATCGGACATCCGGTACAGTTACAGCGCGGCGGCCGACACCCTGGAAACCTGGTGGCGGCGGAGGCTGTTTGCTCGCCCTGCTGCCGCCAGCACCGAATGACAATCGGACCGCTCACCCGGTAAAGGGGCGGTCTTTTTTCATGACCGCTCAGCCGAACGGGGAAATCGCTTTCTTGGTCCCAAGGAGTGGGAGCAGGCGAAGCGGGTCGAGTCACGAAGTGCATCTCAACCAACGACAACCTGATTGCGACCGTTGTTTTTCGCCTTATAAAGCGCCTGATCCGCTTCAGAAAGCATGGATTCGAAAATGTCCGCGCCGTCATGGTCCGGTCGGAACTCGGCCGCGCCGATACTGACCGTACAATTCAGTTCGATTCCGTCTTCCCGAAAGGGCGTGGACCTGATCCGATTAATAATTCGGTCCGCGAAAACCCCGGCCTGATGCTTATCGGCGTTGGTGGCCACGACCACGAACTCTTCCCCGCCATATCGCCCCAACAAGTCCGAGCCTCGCAGCCCATCGGCCAGCAGGCCGGAGACATGTCTCAGCACCCGGTCCCCCACCGGGTGGCCATAGTTGTCATTGACCTTTTTAAAGTGATCGATATCGATCATCAGGGCGGAACATGGCTGGCTTGCCCGCTGGCAGACCTCGAGCATCGTCTTGCCCTGCTCCATCAAATGCCGGCGATTGAACACACCGGTCAACTGATCGGTGGTGGCCATGGTTTGAATCCGGGCAATGTGCTGTTCGATTGTTTCGGCCATCAGATTGAACGACCGGCAAAGCGATCGGACCTCGATCGGAGCGTACTGCATCTCGTCCGGGGAAATCCGGTGATCGTAACGACCGCTTTTCATCAACTCCGTCCCGCGATCCAATGATTCAATCGGCCTGGAAATGAACCGGGCCAGCCGATAAGCGATCGAAAGAGCCGCGACCAGAGTCAGGAGGGCGCAGGCCAGGATGACCGCCTGGAGGGTCCAGAACGGCCGGAGCGCCTCCGACCGAAGCAGTTCACCAACGACCAGCCAGCGGCCCCGGTTGGCCCGACTATAGACGCCCATGACCTCAAGCCCCTGATAATTCTGGTAATACCCCCCTGGCTCGATTCCCCGCCCGGCGTCTTCCATGATCCTTGTTCTCGGCTGAAGCCGTCCCTGGCTTCCCCGGGCCAGATACGGGGTTTCCCCGGAATGTTCCGGTATCTTGAGCGAGGAAATCAGAAACCCATGACCATCGATCAGGTAGGTCGCGCCTTCCCCCCCGACACCGCTGGTCTTGACGACTTGGTTCAGGGCGTCGAGGCTGACCGGGCCGAACACCACGCCATGAAATTTGCCGTCCTTATAAACCGGGTGGGATATGATGACCGTCGGCCGACCCGAGTTCCGGCCGATAAGCACGTCGGAAACATAAGGCTTTCCCCGCGAACCCTTGATGAAGTATTCGCGGTCCGACAGGTCTTTACCAGGCCCGAAGGTCATGTCGATGCGGGCAATGCCGTCCGCGTCCACGAATACCATGCTGTAAAACTCGTTCTGGTTCCGAAGAAAGACATCGAAACACTGCTTCATGCCGGACAGGTCGAAATCTTTCATTTCCGACAGGGCGGCCAGTTGCCGGATGTCCAGAATCCGCTCGGCCAGCCATTGATCGATGAACCGGCCTTGGAGACTCACCGAATATGTCAACTGCTCCGTGCGGTTCCTTGTGATATTGGCCAGGGCGACAAGGGTGCTGAATAACACGAGCCCCCCGAGCAGAAACAGGATGACCGTAATTATCAGGACGTAGAGACGCCCCCTCATCCCTTTGGCGCCGATCTTCATGTGCACTCGATCGATGAGGCCGTCCAACCGGGACGATTTCATGATCCGTTCCTTTCGAAACAGCTGAATGATGCAATTACATTCGGGTTCGTCCCCACGAACCCTTGCTCGATTTATCCGGCGGACAGGGCTTCCAGTTTCTGGCGGAAAAAGACGGGGTAGGTGTCGATCTTTTTAAGCAGCCCGGGGAGCAGGCGCCTGGCCGTTACGTCCTCCAGGGTCGAACCGCCCCAGCCGAACACCCGCAGATATTCCTCCAGGAAGGGGACCGGGGTCCCGGGATCGGCCTCGTCCATGATGCGATCGTGGCAGAGGTGGGCCAGGTACAGGAGGGAAACGTTGTCCCGTACATCCTGGGGCAGCCGGGCCGGCGGCGCGAACTCGGGATGGCATTGATATTCGACCGCCTGGCATATCGCCGGCGGCAGGTCCCAGGACTCCAGAAGCAGGGCGCCCATCAAGGCCCCGTCCATGGCCTGGATGAAGACTCCGAGGTTGGGGTTGGCTTCCATCAGCCGGCGAAGGACGCATAGCCCCAGTTCGTGCATCAGGCCGATCGTGGCGATCTCGATGGGCCGGCCGACCTGGGAGGCCTGGGACAGCCGGAAGGCCAGGTGTGAAACCACGACGGCGTGCCGATGGAGCTTGCGGAAGAACGGGGTGTCCGGCATGGTCCGTCTGATCCCCACGGTCATGAGCAGGCGATAGACCTCGTTGAATCCCAAAAAGGCCATGGCGTCCCGTATGTCCGCCAGCGGATTTTGAAATCCGTAGTAGTGCGAATTGGCGATCCGAAGAACCGTCTCGGCCGGTTCGGCCCCGGTCTTGATCTTCTCCGCCGCCTCGGCCGGCGACTGCTTTTTTTCGACCAGGCCCACGATCAGGTCTCGGGCAAAGTCCGGCAGCCGGGGCGTCTTGCCGATGACCCCCTGGATCATGTCCGAAGCGGCATACTCGGCCCGGGTCCGCTGGCGGGTCGTCTGGATGTAATCGACGAGTTGCCGGGCCGTGCCGTGGAGGTCCTTTTCCTTGCGGGCCAGATCGCCGACTCGGGCGCTGGCCAGATCGTTGAGCCGCTTGAAAAAGTACAACTGGGTCTTTTCGTTGAGGGCGTTCAGGGTGGACTTGTGCAGGGCCATGACCCGGGACTTTTCGGCGGCTACGACCGAGGCGGTCCGGGGAACCAGCATGGTAAAAGCGATTTCACCGACCCAGTCGCCCTGTTGGAGCAAGGCGATCTCCTCTTCCTGGCCGCCCATGTCCCGAACGACCCGAAGCTTCCCGTCCAGGACCACATAGGCGGTCTGGTCCGTATCACCCTCCCGGATCAGAATATCGCCCGGCGCCAGCATTTTGATGGGGGCCAGGCTGTAGAGCGTGTTGCGGTCCTGCTCGCTCAAGCCCTCGAAAATCGCTTGACGGTCCTTGGTCCCTGAATCGCTCACTTTCGTCCTCGCCTCGGTTTCTTATCGGGTCTTTTCAACATAATATAAAACCGGACGGAAATAAAGCCCCGGCCGCCCGCGCGGCCTCGGGCCTCAGGCCTTTTGGACCTGAACCCGGGTGGTGTTGAAAATCGAAGCGCCGCCCCGGGTGTACGTATCCGGAGTCAGAACATTGGGGTTGCCGCCCCGGTCGAGGCCGTTTTCGTCAGGATCGAACCAGGCCCCTTCAAAGATGCAGACCACACCGGGCATGATGCGTTCGGTGACTCTGGCCGGAATGGAAAGCCGTCCCCGGTCGTTGAAGGCAAGGACTGCATCGCCCTCGGCGATGCCCCGGGTCCGGGCGTCGGCCGGGTTGATCCATATCCGGTGAGGGTCTGCTTCCACCAGCCAGTCGATCTTCTGCATGTCGGAATGGACCCGGTTCGAGGGATGAGGCGATACCAGTTGAAGCGGATATGACTTCGAGGCCGGGTCCAGCCGGTCCTCGGGCGTCGGCAGGTACTTGGGGATCGGAGGACAGGCCGGGTCGTTCATGGCCGCCACGCGTTCTGAATATATCTCGATTTTCCCCGAAGGCGTGGGAAAGGGATTGCGGTCCGGGTCCTCGATCTGGGCTTTGAAGGCCACGTGGGGTCCGGCGGGTTGGAGGCGGTGGATGCCTTTCCGGCGGAAGGCGCCGGAATCCGGTATCGGGGTGGCGGTTTCCGGGTTTTTTTCCACAAAGGTCCTCAGCCAGTCTTCTTCGTCAAACGTCCCGAATTCTTCCAGCCCCAGCTTTGCGGCCAGGGCCATGGCGATTTCCAGGTCCGACCGGCAGGCCCCCAGCGGCTCGATGGCCCGGTTGACCGCTGTATAGTAAAGGCCCGACGGCCAGCCCCGGGTCAGGTCGTTTCTCTCCGCCGCGCTGGTCACGGGAAAAATGAGGTCGGCGAAACGGGCCGTCGGGGTGAGAAACAGTTCGGAGACGATCATGAACTCGAGCTGCTTCAGGGCCCTGGCGGCCTTGTTGGTGTTCCCGAGCTGGTTGAGGAAATTGTTGCCCAGAAACCAGGCCAGCCTGATGTCGGCCGGGTATCCGCCCCGGGTCCCTTCCAGGATGGCGTCGAATATCCGGTTGGTGTGAATCCGTTTTTGCAGGCGCAGGTTCAGGTCCAGGGAGCCGCGCAGGGACGGTCCGCCGGCTTCGACCGGGTTCCTGACCCCCGGGATCATGGGCGCGGCGTACATGTGGCCGAAAGGCAGGTTCATGAAGGCCCCGCCGACCCCGCCTCCGGAGCGTCCGATGTTTCCGGTCATGGCGGCCAGGGTGATGGCCATGCGGCTGAACTGCTCGCCCATGGCGCTGCGGGCCGGCCCGTGGGCATCCATCAGGGCCGCGGGTTTGATGGTCGCGTAGGCCCGGGCCAGCGCGGTGATGCGATCGGCCGGGGCGCCGGACAGTTCGGCGGCCCAGCGCGGCGTCTTGGCCGTTTTGTCCTCCAGGCCGAGCACGTAGTCCCGAAACCGGTCGAACCCGATGGTGTACCGGTCGAGGAATTCAAAATCGCACAGGCCTTCCTCGATCATGACCCAGGCCATGGCCGCCATGACCGCCGTGTCCGTGCCCGGATGGACGGGGAGCCATTCATGGGCCAGGACGGCGGCGGAATCGTGGTAGCGCGGGTCGATGCTGACGATCCGGGCTCCGGCCTCCCGGGCCCTGACCAGCTCGTACATGGTGTTGGTCCCGGTAATGACCCGGGCCGGGTCGTAGCCCCAGAGCAGAATCAGACGGGCGTTGAGCAGATCGTCGCGGCTGTGGCCGGTCAGGGGCGTGCCCAGTTGCGTTGTGGCCGCCCAGATGGGGCCTTCCGAGGACACGTTCCCGTAATGGGTCGTATACCCGCCGAACAGACTCAACAACCGGCCCGTGGCCCTGGCCCCTTCATGCAACGATCCCAGGTATCCACCGCTGACCGCCAGGAGGATGCTCGCGCTGCCGTATGTCTCCTTGACCCGCTCGAGTTCCCCGGCCGCGATTTCGAGAGCCTCCTCCCAGGAAATGGGCTCGAATCGTCCCTCGCCCCTGGGCCCCACCCGTTTCTGCGGCTGGAGCAGGCGGTCGGGATGATGGACGTGCTTGCGGTAGGCGCGGCAACGCAGGCAGGTTCTGAGTTGGTCCGGTTCGGCGGCATCGTCGCCTTCGATCCGGATGATGACGTTGTCCCGAACGTGCAGCCGGAGCGGGCAACGCCCGCCGCAGTTGAACGCCGAGGTGGTCCGGACGATTCTCACTTCCGAATCCGCGGGAAAGGGGGGCGATGCGTTCATGCGAGACTCCCGAATCCGCCCGTCAGGGCCGCTTGGCCCGGATGACCACGGCCGGTCTGGTCCGTTCGAAGTATTTGAACCCTTCGGCCTGAAGGTCGTTGCCGTATTTGCGTTCCAGTTCCTCGATCGGCCCCGCGTCCAGGGCCCGGACCGGGCAGGCCTCGACGCAGTTGGGCAGCCGGCCCGCTTCGAAACGGTCCAGACAGTAGTTGCACTTGCGCATCCTGGCCCCCGGTTCCGGGCCGAACTGGGGGGCGTCGTACGGGCAGGCCTTTCGGCACTTCTCGTCGCAGGCCTCGTTGCCCAGGCAGGCCTGGGTGTCCACCACGACAATGCCGTCCCCTTCCCGCTTGGAAATGGCGCCGGCCGGGCAGGCCAACACGCAGACCGGGTCCAGGCAGTGCCAGCAGGGGGCAATGGTGTAGGCCACGAAGACTTCGGGAATGCGGCCCTGTTCCGTATATATCAAACGCATCCAGTTTTCGGGTCCGGCCGGGATGTCGTGCCAGTCCTTGCAGGCCACCCGGCAGGCGCTACAGCCCGTGCAACGGGTCTGGTCGAAATAAAAGCCGATCTGCATCATTCCTCCTCCCCTATCCCGGTAAATTCATGAAGAAAACCATTGAAAGCCCAAATAAACCATCTAATCGAATAGTCATGATGGATTTCGGACTGTCGGCCCATTGAAAAAGCGTATTGCTTGTCCCGAAAAAAAAATCCCATGTTTTCCTTCACCCGCGGCGAGGCCATCTTTCGCCTCCGGCTTTGTCAACCGGGCAACGCCTTTTCAACCTGAACCAGGTTCGTGTTCATCACCGCGGCCCCGCCGCCCGAGTACCCGTCCCGGGTCAGGGTGTTGGCGCAGGCGCCCCGATCCACGCCGTTTTCGTCCGGATCGTACCAGGCCCCTTCGAAGATACTGACCACGCCGGGTATGATCCGCTCGGTCACCCAGGCCTCGATGGCCACCCTGCCCCGGTCGTTGAAGGCGTGAACCTCGTCGCCGGTCTTGATACCCCTCGGCTCCGCGTCGACCGGATTGATCCATATGCGATGCGGTTCGACCTCCCGAAGCCAATCGACCTTGTACAGCTCCGAATGGACCCGGTTTTTGGGGTGGGGGGTCAGAAGCTGCAGGGGATACATCTCGGCCAGCGGATCGAAACGGTCCTCGGGCGTGCGCATGTATTTGGGTATGGGCGGACAGAGCGGGTGATTCATCTCCTCCACGCGCCGGGAGTAAATCTCGATCCGGCCCGACGGAGTGGAGAAGGGGTGGTTTTCGATGTCTTCGATCTGCTCCCGGAAGGCGATGATGGGTTCGGGCAGCCGGAGCCGATGAATGCCTTCCCGCCGGAACTGATCGTAATCCGGGATCAGAGGCCCGGTTTCCGGATTCTTCTCGACAAAGGACTTGAGTATATCGTCCTCGGTAAAGGGGTTGAAGTTCTCGAAACCCAGCCGTTCGGCCAGATCGCCGGCGATGTCCAGGTCGGACTTGCATTCGCCCAACGGCTCGATGGCCCGGTTGGTGAAGCAGAAGTACGGGCCGGAGGGCCAGGGCCGGGTCAGGTCGCTGCGTTCGGCCGCGCTGGTCACCGGCAGCAGCAGGTCGGCGTATCGGGCCTGAGCGGTCATGAAGAGCTCGTTGACGGCCAGGAACGGAAGCTGTTTCAGGGCCCGGGCGGCCTTGTTGCTGTTGCCGGTCTGGTTGAGATAGTTGTTGCACATGGACCACATCATTTTGATATCGGCCGGATGGCCGCCTGCCTTTCCTTCCAGGATGGCATCGAATATCCGGTTGACGTGGACCCGCATGATGACCCGGTCGCGGATGTCCAGGGTGCCCTTGATCTTGGGTCCCTTGAGTTCGACCGGGTTCTTTCCCGCCGGTATGGCCGACATGCGGAACATGTGGCCCACGGGGATGCCCATGAGGCCGCCGCCGGCCGAGCCGCCCGGCCGGCCCACGTTGCCGGTCATGGCGCAGAGGGTGCAGGCACACCGGTTGTACTGCTCGCCCATGGCGCTTCGGGCCGGTCCCTGGCAGTCCATCAGGGCAGCGGGCCTGGTCGTGGCATACTCCCGGGCCAGACGAACAATGGTCTCGACGGGCACGTCCGATATCTCGGAAGCCCAGGACGGCGTTTTTTCCCGGCCGTCCTCCCGCCCCAGCACGTAGTCCTCGAAACGGTCGAACCCAACCGTGTACCGATCCAGAAAGTCCCGGTCGCACAGGTTCTCCCGGATCATGACAAAGGCCATGGCCACCATGACCGCCGTGTCCGTGCCGGGCCGGATGGGAATCCATTCGTGGGCCAGGACGGCGGCCGTGTCGTGATAGCGCGGGTCCACGGACACGATCCGGGCGCCGTTCTCCTTGGCCCGGATCAGGTGATACATGGTGTTGGTCCCGGAGATCATCCGGGCCGGGTCCCAGCCCCAGAGCACGATCAGTTTCGAGTTCATCAGGTCTTCGCGGCTGTGGCCGACCATGACCGAGCCGTAGGTGGTCAGGGAGGCCCAGACCGCGCCTTCGGAGGAGATGTTGCCGTAGTGCGTCGTGTACCCCCCGAACTGGTTCAACAGCCGGGCCGCGGCCCGGCCGCCGTTGTGCAGGCTGCCCAGGTACCCGCCGCCGGAGGCCAGAAAGATGCTCTCCGGACCGTAATGGTCCCGGACGTGTCGAAGCCGGCCGGCCAGGGTTTCCAGGGCCTCGTCCCACGATATCCTCTCAAACCGTCCTTCCCCTTTTTCCCCGGTCCGCTTCATGGGATGCATCAGCCGCTCGGGATGGTGAACCATCTGCCGGTAGGCCCGGCAGCGCAGACAGGTCCGGAGCTGGTCCGGTTCGGGTGCGTCGTCGCCTTCGATCCGCACGATTCGGTTGTCCTTGACGTGCAGCCGGAGAGGGCAACGGCCTCCGCAGTCGAAGGTCGAGGTGGCCCTGACAATCCGGGTCCCGGCTTCGACCGCCTCCGTGGCATTCAGGTTCATGCCGTCCTCCTTGGTCTTTTCAATTCCGCCGAAACGGCGGATGAGTCGGATACGCCGCCCAGGACTGCCCCCTGGCGACGCTACAGAAATAAAATGTTACATTGAACATACGGGTATGACGAAAATTCTGCAACGGGGAAAAAATGGGGGCCCGGTCACCCGGGCCCCCACGCAATTGCCTGATCGATCGACCTGGCCGCGATCGAATCCGGGCCGGTCTCAGGCCTGCCCGGCCGCCCGGTCCCGGAGCTCCCGCCTCAATATCTTGCCCACCGGACTCTTGGGCAGAGTCTCAATGAAAAAGACCTGTTCCGGGGCCTTGAAGGACGACGTCTTGCCCTTGAAATGGTCCTTGACCTTGTCCGCGGTCAGGTCGGAATCGGGGCGCTTGACAACGTAGGCGATCACTTTTTCACCGTAAACCGGGTCGGGCGCGCCCACGATGGCCGCCTCGGCCACTCCCGGCATCGTATAGAGAATCTCCTCGAGCTCGGCCGGGAAGATGTTCTCCCCGCCCCGGATGATCATATCCTTCTTCCGGTCCACGAT
>JAHJTB010000550.1 GCA_018830135.1 Pseudomonadota bacterium | reverse complement strand
CCCCCCGACCCGCCCTACCGGGACGAAAGGAAGTCGTCATGAGCACGGTGGGAATTACCGGCGCGGCCGGGTACATCGGCCAGCGTTTGATCGTCCATCTGGACAAACAGGACTGGTGCAAGAAAATTCTGGGCACGGACGTCAAGGAGCCGACCGTGGCCTCGGAAAAGCTCGAATTCCTGAAACAGGACGTCCGAGACCCCGGCCTCATCGACTTCTGGAGGGGCCGGAACGTCGATACCCTGGTCCACCTGGCCTTTATCGTCGATCCCATCCACGACGAAGCCATGATGTATGACGTCAACGTCAACGGGACCCTCAATATCCTTCAAATCTGCGACCAACTCCAGGTCGGCCACGTCATCGCCGCTTCCAGCGGCACGGCCTACGGCGCCTGGCCGGACAATCCGGAGCCCCTCAAGGAGGACGACCCCATCCGGCTCTTTCCTCCCAGCTTCAACTACACCCACCACAAGGGACTCAACGAAAGACATTTCGCCGACTTCATCGAACGGCACCCGGACGTGATCTTCAATATCGTCCGCCCATGTGTCGTTTACGGACCGACCACCGACAACTACCTGTCCCGCTATTTGAAAAACCTGCCCCGAACCGTCCTGATCGACGGCCGCGATCCCAACTTGCAGTTCGTTCACGAGGACGACCTGGCCGAGCTTTTCGTCCTCCTCATCGAGAAAAAGGTCCCCGGCGCATTCAACGCGGCCGGCGACGGCCTCATGCGGGCTTCGGAAGTGGGGGCCATGATCGGCAAAACCCCGATCAAAATGCCGCGCTGGTTCATGTACGGCCTGATCTGGCTTCTGTGGCGGCTGCGGATACCTACGGTCGAGGCGCCCGAGGGTATCGTCAACTACACCATGTACCCCTGGGTACTGGACACGACACGGGCCAAGGAGCTCCTGGGCTGGCGTCCCCGATACACCTCCCGGGAAACGGCCCGAATCATGTTCGAAACCCACGGGTTCCCTCTGGCCGCTCCTTAGGCTGTCCCACTCCTGATCCCCAGCCACGTTCCGGCCGCTCGGGCTGGAGAAAGGACCTTGCACCGGGTTGCGATGGTCCGGTCCGTACCGCCCATGCCCGCCATCCGTCGAGCCGGATTGGACGGGAATCCAGGCGAATTGGATTCGTCCAATAGTTATAGGCGGTTATTGGGGCGGGCGCCTCGGTTCTTCCGGGGAGACTGTGGTGTAACACTGAGTTAAAATTAATAAAAAAGATTATTGAGTCAATCTGGCCCCCTCTCATGATTTTGGCTCGAATATTGTATGTTTATAAGGCGGGAAGTCCAAACACCTCACGCTCAACCGAAACAGACCCACATGCATGAACCTGGACAAAGCGATTAGATCGGATTTCTCATCGGGTTGCGTCGCGAGGTCGTGAAATCATTAGCGAAACGCGAAGTTGGAGGAGGTTTTGGCCGCGGGCATATTCGCCGATATGTTGAGGACCAAAATCTTCGAAACGAGCGTTGCAGCAAGGATTTCCCGGCCTCGACAGGAAGCTGGTGAGAAATCCGGGCTTGCAGGGTAACCGTCCCGCTGAAGATCGGGTGGGCGACCATTTCATGGAGCCGCAGGCTGATTGAGACGAATCATATGCCAGAACGACGGATCAAGAATGAAGGGGGAAAACATGAATTGGCGGAGTATGACCATTGGCAAGAAGATCGCGGTGGGTTTTGGCGTGGTGCTGGTTTTTCTGGCCCTGTGCGTGGTCCTGTCCTTCACAGGGGTCGGGGGAATCGTTTTCAACGCCGAGCAGGTGATTTCCGGCAATCGGCTGGACGGCAACCTGGCCCAGAAGGAGATCGACCACCTCAACTGGGCCGCGAAGGTCAACGCCCTGCTCACGGACAAAAACGTGACGAAACTCGATGTCGAAACGAACGACCATTTGTGCGCCTTCGGCAAATGGCTGTATGGTGACGGCCGGAAAGATGCTGAAAGCCTGGTGCCCGCTCTGGCGCCGTTGTTCAAAAAGATCGAGGAGCCGCATAGACAGCTGCACGAATCGGCCATCGAACTGGGCAAGGTCTTTCAGCAGGGTGACGTCGAACTGGGCAGTTTTTTGAGGGAAAAGGAGGCCGATCACCTGCGCTGGACCCACAAGGTCAAGGACGTTTTTTTAAGCGACTCGATCAACAAGGCCGACGTCATCATGGACCCGAAACAGTGCGGTTTGGGGAAATGGATGTATTCTCCGGCCGTCGTGGAGATGCGGACCAAGGACCCGGCCTTTGGCGCCATCATGTCCAAAATGGAGGGCTACCACCAGACGCTGCACGAAAGCGCCGCACGGATCAACCAGCTTCTCGCCGAAGGGAAGAGGGTTGAGGCCCTCGGTTACTTCAAGCAGGTCACGGAAAAGGCGGCCGAGGAGACCCTGGCCCAACTCGACAAGCTCATTGCCCTGAACGACGAGCGGGTCAGAGGCATGGAGGCGGCCAAGGAGATATACGCGACCAAGACCATGCCCGCCCTTCGGGCGACCCAGGGGATTCTGAATGAAATCCGGGAGGAGGCCAAAAAGAACATCATGACCGATGACGTCATGCTGTCCGAGGCCCAGGCCACCAAGCGGAACGTCAGTATCATCGGCGTGGCGGCTCTGGTCATCGGCATCCTGCTGGCCATTTTCATCGCCCGGGGCATCACGTTTCTGCTCAAACGGACCTCCTCGGCCATGCAGGAGGCGGCCGAGCAGGTGGCATCCGCTTCGAGTCAGGTCTCCGAGGCCAGCCAGCAGTTGGCGGAAGGGGCCTCGGAGAACGCGGCCGCCCTGGAGCAGACGTCGGCATCGCTCGAGGAAATGTCCTCGATGACCAAACAGAACGCGGACAATGCCAGCCAGGCCAATGCCCTCATGGCGGAAACCAACCAGATCGTCAAACGGGCCGGCGATTCGATGAAGCAGGTGACCCGGTCCATGGATGAAATTTCAACGTCCGGCCAGGAGATCGGGAAAATCATCAAGACGATTGACGAAATTGCTTTTCAAACCAACCTGCTGGCCCTCAATGCCGCAGTCGAGGCAGCCCGGGCCGGTGAAGCGGGGGCCGGGTTCGCCGTTGTGGCCGACGAGGTGCGTAATCTGGCTCAGCGGGCCGCCGAAGCGGCCAAGAACACGGCCGCCTTGATTGAAGGCACGATTCAAAAGATCGGCCAGGGCACGGTAATGGTCCGGACCACGGACGAGGCTTTTGCCGAAGTGGCCAAGAACTCCGGCAAGGTCGGCGAGCTGGT
>JAHJTB010000549.1 GCA_018830135.1 Pseudomonadota bacterium | reverse complement strand
TATTCCTTGAAGTCCGGGTCGTCCGGATAGACGCTGGCGAACGGCAGCCACATGGGGTCCGCGCGGCCCAGGCCGGCCATGAAACGATTCAGTTCTGCAGCCACGCCGGTCTTGTGGGGGTAGCTGAGGGCCACGGCCCGGCCCACCCCGTGGGCGGCCAGGGTCTGTCGGACGTCCTGGACATACTGGGCATGGCAGCCCCAGCCCTGGCCTTGGAACCATTTCCAGACCGCCCGGGCCATGGGCTCGGGATAGAGATGGACGTGCATATCCACCCATTGCGGACTTACGCTCGAATTATGGCTCACCTCGGGCCGTCGTCCTTGAGTATTTCGATGAAGAGTTCGCTCAGGGATGCCGGAACGGCCAACATCTCCTCACCGGACTTGCGTTCCATCTTCAAGGCATCGGCCGGACAGGTGGACACGCACACACCGCAGCCGATGCATTTTGAGCTGTCCACCCGGGCCGCTTCGTCGATCATTTCAATGGCGCCGAACATGCACCGTTCCAGGCAGACCTCGCAGCCGGTGCAGGCCTCGGGGTCGGACTGGCAGCGGAAGTCCGAACGGATGACCCGCCCCGGTTCGTAGCCGTGCTGGGTAATGCTCCGAAGCAGCCCGCAACAGCAGCCGCAGCAGTTGCAGAAGCCCATGGGCCGCTGGGCGTTGTTCGGCGAGTGGACCAGACCGTCCCGGTCGGCCCGCTCCAGGGCGTCCAGGGCTTCCTCCACGGAAACCAGCCGGCCCAGCCCGTTCTCGGCATAGTAGCGGGCCATGTGGGAAAAGACCATGCATACGTCGTCCACGTGGCTGCATCCGTGTCCGGAGATGCGGCGTTCCTTGCGGCAGATGCAATCGGTCAGGACGATGGCCGTTTGGGCCTTGATGATCTCCCGGGCCTGTTCGTAGGGCATGACATCCATGCCCAGCAGGTTTTCGTCCAGGGGCAGGGCCCGAAACACGGGAATCCGGTTCGAACTGATGATTCGTCCCAAGGCCTCGTCGAAATAGCGATCGATGAGTCCGACCAGTTCCCGGTCCAGATTGTTGAGTTGGTACTCGTAGATGCCGGGCACGAAAGGCGAGGCGTTGTACAGGGCCTGGTCGCCCTTTCTCATTCGAAATATCTGCCCCTTGCGGGCCATGGCTTCGAGGCGTTCCCCGGCCGTCTCGGCCGACAACCCGACGCGCCGTCCGAAAGCATCCGGAGTCTCCGGGACCAGGGTCAGTTTGACCGCCATCTCGGCCTCTTCCGGTTCGAAGAGTTTTTTAAGGATTTCCAGTTCCACCCCGGACTCGGTCCGGGGGTATCCGACCGGCAGCGAATCGAGATATTCCTGTAGCACCCGATAAACATCCTTGGACATGATTTCCTCCTGCTTGCCAATCAAGGCCGCTCCCCGGAACCGACCGCAAAATCCGGGGTAAAAAAAACCGCGGGCCCTCGGGCGTGAGGGCCACGCCCGAAGGCCCGCGGCAGGGAACGCATTTTCCTTTTTATCTTACTTCCACCTTCCCTCGTAACCCAAGAAAACAAGGAAAATAACGTTCCTTTACCAGGGCGGCGCGAAGACAACCCGCGATGTCCCCGGCCGTCCCCCCACGCCGGGCGCTGGCGCGCCCGGATCACAGGCCCAGCAGTTTGCCGATGATCTCCTTCTGAATTTCCGAGGTGCCGCCGCCGATCGGCTGAATCCGCTGATCCCGCCAGATGCGCTGAACCTCGTACTCCATCATGTACCCGTAGCCGCCATGGAGCTGGATGCACATGTCGGCCACCTTGACCGCGTTCTCGCAGCAGAACACCTTGCACATGGCCACTTCCTTGGCGCATTCCAGCCCGTTGATCCACAGCCAGACCGTGTGATAGATCAGTCGGCGCGAGGCTTCGATCCAGGTCAGCATATCGGCGAATTTGTGTTTGTTGACCTGAAACGATCCGATGGGCGTGCCAAAGGCCTCGCGCCGCTTGCAGTAATCCAGCGTGATGTCGAAACAGTGCTGGGCCGCGGCCGTCGACCCGGCGGCCATGGTCATCCGCTCGGTCTGGAAGCCGTGCATGGTCTGGTGAAAGCCCCGGTTCAATCCGCCCAGGACATTGGTCGCCGGGACGCGCACGTCATCGAAGGCCAGTTCGCCGGTGTCCGAAGCCCGCCAGCCCAGTTTGTCCAGCTTCCGGCTGACCGTGAAACCGGGCGTGCCCTTGTCCACCATGATGTGGGAAATGCCCCGCGATCCCTGGGCCGGTTCGGTCTTGCAGGCCACGATGTACCAGTCGGCCCGCACGCCGTTGGTGATGAATATCTTCGAACCGTTGATGACGAACTCGTCCCCGTCCCGAACGGCCCGGGTCCGAATCCCGGCCACGTCCGAACCGGCGTCCGGTTCGGTCACGGCCAGGGCGCCGATGGATTCGCCCCGTAGGCCCGGAGCCAGGTATTTTTCCTTCTGCTCGTGGTTGCCGAAATCCCGAATATAGGGCATGGCCACGGTATAGTGCAGGCCCAGGCCGGCGGCCGTCCCGCCGGACCGGCATCGGGCCAGTTCCTCGCTGAAGACGACCATGTAGCGGAAGTCACCCCCGACCCCGCCGTACTCCTCCGGGAAGTTCCCGGCAAAAAAACCGAGTTCGCCGACCTGCTTGTACAACTCGAAAGGAAACTCCCCCTCGGCTTCCCAGTCCTCCGCCTTGGGCGCGATTTCCTTTTCGACCCACTTGCCGAAAGACTCCCGGAACATCCGGTGCTCATCGTCGAACAGCCATTCCCGTTCCATATGGCGTTACCTTTCCAAGCGATCAGTCGCTCGCCTCAGTTTCGCTTGGCAATCATGCCCTTCATGACAAAGCCGGCCACAGCCTCGCCGTTCTGATTGACGACCCGGATATCGTTGGCCACCACCCCGCCGATCTCCCCCTTGTCCTGCTTGCCCGTCACCTCGATTTCCAGATGAAGGGTGTCGCCGATCCGGGTCGGGCCGAAAAATCGGACTCGGTCCATGCCGTAAAAAGCCACGATGGCCGTCTCATACAAGGGCAGCAGGCCCGAGGCCACGGACAGAACCAGAAAGCCGTGGGCGATTCGCCCGCCGAAAGGACTCCGTTCGGCGTATTCCACGTCCACGTGGAGCGGATACCAGTCCCCGGAAAAACCGGCGAACATCACGATATCGGTTTCCGTGATCGTCCGGGCTCGCGTCCGGCTCTTTTCCCCGACCTCGATGTCCTCGAAGTATTTCACCATTACTCCCCCCAATTGTCAATATCCGATGCGAACGGAATCGACGGCCCCGGTGGCGGCACAAGCCCCTTCGAATCGGGGCCTCGACGTCGTCATTCGACCGGTCTCTTGCCGATCATGACCTTGGTGATGGTCAGGGCCGCGTCCTCGCCCCGCTGGTTCTTGATCCGGTTCTCAAAGGTGACCACCCCGCCGATCTCGCCCTTGTCACGCATTTCGAGAACCTCCATCTCGATGCGCAACGTGTCGCCGATCTTGGTCGGGGCCATGAAGCGGACCTTGTCCATGCCGTAAAAGGCCACAATGGCCATGTCGTAAAGCGGCATCAGCCCCGAGGTGGCTGAAAGCACCAGCATGCCGTGGGCGATCCGCTCGCCGAAGGGACTATTCTTGGCATACTCCACATCCACATGCAGCGGGTACCAGTCGCCGGAAAAGGCGGCGAACATCACGATGTCGGCCTCGGTGATGGTCCGGCCCCGGGTCACGAACCGCTCCCCGATCCGGTAGTCCTCGAAATACTTCATGGCCTCCCCCCTGTTAAAAGCCTTCCAGTTTGCTCAGAATCTCGCTCATGACCTCGTCCGCGCCCCCGCCGATGGACAAAAGACGAGTGTCCCTGAAAAACCGGGTAATGATGTTTTCGTTCATGTAGCCCATGCCGCCGAACATCTGCAGGCAGCCGTCGACCACCCGCCGGATAAGCGGGCCGGCGTACAGCTTGGCCATGGTCACCTCCCGGGTCACGTCCAGGCCGGCCATTTTCATGCGCACGATGTGGTAGGTCATCTGCTTGAGCAGCTCCAGTTCGGTGATCCATTCCACGAGGCGATGCCGGAGGACCTGTTTGGCGATGAGCGGCTTGCCGAAGACCTGGCGCTGCCGGATGTAATCGACCGTCATGTCGATCACGTCACGGCCGGTGATGTAGACCCCGGGAATGGCGAAGAAGCGCTCGTGCTGGAACTGCTTCATCTGCTGTATGAAGCCCTCGCCTTCCTGGCCGATGGTATGCTCCAGCGGCACCCGGACGTTGTCGAAATACAGCAGGGCCGTGTCGCTGGAACGCATGCCCATCTTGTCCAGCTTCTTGCCGATCGTGAAGCCGGGCGTGTCCTTGGGCACCACGATCAGGCTGTAGGCATGATAGCCGGGCTGGTCGTCGGTCCGGCAGAGCAGGGTGCAGAAATCGGCCAGGACTCCGTTGGTGATGAACAGCTTGGACCCGTTGATGACCCAGGAATCCCCGTCCTTGACGGCCCGGGTCTTGAGGCTGGCCACGTCCGAACCGGCATCCGGTTCCGTCACTCCGACGCAGGCCACCATGTCCCCCTGGACGGCCGGCATCAGAAAGGTCTCCTTCAGATAGTCGCTGCCGAAATCGTGGATGGCCGGGGTGGCCATGTGGGTCTGCACACCCACGGCCATGGGAATGCTCCCGCCGTGAATGTGGCCCAGTTCCTCGATGAAAACCAGGTCGAACCAGTAGTCCAGGCCCTGGCCTCCCCACTGGGTGTCGTAGCGGATGCCCAGCAGCCCCAGATCGCCCATCTTCTTGAACAGTTCGTGCAGAGGGGCCTGGCCCTCCTCCTCCCACTGGTCCATGAAGGGGTTGATCTCTTTGTCCACGAAATCGGCCATGGTCTTGCGAAGCATCTGGTGTTCTTCTGAAAAATACAGCCGATCACTGTCCGACGTTCCGTATTTAACGGCCATTTTCGATCTCCTGGGGATTGAAAACCCGCCCCGCTTCAGGCGGGCGCGGCCTCCACGCCTTCCGCCCCACCGAAGCGGGATGGGCAAAGCCCGGGTTCAAGGCGTTTGATAGTCTTCCGGGTACTCGATGAACTCGAAGAGTATACCCGAAATGTCGGCCGGAATGGAAAAGATAAACCGGCTCCGGCCGGAAACCGGACGGCCGGCGTAGTCCACGCAGTCGCCGTGGCCCTCCAAGGGCTCATCGGCCACGAAACGCACGCCCTGGCGCTGGAGGGAACTCATACCCTCGGCCAGCTCGTCCACGGCAAAGGCCACGTGATGAAGCCCCTCGCCCCGGGTCTTGAGAAACTTGGCGATCACGCCCTCGTCCCCCACCGGCTCCATCAACTCGAAGTCCACCTTGCCCACCCGGCACATCCGGAAACGCATGGAATAAAGCGGCATGTCCACAATGGGGCCGGCCTCGGCCCCCAGCAACTCGACGAACAGCCTGGTTGACTTCTCGATGCTCCGCACGGCCACGCCGACCTCGGAGATGCGCTTGACCTTCATCGGCCCCTGGTAGGAAGACATCCACGCTACTCCAGTCCGACCGGTTTGAAATGCAGAATATCCAAAATGCAGCCCTTTTTCTCCGGCTTCCAGACCGCCTTGACCCGGGTGCCGATCTTCATGGTCTTGCGCACCAGGTCCAGGTCCGAGAGGTCGAAACCGCCAACCATGTGGTAGAAATCGCAGTTCGTACCGTCCAGGAGAATCTGGGCCGAAATATAAGGCGGGGGCACGGGCATGCCGAAATAGTGGAAGTTGGTCAGGGACCAGCCCGTCACTTCACCTTCGCCGGCCAGCTCGACCCATTCGCCCATTTCCACGAAACAGTCCGGGCAAAACGACCGGGCCGGGACCAGGACCCGCTCGCAGGACGGGCACCGGGTCCCGAAAATCTTCTCGTTCTTGAACTCCTCGAAATAGCGCCACCATGTCGGACCAGTGGCCGACTCGTACGGAATGCTGGCTTCGACCTCCATGATGGCGTGTCCCTTTTTATTGAGCGTGTACATGTCAACCTCCGCTAGGCTAGGGGTTGAAAATGTTTCAGATCGAGCATATCGCCCTTCTTCTCCGCATTCCAGACCGCCTTGACCCGCGCCCCGCGCCGAACCCGGCTTTTGACCGACTCCGCATCACCGGCCTCCACGTCGCCGATCAGGTGCAAAAGGTCGCAGTCCGTGCCGTCCAGGCGGATGAGGGCCGCCACGAAGGGCGGTTCGACGGGCGCGCCGAAAAAGGGCCGGGTGGCCCGGACCCAGGCCACGATCTCGCCTTCCTGGGCCACTTCGACCCATTCGTCCATGTCCGCGTTGCAGTCCGGACAGAACGTCCTGGCCGGAACCAGGACCTTGCCGCACTTCGGACATTTGGTGCCCCAGATCTTTTCCTCCTTGAGCCCCTCGAACCAACGGTAGAAGGCCGGCCCCAGGGCGAAACGGTAAGGCAGCCATACGTCGTGTTCCTTCGTACTGAAATGCTTGGTCATCGGGCACCTCCTTTAAAGCTCGGACGACAGGATCATGACGCCGTTGAACTGGTTCGCTCCGCCCAGGCCGTGGGCCAGACCGAGTTTGGCGCCTTCGACCTGACGTTCGCCGGCCCGGCCGGTGACCTGGAGCGCGATCTCCGCCGGACGGATCATGGCCGTGGCCCCGATGGGATTGGTGCAGAGCACGCCGCCGGACGGAGCGCAGGGCAGCTTGCCGCCCCGGGCGAAGGTCCCCTTGAGGGTCAGTTCACTGGCTTGGCCGTACTCGCAGAAGCCGAAATTTTCGAAGTGCAGGAGTTCGCTGAACGTGAAGGGGTTGTAAACTTCGGCCACGTCCAGTTCCTCGATCGGGTTTGTAATTCCGGCCTGGTCGTAGGCCTGCCGGGCCGCCTGTTCCGCCCCCGGGTCCTGGACCCGATCGGTGTCGCCCGTGAAGTAGGCGTTGCCCCGAAAGCCGACCCCTTTGACCCAGGCCGGCTTGTTCCTCATCTTTTTGGCCTTTTCCTCCGTGGCATAGATCATGGCGCAGGTGCCGTCCGAGGTGGGACAGACGTCCAGCAGACGGATGGGGTAGACGATGACCGGCGCGTTCTTGACCTCATCCATGGTGAACTCTTTTCGGATGTGGGCATGCGGGTTGAGGATGGCATCCTTGTGATGGTCCACGCTGAGCCGTGCCGCTGCGTCCCGGCAGATGTCCTCGGGGATGTTGTAACGCCACATCCATTGCTGTCCCAGCAGGGAGTAATACCCGGGCGCGCCGGCCAGAAAAGGCCGGGCGTGGAACGGCTCGGCCACCGTGTTCATAGTGGCCTGGGCATCCCCTTCGTGCATCTTCTCCGAACCCACGACCATGACCACGTCGGCGTACCCGGAGGCCACCCAGTAATACCCGGTCATGGCCAGGGACATCCCGGTCGTGCCGCAGGTCTCGGACCGCATGAACGGCTTGCCCACCGCCCTCAAGGCTTCGGCGAAATAAAAATGGTTCATGGCCACGCCCTCCATCATCGAGGGCATGCTCCCGTAAACCACGGCGTCGATATCGTCGGGTTCCAGCCCGGAGTCCTCGAACACCGCCGTCACGCCCTCACGGATCATGTCCGGATAGGTGACGTCGGAACGGTTGCCGTGAATGGTCTGGCCGACTCCCACAATGGCCACTGGTCTCGGCATGTCGCTTACCTCCTATCCCGCCATGACGGCCACGGCCTGGGACTGACCGGCGAACCCCAGGGCGCCGTGAGCCAGGCCGGTCCGCACCTTGCGGTCCAACTGATGTTCACCGGCCTCGCCCTTGATCTGCAAAACCACCTCGGCCAACCGGTACAAACCCCGGCTGACGTACGGATTCAACGCCAGAGCGCCTCCCGAAGGGTTGACCGGAATGTCCCCGTCGATCCCGGTGGCCCCGCTCTCGATCAGCCGCCCCCCTTCGCCCGGACCGCACAGTCCGAGTTCCTCACACCACAAAAGCTCCTGATAGGCATACGGTTCGGTCAGCTCGACCACGTCCAGCTCCTTGCGCGGGTCGGTGATCCCGGCCATGTCGTAGGCGCGCTTGGCCGCGACCGGAAGCTGGGTCTTCAGCAGGTCACGGTCGCCCAGGTAAAAGGAGTCCAGCGAGGAACTGAAGCCCTTGAGCCAGACCGGCTTGTCCGTCAGCTTCTCCGCCTCACCCTCCACGGCCAGCAGCATGGCCACGAACCCCTCGGACTTCGGACCGATCTCCATGGCCTTGAGCGGGTCCATGACCCGTTCCGAGTTCATGACCTCTTCCACGGTCGTCTTTTTCTTGACGTGGGCGTAGGGATTTCTCGTGGCGTTGCCCAGGTTCTTGACCACGACCCGGGCGCACTGCTCCTCGGTCACCCCCCGCCGCTCCAGGTACTCCCGCATCTGAAGGCCCGCGGCAAAAGTCTCGTTCAGCCCCATCCGGCGCTGGTAAAACGGATCGGTGAAAAAATGGGTCAGCATGTCCGTGTCCGGGTTTTCCGATCCCTTGCACATGCCATAGACCAGGGCCGTGTCGTACAAACCCGAGGCAATGCGCAAGACCCCGTAAAAAAACGCGGTCAACGACTCCCCGTCGTTGCGGCTGCCGTTTTTCAGCAGGGCCGCGCCCGCATCCCAATAATAGGCGTTGGCGCAGGACACCCCGCTGTGGAAGATGTCGCTGGTCGCGCTGATCATCGTCCCCACGTCGTGCCGGGTCAGCCCGGCCTTGTCCAATACCTCCCGGCAGACGCGGAAGATCTGGTCCAGGTAGTTGTCGCCCGACTCCCGACCGGGAAGCTGGGCCACTTCGACAACGGCCACCTTTCTCATACCACCCTCCTCATCGGCCCTCATAGACCGGTTTGCGTTTCTCGATAAATGACCGGGGGCCTTCGGCCGCGTCCCGGGTCCCGAATACGCGCGAGGCCAGATAGGTTTCGAGGTAGTAGGCGTGCTGCATGGGAATGTCCAGCGACTTGAGCGCCGCCTCTTTGATGGCTCTCAAGGCCAGCGGTCCGTTGGCGCAAAGCCGTTCGGCAATGCCCATGGCCGTCGTCATGAGCTCCTCCCGCGGCACGATCCGGTTGATCAGGCCGATGGCCAGCGCCTGCTGGGCCGTGATCGGCTCGCCCAGCAGCAGCATCTCCATGGCCCAGCAATACGGTATCTGTCGGGGCAGGTGGACCGTGGAACCCGCCGCCGGGAACAGGGCCCACTTGACCTCCGGAATCCCGAACATGGCCTCCGGCACGGCCAGGCGAATGTCCGTGCCCTGTAGGATTTCCGTGCCCCCGGCCAGACAGAACCCATTGACCGCGGCAACAATGGGCTTGAAACAATCGATGCCTTTGAGAAAGGCCGGATTGGTCGGAACCAGCCGCAGTTCACCGGCGTTGATCTTGGGAATCAGATCGGCCAGGTCCGCGCCGGCCGAAAAGGCCTTGTCCCCCGCGCCGGTCAGAACGGCCACGCGCAGCCCGTCGTCGTCCCGAAAGTCCAGCCAGACCCGGCCCAGTTCCTCCAGGTCGGCCTGGTTGACGCAGTTCATGACCTCCGGCCGGTTTAGGGTCACAACGGCGATGTGCCCCTGTTTCTCGTAGTCGATGGCCATATCCCCTCCTTCCGGCCAAGCCCCC
>JAHJTB010000548.1 GCA_018830135.1 Pseudomonadota bacterium | reverse complement strand
CTGTCCTTCCCCCGGGGACTGGAAGCCGAATACGCCGCATTCCGAAACCGCAAACCCCCGCGGACCGTCAGGCTGACCCTGCTGGCCGTCATGCTCTTTTATGCCGGCTATTTCTTTCTCGGGTTCGAGCTGTACCCGGCGGACCGGCGTTTCGAGTGGATCGCCTCGGCCCTGATTTGTTTCGCCTCGCTTTCCGTCGCTCTGGGCGCTTCCATTCACCCGGCCTTCAGAAAATGGATGCAGCCGGGCCTGGCCGCTTTGATCGCCGCGGCGGGCGGCGGGCTGGTCATCACGGCGACCATGGCCGGCGTTCCTGGCGGGGATGCCCGGGCCGCGGCCCTGGTCCTGCTGGTGCTTTTCGGATACGCCGGACTTGGGATCGGCTTCTTCTGGGCCTCCCTGGCCGGCTGGTCGGTGCTGGGCCTTTTCCATCTCGTCTCCCTCCGGGTTCACGAGCCGGACATGACCTACGTCCTCGTGGGGGCCAATCTGCTGGGCATGCTGGCCGGGTACGTCCTCGAGTACAGAGCCCGGAGGACCTGGCTTCTGGATCGGGCCCTGGAAACCGGGCCCGATGCGGAAAATCGGGATTCGGGGGGAGGCACGATTCAGGCGTTGCGTTCCGAAATTCAGACCCTGCGAGAAGGGGAGACGAAACTGCGCGCGGCCAAGGAACGGCTGCAGATATTGTTCGACCAGGCGCCTGAAGGGTACTACCTTTTCGAACCCGAGGGAGTCTTTGTCGGCGGGAATCGGGCGGCCGAGGCTTTGACCGGATATCCCATCGATGAACTGATCGGCCGGAATTTTCTGGAACTGGACATCGTCCCGCCCGAATCCAGGGCTCAGGCCTCCGACCTGCTGGCCGAAAGCGTCGCCGGCCACTCGACGGGCCCGGTTCGGATGCTCGTCAACCGGAAAGACGGCGCTCAGATATGCGTCGAAGTCCAAAACCGTCCCTTGAAAATCGAGGGCCGTCGCTTTATCCTGAGCAGTGCCCGGGATGCGTCCGAACGCCGGGAAGTCGAACGGGACCTGAAAGACAACGAACGGTTTTTCGACACCCTGTTCAACGCGATTCAGGACGGTATCTGCGTTCTGGACACGGATTTGAACATCGTTCGTCATAACCTGGCCATGGAACGGCTGTATCCGGATCGGGTCCGCCTGGTGGGTCGCAAATGCCATGAAGCGTTTCGGGACCGGAACGAACCCTGCGCCGCCTGCCCGATTCTTCGGGCCATGGATGACGGGCGGATGCACACCGGCATGGTCCCGCTGATCCGGGGCGATGTTCAGACGGGCTGGCTGGAACTGTTCGGCTATCCCATACTCGACCAAGCGGACGAGGTGACCGGCGTGGTGCAATACGTTCGGGACGTGACCGAACGCAGGCGGGCCGAGACCGAACTGGCTGAAAGCGAGGCCCGCTACCGCCAGTTGGTCGACCACGCCCCGGCGGGCATCGGGGAGATCGATACCGAAACCGGGCGTTTGATCAGCGTCAACGATCTGATGTGCCGCTTGACCGGGTATTCCAAGGAGGAGTTCCTGAACATGAACTTTACGGAACTGCTCGAACCGGACCACCGGAAAGCCTTTTCGGCCATCATCACCGGCATCGAGGCCGGCGGCACGGCCCCGGATAATATCGAAATGAAAGTTCGGGGCCACAGCGGACGGGAGCGTTGGGTGCTTTTCACGCTTCGCCTGGCCAACGACCCCGGAAGGCCCGGGCGGGTAACCATTGTCGCCCACGACAACACGGAGGGCAAGCGGATGGAGGAGGAGTTGCGCCGGCGGAACCAGGAACTGGGGCTGCTCCACCAGGCCGGCCAGGCCCTCAACTCGGTCCTGGACCTCGACCAGGTCCTGACGATCTACCTGGAAGAGGTCCGACGCCTGATGAACGTGACGGGCAGTTCCATCTGGTTGCTGGACCCGGAGTCGGGCGGGTTGTTCTGCCGACTGGCGGCCGGTCCTTACAGCGAAATGCTGCGCGGCTGGCGACTGGAGCCGGGCGAAGGACTGTCGGGCTGGGTGGCCCAAAACGGCCGCTACCTGGTCGTTTCGGACGTCAGGGACGACGAGCGTCATGCCTGGCGGGTCGATCGCATGACCGGTCTGGATATCCGCTCCGTTTTGGCCGTGCCGATCCGGGCGAAAGATGAAATGCTCGGCGTGCTTCAGATCGTCGATACCCAGGTGGGGCGTTTCGGCTACCCGGACCTGAGGCTGATCGAACCGTTGACCGCGGCGGCCGCGGTGGCCATTGAAAACGCGCGCCTCTACGAGCAGGCCCGCCAGGAAATCGCCGAGCGTCGGCGGGCCGAAGAGGCCTTGCTCAAAAGCGAGGAAAAATACGGCACCATTCTCGAGAACATCGGGGACGGCTATTATGAAATGGACCTGGAGAACCGCTTTACCTTCATCAACATCGCCTTGAGCAAAATCCTGGGCCAGGCCCGGGAAGAAATCATGGGCAGCAATATCCGGCGTTTTCTGGTCGGGACCTTTCATGCCGAGGCGGAAGACACCTTCCTCCGGGTGCTGCAATCCGGACGGTCGACCAACGTTTTCGACTGGGAGATGCACAAGGCGGACGGACGGCGTTGCACGCTCGAAGTATCCATATCACCGCTCCAGGATTCGGCCGGGGAGACCATCGGCTTTCGCGGACTGGTCCGCGACGTGACCGAAAAGGAGCGGGCCATGGCCCTCCAGCATGAAAAAATGGCCGCCGAATCGGCCAGCCGGGCCAAGTCCGAATTCCTGGCCAACATGAGTCACGAAATCCGGACGCCCCTGAACGGGATCGTCGGCATGGTCGAACTGGCCATGGATACCGAACTCGACGACAACCAGCGAGGCATTCTGGAAACGATCAACCGGGAGGCCACCAGCCTGGTCGGACTGATCAACGACATTCTGGACTTTTCCAAGATCGAGGCGGAACGCCTGGTTCTCGAACATATCCCCTTCGAGTTGAGATACCTGATCGAGGACGTGGCCAACAGCATCTCGATGGGGGCCGAGGAAAAGGGGCTCGAATTCATATCCTACCTGGGACCCAACGTCCCGTCCCCCCTGATCGGGGACCCCGGCCGGCTGCGCCAGATTTTGGTCAATCTGGCCGGAAACGCCCTGAAGTTCACCGAAAGGGGCGAGATTTTCATCAAGGGCGTCCTGGATGAGGATTTGGGGAATCAGGTCCGAATCCGGTTTGTCGTCCGGGACACGGGTATCGGAATTCCCCCGGAAAAACACGCCAGCATCTTCGATCTCTTCACCCAGGCCGATGGTTCGACCACCCGTCGTTATGGGGGCACCGGCCTGGGGACCACCATCTCGAAACAACTGGTCGAACTCATGGGCGGCGAAATCGGCCTGGAAAGCGACCCGGGGCGGGGCAGCACCTTCTGGTTTACCGTCCATTTCGACAAGCAGGATGGCGCCAAACCGCCGTTACCCAAGGGCGGCGTGGATTTAAGCGGCCTCGATGTTCTGGTCGTGGACGACAATCCGACCTATCGGACCGTGCTGTCCGACTACCTTCGCCACTGGGGCTGCCGGCCGGTCGAAGCCGGCCACGGCGGACAGGCCTTGGAACGTCTAAGCGAAGCCGATGCGGCGGGCGCGCCTTTCGGGCTGATCATCACCGACATCCGGATGCCTGGCCTGAGCGGTTTCGACCTGGCCGAAAATATCCGGACCCACGAGGCCTGGCGCTTGATTCCCATCGTGGTCCTGTCCACGGTCGGCCGGCCGGGTGACGGGGCCCGATGCCGGGAGATAGGAATCGAGGGCTATTTGACCAAGCCGGTCCGATGGGAGGAACTGCATGCCGCCATACGGGCCGCCCTGGGACTGGCCGGCGGGGACGAAGAACAACCCGGGAATCGGCCCGTGACCCGGCACAGCCTCTCGGAAAAGGAAAGAAGGGGACTGCGAATTCTCCTGGTCGAGGACTATCCGACCAACCAGAAGGTGGCCCTCCGGCACCTGAAGGGGGCCGGTTATAACGTCGATCTGGCGGAAAACGGCGACCAGGCCGTCGAGATGTTCAAGCGAAAGGCCTATGACCTGGTGCTCATGGACGTCCAGATGCCGGTCATGGACGGGTACGAAGCCACGGCCGCCATTCGGGCCATAGAAAGCCGCGCGGCTCGCGTTGGCAGTCAAGACCCCTCTCCGTCGTTTCCGTCCGCGCCGATTATCGCCATGACCGCCCATGCCGTCAAGGGCGACCGGGAGAAATGCCTTGAGGCCGGCATGGACGATTACATGACCAAGCCCTTGCGGCGCCAGGACCTCCTGAGCATGACCGACAAGTGGCTCAAGCACACCGCCCGAGAGGACAGGGACGAAGCATATCGGCCGGACGCCGAAGCCGTGGGTTCCGGTGAACCCGACCTGGACGCGCCCATGAACCTGGAACGGGCCGTCGAGGAGTTCGAAGGGGACCGGGAGTTTCTCATGGAGGTCTTGAATGAGTTTTTGCAAAACGTCCGGAACCAGATTCAACTCCTCCGCCGGGCCATTGAAACGGGGGACGCCGACCAGGTTCGGCGGGAAGCTCACGCCATCAAGGGGGGCGCGGCGAATCTGGCGGCCATGGACCTGTCGCGGGCGGCCATGGAACTCGAGGAAATCGGCAAATCCGGAGAACTGGATACGGCTCCGGGGATTCTGGACATGCTTGAAAACGAGTTTTTCATGCTCGACGTGTTCGCTTCGGAACTGTAATGCCGGCCGCCCACGCACCCAGCACTTGACATGCGGATTCTGGTCGTGGACGATGAACTGGTCAGTCGCAAGAAAATGCGGCGGATTATGTCCAATTTCGGCGACTGCGACATGGCGGAAAACGGCCGGCAGGCCTTGGCCGCCTTCGAGTCCTCCTGGGAGCGTCTGATGCCCTATGACCTGTTGATGCTGGATATCCACATGCCGGAACTGGACGGGACCGAAGTATTGAAGACCATCCGTCAACGAGAGGCCGAAATGGGCGTGGCCCATGGGGCCGGCCTCCGGATCGTCATGGTCACCGCCGTGTCCGATGGGAACATGGTTTCCAGTTCCCTGGCCTCCGGCTGCGACGAATACATAGTCAAACCCTTCGACATTCTGACCGTTACCGAAAAAATCCGGCGCCTTTTCGTCGACGACCCCGAGTTTCGAGACCTGGGTCCCGATAACCGTTTGGGCTCCTGATGGAGGTTCCGCATGGACCCGGCTGAACAGAAAAAACTGCGTTTCATGGTCGTGGACGACAAGGTGAGCATGGTCCGGACCATCGTCCATATGCTGCGCAAGCTCGGTTATGAACGAACCGTTACCGCCGACGACGGGGACTCGGCCTTGATGAAGCTGCGAGGCGGGGAACACGTCACCTTTATCGTCAGCGACTGGAACATGCCTCGGATGACCGGCGTGGAGCTGCTCCAGGCGGTCCGGGAAGAGGAGCGACTCAAAGACCTGCCCTTTATCATGATCACGGCCGAGACCGATTACGACACCGTGGCTCAGGCGGGCGAAGTCGACGTGGACGGGTACCTGCTCAAGCCCTTTACCCTGGAAGCCTTGAAGACCCGGATCGAGCAGGTTTGGGAAAAGCGGGCCAGCCCATCGCCGGTCGAAACCCACATCAACCTGGCCCAGGTTTACATCAAGGCCCG
>JAHJTB010000547.1 GCA_018830135.1 Pseudomonadota bacterium | reverse complement strand
GGGCGGCCGTCCAGGGCGCCCCGGATCGCGGCGGCCAGTTCCCTGAGCGCAAAGGGTTTCATGAGCAGCGAATGCACCCCGAGTTCTTGCAGGCGCACCGCGGTGATCTTCTTGCTGAATCCCGAACACAGGATGATCGGCAGGTCCGGCCGGGCGGCCCGGAGTTGAACGGCCAGTTCGTCCCCCGTCATCCCGGGCATGATCACGTCCGCGAGGACCAGGTCGAACCCCGTGGGGTCCGCCTTGAACCACTCGAGGGCGGCCAGTCCGTCCGTTGCCCCCCTGACCTCGTAGCCCAGCAAGGTGAGCAGTTGTTTCGTGGTTTCGACCAGGTCCGGTTCATCGTCGACCAGCAGAATCCGTTCGCTGCCTCTTGGCGGCGGGGCCTGGCGCGGTCTTTCCGGGATATCGCTTTTCCGGACCCTGGGCAGGTACACGGTGAAGGTCGCGCCTCGGCCCGGTTCGCTTTCCGCCAGGATGTGGCCGCCGCAGGTCTTGACGATGCCGTGGGTCACGGCCAGGCCCATGCCGGTCCCTTCGCCCCGTTTCTTGGTCGTGAAAAAGGGTTCGAAGACCCGGGCCAGGACCTGGGGCCCCATGCCGTTTCCGGTGTCGCTGACGACCAGCCTGACGTAAGGGCCGGGTTCCAGGTCCGGGTATCGGGAAGCGTCATCGTCATCGAGTTCGACGTCCCCCAGCTCCACCTTCAGCGTGCCGCCATTTTGCTCCATGGCCTGTCCGGCGTTGGTGCACAAGTTCATGATGACCTGGTGAATCTGGGTCGGATCGCCCATGACCAGCGATTCGCTTTCGATCTCCGGGACGATGGCGATGGTGGCCGGCAGGGAGGCGCGCAGCAGCTTGAGCGCTTCCTTGGCCAGAAGCTCGATCCGCACCGGGCGGAGTTCCCGCTCGGTCCGGCGGCTGAAGGTCAGTATCTGACGGACCAGGTCCCGGGCCCGCTCGCTGGCCTTGTAAATATTTTCCAGATAATGGGACGCCTGATCATCGCCGGCCATTCTCATTTCCAGCAGTTCAGCGTACCCGAAGATGGCCGAAAGGATGTTGTTGAAGTCGTGGGCGACCCCGCCGGCCAGCGTTCCGATGGCCTCCATCTTCTGGGACTGGCGCAACTGGCCCTCCAGGAGCCGGCTCTCCCGTTCCATCCGCACCAGGGCCGTGATGTCCAGAAAAAGGACGATGCCGGCCGTGATCCGGCCCTGAGCGTCCCGGATCGGGGCGGCGTTGACCAGGGCGGTCCGTTCTTCGCCGTCGGCTCGCCGGACGAGGAGGCGCTGATTGGAGAAGGTCCGGCCGAAGAGGACGGCCTGGGTCAGGGGCAGGTCTTTCGGTTCGATGGCCCGGCCGTCCGGGTAAAACGCCTGCCAGTTTTCCGGCGCCCGGTCCAGGGCGTATCCGACCACGTCCTTGTCGGTTTCGCCCAGGATATCCAGGGCGGCCGCGTTGCAGTGCCGGATTCTCGAGTCCGGGGCGTCGGCGACCATAATGCCGGCCGGCGACTGCTCGATGGCCGCCATGAGCAGGGCCCGGGCCTCGGTCAGTTCCCGTTCGGCAGCCATGCGCTCGGTTACGTCTCGGACCATGGCCAGGACGTGCGGCCGGCCCCTCAACTCGACCCGGCTCAGACTGACTTCGGCCTCGAAGGGGGTGCCGTCGTACCGGGTGTGAAGCCAGGAGAAGACCTGGGGCTGCCCGACCAGGGCCCGGTCGATGAGCGCTCGCGCCTTTTCCACCGACGACTGCCCGTCCGGCTGAAACTCGGGGCTGAAATCGTAGGGCGGCCGGTCGACGATCCGGTCCCGGTCGCAGCCGAACATCTCGAGGGCCTTGGTATTGCAGTCGGTGAACCGGTCCCCGGAAACCAGGAAGATGGCCTCGCCGGCCGCTTCGAACAGGGACCGGTATCTTTGCTCGCTCTCCCGGAGCGAGGCTTCGGCCCGCATGTTTTCGGTCACGTCCTGGTATATGATGAACTGGTCGCCCCCGGCCAGGGTCACGGGCATGAACAGGACCACTTTGCGTTCCCCGTTCCTGCAGGTCACTGAAAAGGTCCGAGGCCGGCTTTCACCCGGCGATACCTCCCGCAGGTCGTCCTTCCAGGCCTGGATCACCACGGACCGGTACCAGTCATCGGGGAAGGCCCGGGCCATCCAGGCCCGGCCGGTAGGGATGTCTTCGAGCGTATAGCCGAACATATCCTTGAACTTTTTGTTGATATACTTGTACCGCCCGTCGGCTTCGACGGTGGACACGCCCAGGGGGGACTCGTCCGCCAGGACCTGGAACCGCTCCCGCTCCTCGGCCAGGGACCGTTCGGCCAGTTTGCGCTCGGTGACGTCCACCTGGACCCCGTCCCAGATCACCCGGCCGTCCGGCAGTTTTCGAGGCGTGGAGGACAGGTCGAACCATCGGACCCGGCCGCTGGGCAGACGGCATTGGATTTCGCATCGGAAAGTGGTCATTCGGGCCAGGGAGTCTTCCTCGCGGGCCGACAGTTCCACCAGCGATTCCGGCAGGACCTGGCCGTAAAGCACTCCCGGATCGGCCAGGACCTCCTGGGGCGAGACCTCGTTGAGCCGCTCGATGGTCCCGCTGACATAGGTGAACCGCCGGGCGCCGTCCGGTTCCATAATGAGCTGATAGACCATGGCGTTGGGCAGGTTGTCGGCCAGCAGGCCCAGGCGGGTCTCGCTTTCACGCAACGCCTCCAGGCTTCCCTGGCGCGCGGCCGTCTCCTGTTCCAGGACTTCGTTGGTCTCGCTCAGCCGGCGGCTTTCTTTCACCAGCCGGTCCCGGGCCGCGGTCTCGTTTTTCAAGGCCGCGTCGAGGCGGCCGATGAGAAAGCCCACCGGCAGGCTGGCGGCCAGGGCGATCAGGGAAGTGTTGACGGCGAACATGGCCCAATGCCCCGGGCCGGCCCGATGCGCGGCCGCCCAGGCCGGGTTGTCCGGGCCGACCAGGATATAAAATAAGACCAGTATGGCCGCGTTAAAAATTGAGGCCGCCACGGCCGCCCGGGTGTCCAAGACAAGCACGGCCACGACCGCGCAGAGGACCAGCCAGGCGGCCCGGGCATAGCCGGGTCCCAGGACAAATAGAAAGGAAAACGCCAGAACGTAGCAGACGGCGACCCATAAAAAGCGGCGGAGGCGATAACCGCAAGGGAAAATGAAATTGCACCCGATCAGAACCAGGTAGACCCAGACATCGAGGACGATGAGAATATAATGTCTCTCGGCCAGGTAAATCGGAATGGTCGGAATCAAAGACAGGGGAAAAGCGAAGAGGAAGATCATGGCGATGACGTCGCTGATCCAGTTCTGACAGCTATCGAGGTCCGCCAGTTGGCCGATCCGGCTTTTCAAACGGCCGGGCCGCATGGCTTGAAGCTGTTTCATGGAGCAACTCCTGCCCTGGAAGAATCGGACGCGGCCGGCGAAAAAGAGGCCGATTACAGCCCTTCAACCTGTCGATGTCGTTACCCGGGATTTGGTGGGTGATGGCCTGATTTACGGTTTGAATCAGCCGATGGCAATCCGGTGTCGTCCCGAGGCCCCAATATATATTGAAACGTCGGACGGCAAAATTGTCAAGGCGAAAGCGGCCTGAGTCCCGCCGGTGATTGGGAGACGACCTTGACGGTCAGCGGCATTCGAGGGGGCACTGAATATCGCCGTAGGCTAGGTAGATGCGTCCTTCCCGTTCCCGCCGGCGATCCGTCAGGGGCTCGGGGGCGGCCGAAGCGGCGGCCTGGGCCTGGATTTCGGCCCGTGAAGGAATCGCCGCCAGGCCCTGGTCCAGTATCCGGCCGCTGGCCGTCTCCATCAACTCGGCATCCTGCCCGTTGGTGACCACGGTCAGAGGCGGGGGGGGATCGAAGGCCAGGCGCGAGACGGCCAGGGCTTCCCGTTCCCGGCTGACCAGCGAGCCCGGGGCGCACTTGAGGGTCATCAGAGGCCGGCCGTCAACCGAAACGGCCAGTCCGGCCAGACCCGGGTGCCGCTCCGTCCCGATCCGGAAAGTGAAAGCCCGGTCCGCTTCGATCTCTTCGGGCCGAAAGCCTTTCTCCTCGACCAGCAGGCGTTCGATGGCCTGGCGCACCATCTCCTCGCCGCAGTCCCTCAACTCCCGGCCGGTCAGGTAGTCGGTCACGCTCGGTCTGGATCGGCAGTTCTCCTCCATGGCTCCTCCTGATGCACGTCTTCCCTTGTTTAATCATAAGACCGGCCGGCCGGTTTTCAAGCGGCCCGGCCGGGGGTCAAGTTGCCATTGATTTTATTCTCCCGATGCAGTATGCCTGAAATGCCATATTCGGCGGAGGGAGACGACGGCATGTCTCAAGTCGGACGCAACGATCCCTGTCCCTGCGGCAGCGGAAAAAAGTTCAAACGATGTCATATGGGACGGGAGGAGGAACTGGTGCTCATGCGCCTGGGCGACCTGCCCGACGGCGCGGCGGAAAAGATCATGACCCTGCCGGAGGTGGATTACGGCCGTTGCCGGGAAATGCTGGACCGGCTGGACGTGGGCAAGCTGACCCGGACGAACGTCCAGGTCCGGTTCGTGGACCTGGGCGCCTATCTCGAGATGGGATACACGCCCCGAGACACCCCTGGCGACCTCAACCGGACCAGCGCCGGCCAGATGATCAACCCCCTTAAAACGCTCTCCCTCGATCCCGATCACATCTACCTGGCCGTCAGCCCGGCCGTCAGCGAATCGACGCTGATCCACCAGCTGGCCCATGCCCTGGACTTCCTGGCCGGTTCCCGGACCAATCCGGCCCTGGCCCGGCCGTTGAGCATGGAAACCGAGGCGCCCCTGGAACTGCTCGAACACCCCCGGGAATTCGGCCACTGGCTGGCCTTCCTGGCCAATGAATTCGGCGTGATCCTGGACGCGGAAGACGCCATCGTCGGTTACCTGTTCGAAAACGGCCGCCTGATCCCCGGCGAAATCATCGGTTCCGGAGACGCCGAAGCCATCCGCAAGGAGTCCCGGGCCATCATCGAGTTCATCAGCCAGCACCGCGAGGAAATCGACGAGCGGATCAAGGGGCGGGGCGGGTACATCGAACCCCAAAAACAGTAGCCGGTCCGATCGGTATTGCCAACACTCAAGCCGGCTTGCTGCTGCGGATGTAGGAACAGCAGGCCGGCTTCTTGATTAATGTCGACAGGAGACGTCAAGATTGGGTTAGCGAAGCGTAACCCAACTCGCTTATGTTTCCTCGATATAAGCACCAGGATTCAGTTGGGGAAGCAGGAGACACCCATTTATTTTTTGGCTTGCAAATAAATGGGTGTCTGCCAGCATCATACCCCTGCATATTATTCTGCCGCAGATTCTCGGCTTGAACGGGGTCTGGCTGTCCTTTCCGGTTGCAGACATCCTGTCGTTTGTCATAACAATGGTTTTTCTTTTGGTGGAATTACGGAAGATGAACAAAACCGTCCCCAAGCATTTGTAAACCTTTAGTGCCAGTTGAAAGAAGAGAGAGATAAGGCCCTGCCAAAGGCCCTCTATGGCCCAATCTCTTTGCCGGACCCGACTCTCAATCCTCAAAATAATTCGGGTCCGTTGTGAAGTATTCACATAGTAAAATCAATCATATAAATAGGCTGTCATACAATGTGACTTTCAAGCTCATTAATTACAGAATTTATAAGGGCAGCATATTTAGAAGGAAGATCATCATCCATTTCAATTAGCATTCTGTAATTATTGAGTACTATCTCAGGGTCTTTCAGAATTAGACTTGCTGCGAGTAATGCTCTGGAAGAATAATTGAGGTCACTTTTTAATGCTGTATTAATAGCAGTAAATAATGGCTCATAATTTGAAGACATAATATCCTTAATAAGGCTCTCAAGTGAAAGAATTGCACCGAAGAAAGTTGGACGTTGTTTGAAATATGTATGTCTAATTCTAGGTTCTAAATTAACAAATGAGCAACAAAGGTTTAACCCTGTTATTTGGAAATGGTCACTGGCGTATTTAACATTTTCAATAGCTTTGTCTGCAACAATATGTCGTAAGTTCAAGGACATTGGGGCAACATTTGATAGCGTTTTAATCAATAGTGTAGTTGCAATTAATCTTCGTGAAATGGTAGGGTAATTTTGCCTTCCCCTTAAATCTGCTAACGTTAGCATTTCTTTTACAAGGTTAGTGGCATCCTCCACTAAACACGCTGAAAAAACAATGGTGTCATGCTTATGTGGGTTAAACCAATTTTTTCGTAAAAAATTAAGCTCCTGATGTGTAGAGGTTAAAAATTCTGCTGAAAAGTAATCCTGAAATGAAAGATGTGAAAAGCTATAAACGTTAGCTGCTGGTTTTATTAATAGACCATGATGAGATTCTAACTCTGATAATACATGACTGGCTGTTTCGGGTTCCATAGCAAACTTTTCAATATATTTACCCACAATAGAAATTGTTTGGCTTTCAGGAAGAATAGTTTTATCATTTTGTGTTAATTCAATAGCGACTCGTTGAAATATTCTTCTTCTTTTCGCCAAGGACAATCCTGAAAATGATGTATCTCTTCTAAAGCCTCTAGTAGTATCCCACTTTACAAGCATTGCTTCTATACAACGACTGTAAAGATCAACTTTATGACGAGGAAGTTCCATGTCGTGTTCGTATAAAATACACAACAGAGAAAGTAAAAGAGGGTTACGAGTCAATTCGCGTACTCTTGACCCAACATTAAGAGCATCTTTTAGTTTTACGGCAGTATCAGAATGAGTTTCCCCAAACCAATTATCTATAAATAAATTGACATCTTGTTTCCCAAATGGTAATACTTCCGCATGGTTAAATCCAGAAAAATCAACATTAAGTCCTCCTGATCTGCACGAAATTATTATTTTGCATTTGGGGTAGTTTTTCTTAAGTCTCATAAATAAAGTTTGCCAATGAGATTGCAAAGTAATTGGCACTTCATCAAGGCCATCAAAGATGATTAGGGATTTACCTCCCTTAATCAATTTATGTAAAAAAGGCCAAATCTCTTCGTTTCCATCGTCTGAAACAGCAGAAAGTATTATTTTCTTGATACTGATTTTGGGGTTAGAATAAGACCGCATCGGAATCCATATTGGGAATAGCCGCTTTTCAATATATCCTTCTGTTTTATCACACAATCCACAATGGCCAAGAGCTAAAGCGCTTAGAAATGTTGTCTTACCAGCACCAGGACCTCCAAGAATAAGAATTAATCGATTATCTTCAATAAAACGGGCAACATTAATTTCATTTTTGTCAATTTTTAATCTTATATCTTCCAGAGATTTTTCACGATCAAAGTCAATAAAAAAATTCCGGGATACTTTTTCTGATAATCGAGTGGGAATATAAATATCTGTTAAACGGGATGGTCTGTCCATTCCCCAAATCTGAACATTCGAAATCGTTTGATCTAATTGTTCAAAGTAGTTTTTCCTAATTCTTTTTAAAAGATCGAATGATTTCCTAAACTTTTCTGTTTTTTCATTGATTTCTGTATAAACGCTTTTTATTGCCGATTTAATAATTTCATCGAAATAGGAAAACATCTTTTATTTCTGCCTTATTTATTATTTAAACTGTTATCAAATATTCAATTATTTCTCTCATTGTAAAATAATTTGTTCGAGCAAGAAGATTGTTTAAATACTTAATTTAACAGTAACAGAGATAGGGTCTTGTAAAGCGAAACCAGTCAAGTAGAAAGAACAGAAAAACCCTCTTATAAAATATTTATTTCTCTTAATTTAACACAATATCACTTCATTGTAAAAAATATATCTTTGGGAACTATGTAACAAAAAATTATATCGATATTATTAAGCGCAAATATATGTTGACTATTATATTACAAAAGACTTTAAAAAATCAAGAAAGAAATTAACAAAAATTACTTTTAAAAAGATAAGCTTGATTTACGACAGATATCGAATCCCAACTCTTCCTTAGTACTTGGGATTCCCTACCTGGCCAGCCTAAATACCATGTAATCTCAACAAGATAACTAAACCACCCATTTCCCCCTACCACCAGTCCCCCGAAAAAATCCCAACTATCTCATCCAGTCCTATCCATAGATAAGAAAGGAGGCACCCCTATGCCCAAGAACCCCAACCACCCGTCCAAAGGTTCTCGAATTACAGTAGAACCCATCCGAGACCCCAAGGATATCGAAACCATCAAACGGCTACTAAAGAACAGACCCAGGGATTTGCTGTTATTTGTAATGGGCATCAACAACGGCCTACGTGCCGGGGATCTGCTCAAACTGAAGGTCAGCCAGGTTAGGCAGCTCAAACCCGGGCAGTCTATCGCCATCCGGGAGGGGAAGACCGGCAAGACGAACATTCTCATGATGAACCGGAGCAGCTACAGAGTCTTGCAGCGGTATCTGGAACAGCTCCAGCCGGCGGACGATGCCTACCTTTTCAAGTCCAACAAGGGAAAGAACCAGCCCCTGACCGTGTCCTATGTCAACAACCTGGTCAAGGCGTGGTGCCGGTCAGTGAACCTGAAGGGCAACTACGGCGCGCACACGTTGAGGAAGACGTTCGGTTATATCCAGAGAACCGTGTATGGCGTGGGTTTTGAGGTGTTGGCCAAGCGGTTCAACCACTCGAATCCCCGGATTACCATGCGGTATCTGGGTATCACGGATGCCGAGGTAAACGGGATACTGCTGAACGAGATTTGATGCCTGCGGAAATTTTTTGGCGTCGATTTGAATCGATTCCAAATGTTCAGATAGTATGTGCGTGTATCCGGCACCCGGAGCACGGCTACACAACCTGTCCCATACCAGTGATGACAATGATGCCCATTGTTCCTTGACCATGATACAGAGAACGGCCAGGAACATAGACCATTCCAGATAAATCCGTCGAAAATACCCAGTTATTCCCGGAAATTCTGGGGAAAATAGTCCTCGAAATCAAAGAATTCCAATCCCTATTCATCATGGTCATGACCTGGACGCCCCTTCGAGTGTGTGACCGGGTCCCTACCGGCTGGTGGAGGGGCAGGCATTCTTTCAAATTATTATAGCCCCCCCTTTGATTGAGAAAGGAGGTGAGAACCCGCATAAAATAAGGATTTCCTACCCACCGATTTATCCCACCTTTGAATAGCGCGCATTTTTGGACACCGGTGTCCTCCAAGTGATGCGACCCGGAGACGGGCTCAAACGAACACCTGCCGGCAAGTGGAATCGAATCCACGGCCGGCTTTTCTATTTGGAGGACAGACAATGACCCATCAGGAGTTATCCGCCCTGTATCAGGAAAGGATACCGGCCATCATCCCGTTCATCCACAAACGCAGTAGGGGCGATGATGATCTCACACAGGAGGCGTATATCGCCGTATTTGAAGGACTGAAACAGGATCCGAAGGCAACCAACCGATATCTGAAGAACCGGGCGCAGTGGTCGATGACCAACACCACTCACCGGGGTAAGAGTGTAGATGGGCGAAAGTTTCGGAAACACGCGGCACCGGAGATCTTACGCCTGGACCACATCTGCATCGAGGACGGCATTTCCTTTGAGGCAATACTGCCCGACCCCAAACGGAACAACCTGGAAGGGCAGGTCATCAACAAAATCATGGTCGAGAGATTCCGGGATCACCTGACCGCGGCC
>JAHJTB010000546.1 GCA_018830135.1 Pseudomonadota bacterium | reverse complement strand
GTCTTGCCGTGATCGACGTGGCCCATGACCGTAACCACCGGCGGCCGCGACCGCCTTTCGGCGTCGTCCCGCTGGACGAATTCCAGAAACTCCTGTTCGTCAAAGGCGCCCTTTTCCACTTCGTAACCAAACTCCGCCGCAACCAGGGCCGCGGAATCGTAATCGATGGCCTGGTTGATGTGGGCCACCAGGCCCATGGCCAGCAGCTTCCGGATCACGTCGCTGGCCTTGATGCCCATCTTCTTGGCCAAGTCGGCCACTGTTACCGCGTCGACCACCTTAACTCTCCGTTTAATGGCTTTAGGAACCGTGACTTCGGTCTTTTTGGATTTTTTTACCCCGCGTGACCCCTTGCGGCCTCGGGACGGCCGTTCGCGTCCCGTGGAGTCGTAAAGCTCGGCCTGTTCGATGATCTCTTTGCGGCGCTGACCTTTGCGTACGCCGAATTCCACTCCTTGGCCGTCCGATT
The DNA here is from genome assembly GCA_018830135.1 of Pseudomonadota bacterium. Taxonomy (GTDB): domain Bacteria; phylum Desulfobacterota; class Desulfarculia; order Adiutricales; family JAGVGV01; genus JAHJTB01. The sequence goes on along the minus strand of JAHJTB010000546.1, from coordinate 9,184 downwards.
CCTTGGCTTTTTTCCGCTTCTTGCCTTTTCGGCCTTCCGTGGCCGGAGGCTGGACCTCGGTGACCTGTTTGATGGCCGGTCCTTTTCTAGGGGGCGCCGGCGGAGGGGGGGCGGTCCTGGACGGAGGCGCCGGTTCCGGCCGGGGGGGCGGCAGCACGACCTTGGGGCGGCTGATGATCCTGGCCGGTTCATCGGTGACTTTCTTGATCCGTTTTATTTTAACCGGCTCTTTGTGCCTGGTTGGACCCGGCTTCGGCCCGGTTTCGGGTTCAACGCCTTCAGCCGCTTCGACCGTGTCGGCCGCTTCGAGTTCGGTTTGTTCAGCCGCAACTTCCATCTCGCCTTCGACCTCGCCTTCGACCTGGAGCTCACCCTGTGACTCCGGAACGATATCGTGTAATCGGGCGGCTTCCGCCGCAAAATCATCCTTGGCTTTTTCTTCGCCGGATTCGGCCTCGACCCCGGGTCCGGGCGCGGTTTCCGGCTTGGCAACGACTTCGACCCGGGCCCTGGTTACCGGCTCGGCCTCGACTTCGGGCTCGGGTTGGGGGCGAGTATCCGGGAGGGAGACGATCCGGGCGGGCTCTTCACCCCTGGCAGTCTTCTTGATCTTGACGATCCTTTCGACCTTCGGGGCCTCCTCGACCTCGGTGCCGGCGTCAACCTGGGCATCGGATACGGGTTCGAGCGGTTCCTCTTTCCCCTCGAGCGACTCCTCTTCCAAGGCTGCCGCTTCGGCCTGGTCGGCCTCCTCGTCGGTCGGACTGACCTCGACGATCTTCTTTCGCCGACGGATTACGGTCGGCCGGACGCGCCGTTCAGTGACCACCTCGGACTTTTTCCCCGACAAACGATCCCTCACCTCGTTGGCGATGTACTCGTCTATGGTGCTGGAGTGGCTCTTGACGGTGTATCCCATCTCATTGAGCTTCTCCACCAGGTCCTTATTGGCCATATCAAGTTGTTTGGCTAGCTCGTATACCCTGATCTTACCCATTCAATATCTCCGCCGCCGGTTACCGGCCCTTGCCAGGACCGGACATCCTTGAACTTGACTAATATGATTCCTCCCACGGAACTTCGGCCGCTTGAAGGCTGTCCATCGAAACGGCCCGGCGAAAAGCCCGGGCCAGTCGTTTGCTCTTGAAGGCCTTGGCCAGACAGTCCAAGGACGGGCAGACATAGGCTCCTCGTCCGGGTTGAACCTGACGAGGGTCCCAAACGGCCCGCCCCTCCCCGTCCAAGACCACGCGCACCAGGGTGGTCTTCGGCTTTTTGGTCCGACACCCGACACAGGTTCGGATCGGGAGGCGGGGTCTGGTTGGTTCGGCCAATGTACAATCCGTGCCTCTAATCTTCCCCGGGTTCGTCTTCTTCCAGGGTTTCGGGCGCCTGCTCCGCTTCGGTTTCAGAAGCGTCGTCCTCGTCGGCTTCCTCGCCGTCGTCGTCGATTTCTTCCTCGTCGGCTTCCTCGCCGTTGCCGTCGATTTCTTCCTCGTCGTCGTCCGCCGTTCGGCCATCGGCCCGGCTCCAGAGGTCCTCGAGGCGCTCGACGGCGCTGCCCTTCCGGTCCTGGGCGTCGAGTTCGGCGATATAGAGGCGGGCTGCGTCCTGCAAGGACTCGGCCTTCTTCTCGCTGATGCCCGGCACCTGAGTGAGGTCCTCGATGCTGGCGGCCAGGATATCGCTGGCCGAGCCGTAACCGGCCTCGTACAAGGCGTCGGCCGTGACTTCTCCGACGCCGGGCAGGCGGATGAGCGACTGGTAACCATCTTTCAGGATTCGCTGGTATTTGGTTTCGCTCTTGACGTCAATGCGCCAGCCGGACAGTTTGGAAGCCAGCCGGACATTTTGGCCCTTTCTTCCGATGGCCAGGGAAAGCTGTTCGTCCGGGACGATGACTTCCATGGACTTGTTGCTTTCGTCCATGACCACCCGGGAAACGACGGCCGGGGCCAGTGCGCTGACGATGAAACGGGCCGGGTCGGGGTTGTAGGGAATGATGTCGATCTTTTCCCCTCGCAGCTCCTGGACCACGCTTTGAACCCGGGACCCCCGCATGCCGACGCAGGCGCCGACCGGGTCGATGTCCGAGTCCTCGGAAAGCACGGCAATTTTGGATCGGCTGCCCGGTTCGCGTCCCACGGCCACAAGCCGGACGATGCCTTCGGCGATCTCGGGAACTTCGATCTCGAACAAGGCGGACAGGAAGTCCGGGTGGGTCCGTGAAAGGATGATCTGGGGCCCCCGGCTGATCTGCTTGACGTCGATGACCAGGGCCCGGACGCGATCGCCCTGCCTGTAGTTCTCCTTGGGAATCTGTTCGGAGTTCGGCAGAATGGCTTCGGTCCGCCCCAGGTTGACGATGATGTTGCCTTTGTCGAAACGCTGGACGATGCCGTTGATGATCTCGCCTTTCCGGTCCTTGTAGTCCTCGAAGACGATATCCCGTTCGGCATCCTTCATGCGTTGAATGATGACCTGTTTGGCCGATTGGGCGGCGATCCGTCCAAACTCGGCGGTGTCCATCTTGACACCCAGTTCATCTCCAAGCTGGCATTCCGGGTCCAGCACTTGGGCCTCTTCGAGGCCGATCTCCGTTTCAGGTTCGGTGACCTGTTCAACCACTTCCTTGAAGCGGAAGACTTCCATTTCGCCGAACTCTTCATTGTAGGCGACCTCGAAATTGTCCGACAGGCCGAACTTTTTCTTGGCCGCGGATTTAATCGCCTCTTCCAGGGTGCTGATCAGAACCGAACGGTCGATGCCCTTGTCGCGGCTGACCTGATCGATGATACGTTTGAGGTCGGTTGCCATCTCCTCCTCACTCGCTAAAGGGTTTCACGCCCGGCCCCAGTTCAACTCGGGCACGAGCTTAACGCTGACCGTCCGGTCGTAAGGCAGGTCCAGCTCCTGCCCGTCCATCTCCAGCCTGACTAGGCCGTTTTCCAGACCGACCAGACGTCCCTTAAAACTGTTTCGACCATCCAGGTCCCTTGTCTTGACCTTGACCAACCGTCCGGCGAAGCGTACGAAGTCGGCCGGTTTTTTCAAGGCCCGATCCAGACCGGGTGAAGAGACTTCCAGGGTGTACGCTCCCGGGATGATCTCGTCGACCTCCAACAGACGGCCGAGTTCCCGGCTTACCATCACGCAGTCGTCCAGGGTCACGCCGGACCCGGGGCCGATCCCGGAGTCCCCGTCCGGGTCAAAGGCGCGGTCGATAAACAGGCGCAACATCCAGCCCCGTCCTTCACGGCGATACTGAACTTCGACCAGATCGAATCCTTCGGCCTCGAGGTAGCCCTCGGCCAGGCCTTCAACACGCGTCAATATATCCCGTCCCTCTGTCTTCACTCGTCCTAAAAAAAAGTGGGCGCATAAGCAGCCCACTTCCAAAAAGGGTGACACTTACCGTCCGGCCCAGGGTCCCGTCGACCACCGTCGGACTATGTATCATCCACTTTCCGAAGTGTGCCCGTCCCCGGCCAAGCTCGGGGGACGATCACCTCAAAAAGGGACGCCCAGATTGCCATCCCGTCACGGGGGGCATCAGACCGCGACTTGGAGCACCCGGCTCCGAACCCGAAAAAGGCGCCTTTCCTCGTCCGCGTCTCGAACCTGAGCGGATGATCGTCAAGGCTGGAGCGGGCAACGGGGTTCGAACCCGCGACACCAAGCTTGGGAAGCTTGTACTCTACCAACTGAGCTATGCCCGCTCAACGGATAATGGTAGTATTTCCGAACAAGAATGTCAATGCCTTTTTAAATTTGACTTGAAAGAGGTCTTCCCCCCTTGCCGGGGGCCGCTCGGTCAGGCCTCGGCCAAGGCCCCGGCCAGATCGACGATGCGTTCTTTTTCCCCGGCCAGGGCCTCGACGGTCGCGGCCAGGGCCTGGTCGCCGAACGCGGGGCCGGTCGGCCGCTCGTCGGGCCGGTCGTCCAGGTGGGGACTGCCTGAAAAGCCGATCTCCAGGCGCCGGGCGGCATAGTCGGCCAGCCAGACCCGGGCGGCCAGTCCCGGTTCCGCCCCGGAGGTCGCGGGGTGGTGATGCTCCCGGACCGCCTCGGCCAGGTGGTCCGGAATGTACCAGTGTCGGAGGACCAGACCGGCTACCAGGTCATGTCCCAGTCCCAGTTCGAGCATCTCGGCGTGGTGAAAATCGATCTCGTCCCGCGCGGCCCGATCGAGGACGCGAAAAAATTCGGCCTCGAAATAGACCAGCATAACCAGTTTGCCGATGTCGTGGAGGATGCCGGCGGTAAAGGCGTCTCCTGGAGATTCGGCGCCTCGTTCTCTGGCCAGTCGTTCGGAAAATACGCCCACGGCCGCCGCGTGCAGCCAGAAACCGTCCAGATCGAAGCGTTTCTGTTCGACCCGGTTGGAAAAACCGGCCATGAACGAGGCGCCCACCGCGAGGCGGCGCACCTTTTCAAAGCCGAGGACCAGAACGGCCCGATCGACGGTGGTCACCTTGTTTCGGATTCCGTAGAAGGCCGAGTTGGCCACCCGAAGAATCCGGGCCGTAAGGGCCTGATCCCGGGACAGGACCCGGACCAGGTCGCCGGCCGAGGATTCGTCCGAATCGGTCAGGTTCATGATCTGGCCCAGGACCGCCGGAATGCTGGGCATGTCCTGATCCATGCGGTTCAGGGTCTCGATGACCCGATCATCGAGGCCGGACTCGGACATTTTCACGTCCCCCACCTCTCTTTGGGAAAACCGGTCGAAGCCGTCAATGGCCGTCCGTTCGCGTTGCGGTGATGGCCCCGGTCGGGCACTGGAGCAGACAGGCCCCGCAGGCGGTACAGTTTCGGGGCCGGACCATTTCGGCCCGTTTCCCGTCATCCATGGCCCAGACCCCCAGCGGACAGACCTCAAAACAGGAGCGACAGCCCGCGCACAGGTCCGGGTCGTAATTCAGTCGTCTATAGCCGTTAAGCAGTTCGGTTCGGACTGTGCCGGCAAAGGTTACGGCGCCTATCCGACCCAGGCCCAGCCTGGCCAGAAACGGGTCCAGGTCGCTGGGCATGTTCGGGGCCAGCCCCCCCAGTTCCGTACCATACACCATCAGCATGACCATGGCGATAATCAAATCGGCCCGCGATACCCGGGTCGCCTGGCCCCCCAGCAGGACGGTCGTCATCCACAGCCCGGCCAGGACCCCTTCGAGGACGGCAACCTTGGCCAGTCCGCTTCGTCCCGGAAGAGCGGGACAAACCAGAAAGAAAAACAGCCAGGCTGCCGCGCCAACGATCAGGTAATCCGGGAGCAGCGCCGGATTGAACAGAGCGAAGCCAAGCCCCCCTAGCAGGTAGAACGGGAAAAGGGCGCCCAAGGCGGTGTCGAGACGTTCCGGCCAGGCATGGGTCACGCGCCTCATGGCCTCGCTTCTCCGGCATCCTTCGGCCAAATAGCGCGGCAGGTCCCCCGCCCGGACCGGCCCCCAGCGAACGGACCACCCCGTCAATCGGCGCAGTTCGGACGCATCTACCCCCGGTGCGGAAAGAGGCGGCAGAATCAGGGTCCGGTGATCGACCCGCTCCCGGATTCCGCTGGTCTTGACCGCCGATGCCACGGCCCGCGCGTCGAGTTCTCCGGCTCCGGCCGCGCACCAGACGTTGATTCCAGTGGAACCAGCCCGTCTCCCGGAGCAGGCGTGCGGCCGTTTCGGCGTCCGAGGGTTCCAGCGGTCTGATATGGATGTTCATGAGATGACGCGCGGGGCCGTCGGACAGATCGAAAAAGCCCCGGACGGTTCGTCCGGGGCCGCCGATCCGCCGTCAGCCCTGGCCATCAATCGGCCAGGTCCAGTTCGAGGTTGATCATGGCGCCCTTTTCAAAGCCGAGGGAACTGAAGAACTTCAGGAGGTCCCAGGAACGCCAGTCGACCATGGTGTAAATTTTTTCCACGCCGACCTTTTTCAGATTGGAAACCATTTCGGTCATCAAGGCCCGGGCCACGCCCTTTTGCTGGAACTGGGGCAGGACGCCGATGGTGTCGATCCAGCCGATGGTTTCCGGAACCCCGTATTCCCAGCCCGAGGCGTCACCCAGGATGAAACCGACCACCTGCCCGTCCACTTCGGCCACCAGGGAGGCCATGGACCGCTTTTCAGCCAGTTCGACCTTCATGCTCCAGTATTCGGGCCGGGTCTGGCCCAGGACCTTGGCATCGATGTCGATGATGTCGTCCAGGTCCTCGTATCTGATGACCCTGACCTTCACCTCCGTGTCCGGCATAATCACCCTCCTGTTCCCTAGGGTTGTCGAAGCCAGATTACTCGGAAACGGGCCGGTCCCGGGCCCTGCTTCGGCCGGTTCCGGGAAATGCCCGGCCAACGATCCGCCCTTGTTTGAATATTGTACCCGAAAGCCCGGCCCCGGGCAAAGATTTTCACGATGCCGATGAAGGCCCGGGCGCCGGTGTTGACTGGGGTCGGGGCCGGTGGTATAGGTGGATGCAAAATCCGGAAAGGGAAACACGTTTCGGCATGGAAGAGAAGCTGATGATCCCCTGCGGCGGGATTGAACTCGAAGCCGTCTTGCGGCCGGGCGACCCGGCCCGGGCCGGCGTGGTCTGCCATCCCCATACCCTGTACGGGGGCAACATGCACAACAACGTGGTCGAGGCCGCGGTCGAAGCCCTGGCGCTGGCCGGCTGGACGGCCCTCCGTTTCAACTTTCGCGGGGCGGGCCGTAGCGGCGGCCGTTTTGAAGACGGCCGCGGGGAAAAAGAGGACCTGGCCGCCGCGCTCAGTTTCCTGATCGATCGCGGGGCGGTGCGGCCCCTGGTCGTCGGATACTCGTTCGGCGCCTGGGTCGCGGCCATGGCCTGGCCCGTGCTGCAAAACCTGGCCGCCCGGCCCCTGGTGCTCATTGCGCCGCCGGCGGCCTTCATGAGCTTCGACGGCATGCCCCGGGACGCCGAAATCGGCCTGATGATCTGCGGCGAACACGACGACGTCGGTCCGCCCCACCTGGCCGAGGAACTGGGCAGCCAGATGTCACACCCGGTCAAACCCGAAGTGATCCGGGGCGCGGATCACTTTTTCGGCGGCCGCGAAACCGCCTTGACCGAACGGATCGGGGAGTACCTGGCCGGCCTATGATCCGTCCGGAACCCGGCCCGACCCGCCCGCGGACGCCGCGGGCTTTTTCTGTGAACCTGCCCGTCCGGAAGCCATGTTCATGGGGCCGGATACATAGAAATGATTTTGACATCCATTTTATTTAGTTTTATGGGCGTCCCGCTTCGGTCGCTAAAAAACCTGCCCCTCAACGCCCCTTTTCAATAAAGGACCAGGCAATATCGGCCATGGTTCGGGTATAGCGGCCGATTTCCTTGGCCCGAGCGGAACTGGCGTTGCCCATCAGGCCGCGCTTGTAAACGCCCTGGGTGATGCCCGCGGACCGGAAAAAGGTGAATGACAGATAGAAGGGCCAGTTGGGAATCCCGTCCCGACCTGTCAGGCGGCAGTATTCTTCCAGGTATTCTTCTTCGGTCGGAATCCCGGTTTCCGGACCGGCCAGATCGCTCAGGGTGCGGGGGCCGCCGCGACTGGCATGATAGGCCTGACAGAGATAGGCCAGGTCGCCGAGAGGATGTCCCAGGGTGCAAAGTTCCCAGTCCAAAAGGGCCGCGATCCGGGGTTCGGTCTCGTGGACCAGGGTATTGCCCAAACGGTAGTCGCCATGGGCGATGCAGGTGGTGTCATCTTTCGGAACGTTCCGAGGCAGGTATTCCATCAGCCGGTCCATGGACGGAATGTCATCGGTCTTGGAGGCTTCATATTGCTTGGACCAGATGGCGATCTGCCGGGCAAAGTAATTTCCGGGCTTTCCGAAATCAGCCAGGCCGACCGCTTCGTAATCCACGGAATGCAGCTCGGCCAGGACCCGGATCAGGTCGGACAGGATGGCCCGCCGTTGATCCGGGGTCGCATTCTGGAGGGATGGATTGGTTACCAGGATGCCGTCGACGTATTCCATGATAAAAAAATCGGTTCCCATGACGGACTCGTCCCGGCAGAGGTGATACATCTCCGGAACCGGCACGGCGGTATCCTTCAGGGCCTTCATGACCCGGTATTCACGATGGACCAGGTGGGCCGAAGGCAGGAGTTTTCCGGGCGGTTTTTTCCTTAAGACCCATTTCCGTCCGCCGGCTTCCAGGAGGAAGGTCGGATTGGACTGCCCGATTTCGAATTGAAGGACCGAAGTCAGGGGCGGGGTAAAGCCGTCCAGATTGGCCGCCAGATATTCGGTCAGGGCGGCCGGGTCGAAGCGATGGGCTTCCCTGACCGGTATGAGTTGTTCTTCGTTTTTCATGACTCTTTCTTCAGCCCGAAACGGGCGATCACTTCCCGGTGTACTTCAACCGGCCCGTGCCTCAATCAGGCAGCGTAAATTCCCACTCGCACCAGACGTCTTTGGGATGTTCATCGGGCGGGCAGACCAGGCACCGCACCTTGCAGTCGGGATTCATCACCTCCAGAGCCGCGTCGCAGATGGCCTGGCCGGCCGCTTTGCAGGCCAGTTCGCCCATGCCTTCCTGGAGGCGCCGAACCTGCTGCCAGCAGTCGGTGACTTTGAACCGGAACGTTTTATCGTCGATTTTGGAGACCACAAAGTCGCCATTGGCCCAAATGGTCGACAGGACCATGGCCTTGATAATCGAGTCCGCGTCGCCGCCCAGGTTGAACATTTTCCTCAAACGGTACATCTGGACCCGGGCCGCGGCCGAAAAACAGTGGCCGTCGGCCTTGACCGCGGCTTCCTGGCCGTACTCGCTGTCCATGTAGGCCATCCAGTTGTTCTGGAGGTTCCACCAATTCTTGAAATACATGTCGATGAATTCAAGCAACTCTTCCTTGGAAAGTTTTTCCAGTATATCCTTTTGGACTTGCGGCAAGGGCATGGTCATTCCTCCTTTAGGCGAAGAGCCGATCGCCTCGAAGCAAAAAACGATGTTTTCCAGGATCAGGGCATGGTAATCCATCTGTACCCGGCCAGTCAACCCAAACACCCAAAACCCAAACGAGCCCGTCCGCCGTGCCCCGCTTTTTTATGGGTGTCCCGTTTTCGAGCCTACCGATGTGAATGTGGACACCCATTTTTTAGAATTTTTCAATACCATCAATACTACCGACTCGGCACATTCCGGTTCCAGAATAGGGGGCC
>JAHJTB010000545.1 GCA_018830135.1 Pseudomonadota bacterium | reverse complement strand
GAACTGGGCGGCAAGTCGGCCAACATCATTCTCGACGACGCCGATCTGAGCCTGGCCGTGGACGGCGGCCTGTTCGGCACCTTTTTCCATAGCGGCCAGGTCTGCGAGTCCGGCACCCGGATTCTGGTCCATTCGAAAATCCACGACGAGTTCATGGATCGCATTCTCAAGCGGGTCAAGGACATCCGCATCGGGTACCAGTTGGACCCGAACACCCAGATGGGTCCCCTGGTCAGCGCGGTCCAGCGCCAGACCGCGGAAACCTACGTCAAACTGGGGAAGGAGGAAGGCGCGGAACTGGCCTACGGAGGCCGCCGGGCCGAGGTGCCCGGACTCGACGGCGGGTTCTATTATGAACCCACGATCTTCACGAACGTAAAGAACAACATGCGCATCGCCCAGGAGGAGATATTCGGACCGGTCGTCTGCGTCATCAAGTTCGACGACGATGAAGAGGCCGCGGCCATTGCCAACGACTCGATTTACGGTCTGGGCGGCGGCGTCTGGTCTCGTGACATCGCGCGGGCCGAGCACATGGCCGAATCCGTGCGCACCGGGACCATGTGGATCAACGACTATCACGCCTTCGCGGACTTCTGTCCGTTCGGCGGGTTCAAGCAGTCCGGCATCGGCCGGGAGCTGGGGCTGGAAGGCCTGACCGAATACACCGAAGTCAAGCGCGTCCACGTGTCCTCTGAAGGCGACGCCACTCACAAGATGGCCTTCGGCATGCTGCTGGATTACCCCAAGTCCACCTCGTTCCAGTTCATGGCCCCGACCAAGGTCAACGCCGGACACGGCAGCATCGCGACCATCGGGTTCGAAGTGTCCCAGCTCGGCTGTGAACGGGCCTTTATCATCACCGACCCCGGGGTCAGGGACGCCGGCCTGGCCGACCTGGCCGCCAAGGCCCTGGGTGACTACTGCGTGGGCATGTTCGACGACGTCCCCCAGGACACCAGCCTGGAAACGGTGGACGCCGCGGTCGAGGCGGCCCGGGCGACCGGAGCGGACCTGATCGTCAGCGTCGGCGGCGGCAGCGTGATCGATACCAGCAAATGGGCGTCCGTCGTGCTGCGGGAGGGCGGCAAGGCCACGGACCACACGGCGCTGTTCCGCCTGTCCCGACCGCCCCTTCCCCACATCGTCATCCCCACCACCTCGGGCACGGCCAGCGAGGTGACCAACGTGGCCATAGTCAAGCATCACAAGGTCAACCGGAAGATACTCATGGTGGATCACATGCTCTTTCCGGAAGTGGCCATACTGGACCCGGACTTCGTGGTCAGCATGCCTCCGGGCCTGACCGTGGGCACGGCCATGGACGCCATGACCCATGCCTGCGAAGCCATGATGAGCAAAAACTCCAACCTGATCAGTGACGGGCTCAGCATCCAGGCCATCCGGCTCATTGCCGAGGACCTGCCCAAGGTCATGCGCAACGGCCAGGATCGGGAAGCGCGCCTGCGCCTCCAGGTGGCCTCGACGGCCGCCGGCCAGTCCTTCACCGTTGCCGGCGTCGGCATGGCCCACGCCACGGCCCACACCGTGGGCGCCCTGTACGGGGTGCCCCACGGGGCGGCCTGCGGCATCATGCTGCCCAAGGTCATGCGCTTCAACGCCGAATACGCCACCGAGGCCCTGGTTCAGATCGCCCAGGCCCTGGGCGTCGACACCCGTGACATGGAACCGCTCCAGGCGGCCCTGGCCGCCGCGGACGCCCTCGAGGCCCTCATGGAGGAGGTCGGCGCCTCGCTCCACCTCAAGGACATGGGCGTGCCCGAAGACGGGCTCCCGATCTGCGCCTTCCATGCCATCACGGATATCAGCGCCATCTTCAACCCCAGGCCCGCGACCGACCCCAACGAGATACTGGCCCTGTACCAGCAGGCCTTCTGATCCGAAATCTCTCCTAAACCCCGGTCCGGGCGCGGCTCGGAAGCGAGCCGCGCCCGGACCGGGGCGCCTGCTTGAATATGTCATTCTTGACCATATTGATCTTATCGATCTATTTTATTGTTGCAATTTCATCCTATTTCGTCATATCAATTGTGATATATTTCACCATAAAGACCGGGGCGGCCGCCAGGGGGAAGCCACATCTCGACACAAGCAAAGGAGTTTGCCGATGAGCCTGGTACCTGACAAGCGAGCGACGCGAAGAGAGTTCTTGAAACGAACCGGGACGGCCTCCCTGGCCGCCGGGGCCGCCGTTCTGGGAATAGCCGGAGCGGCCGGCGCCGAAGAGCAGGGGGACGAGGCCGTCCGCCAGTACTGGGAACGGAAACAGAAGGAATACGAGGCCCTGGAAGCCAAACAAAGACAGGCCTGGCAATCCTTCGGCCCACCCCCCAAATATGTCTACCGGGGTACGGACTGGAGCGACGACAAGGCGACCTTTTACGCGCCGCTTCAGGAAGAATGTCCCTACCTGCCCGAGTTTCAAAGCATATTCACCGAGGGAACGGCCGGCCAGTATTTCAAGTACACCTTGAAGTACGGCATGAAAGACATCATCCGTTTTCACGGCCACTCCTGTGAAGCCCTGTATTACACCGCCGCGATATGCCGCCTGATCTGCGACCGCCTGTTTCCCGACGGCGTGGTCGATCGGACCCTGCTCCGGGGCATGGGCGGCCAGTCGCCCTGCATCGCGGACTCCCTGATCTACGTCACGGGCGGCCGGCTTCAGTTCGGCACCATGAAACTCGACGCCAGTCTGGGCCACGCCGTGGTCCTCCAGCGGATCGATACTCAGGAAACGTGGATCGGCGCATGGAAGGACGGGGTCCAGTCCTGGAATGCAATCAAGGTCTTCGGCACGCCGAACCGGGCCAATCCGCTGCCTTACAAGAGATGGTCGAGTTGGAATCAGGAGCCTGATACGCCGGAGGACCAGATGGATCGATGCAAGATCGCCTGGGCGTATGACAAGCCCGAACTGCTTCAGAAACTGCGTGATCTTAAGGACAATTTGAAATACCTGCCCAAGGGGCAGGCCCCGACCGTGGACCCGGACAAGGTCCGGGAGGAGTTCAGTTGGCTCCAGTACCGTCACCTGCGCGAGATATTCAAGCATCCTTTGGGCGAGAGTTTCCAGGTCAAACGGGTCCCGAACTTCAAGTGGACCTATCCGCACTGTGAACCGATCTGGGTGCCCAGGCTGGACCAGAAGGCCAAGTGGGCGCCGTTCATGCCGCATCCGGAACAGTTGCTTTAGAGGCTCGTCGATAGGGCCGACGACGACTGATATCAATCAAGGGGAGGACAAAAATGAAAAAATGGGTTTTGCTGCTGATTGCGCTGTTATTGATGACCATGGCCTCGACGGCGACTGCCGGAGACTGCACCGCGGTTTACGGCAACGGAGCCGCCGTGGTCAGGCTGGCCACCGGCAGTCCGGGCGAACTGGGCCTGCTGGAACGGCTGGCCGCCGCCTTCGCTCCGGAGCACAAGGCCTCGATCTGCTGGAAAAAGGCCGGGTCCGGGGCCTCGCTGAATCTGCTCAAGGAGAAAAAAGTGGACCTGATCATGGTCCACGCACCGGCGGCCGAAAAAAAGGCGGTGTCCGACGGCTGGGCCGTCAACCGCAAGCTGCTGGGCTCGAACGAGTTCTACATCGTCGGTCCGAAAAACGATCCGGCCGGGGCGGCGGAAGCCAAAACCGCGGCCGAGGCCTACGCCCGGATCGCCAAGGTCAAGGCCAAGTTCATATCCCGGGGAGACAATTCCGGGACCCATAAAAAGGAGCTGGCCGTCTGGAAACAGGCCGGGATCAAACCGGCCGGAGACTGGTACATCGTGACCAAGGACTTCATGATGGCTTCATTGAAAAAAGCCAACCAGATCGGCGCCTATTTCATGACCGACAGCAGCACCTGGGTCCAGGGGAAAAAGGAACTGGGCGACCTGAAGATACTGTTCAAGGGCGACCCCTTTCTGATCAACACCTACCACGCCCTGTGCCAGCCGGCCGGGGCCACGGAGGCCGCTGCCCTGGCCTCGAGTTTCATCGACTTTCTTGTCTCGCAAGCGGGTCAAAAGATATTTGCCGACTATGGCCGGGCCGAATACGGAGAGGCCTTGTACAACGACGCCGCGTACGCGGCCCAGTACGACCATTGATCCAGGGCTGATACACTTCCTGACAGACAACAGGGCGGCGGCCGATCGGCCGTCGCCCTGTTCGTTTTATTTCCGGCTCCGGCCGGCCTCCATCGATCAGTTCTGGAGCAGAATGAACCAGGGAAGGCCCCCGGGTCTGATGTTCCAGACCTTGGGATTGGTCTTCAGTTGGTACTCGGTGCAGTTCGTCAGGCCGTCGCCGTCCGGGTCCTCGTTGCAGTCATTGACCTTGGGGTTCAGCCCGTACCGGTACTCCCATCCGTCCGGCATGCCGTCGCCGTCGGTGTCCGTGACCTGGGGGTTCGTGCCGAGTCGGTACTCCTGGAGATTGGTCAGGCCGTCGCCGTCCGGGTCCAGATTGGCGTCGTTCACTTTCGGGTTCAGCCCGTTGGCGATCTCCCAGGTATCGGGCATGCCGTCCTCGTCCTCGTCGCCCGTCCCGATCAGGACCTGCAAAAAGGGCAGCTTCGTCGGGACAAAGCAGCGGGATACGGCATCGTTCGGGTCGGCCCCGCACTGGAACTCCTGCCAGTTGGTCTGACCGTCCCCGTCCAGGTCCCCGAAGCGATCATCGACCAATGG
>JAHJTB010000061.1 GCA_018830135.1 Pseudomonadota bacterium | reverse complement strand
GCCTCACGGTAATCGGCCTGGCCGATGATGGGCACGGATCGTGAAAAATCATCGAAGGACTTGATATCGTCCGGCTTTACACCGGCCCGGTCCATGCGGCGGCGCTCGAACGGAACCCGGTCGTAAAAAAAACGCAGGGCCGTCTGGAGCTTTTCCCACTGGATGCCCTTCATTTGCGCCGTGTTCAGCATCGGCTCGATATCCATATTGAAATAAGGCCGTTCTTCAGGCATGGGAATCTCCTGCAAGCGGATTGAAAACCGGCGGTTTTCGGTTTCAAGCGAGTCTTTACAACAACTGTGCCAGGGGGGAAGAGCCCTCGACCAAACCTTATAACATGTTGGGATTTAGAGCTTTATTCTGACCAGAAGGATATGGGGCATCATGGCCTGGAGGGTAGTCGGCTTCGCACTCACGCGAAGTGATTCGCAAGAAGGCGAATGTTATTTTCGCTTGACCCCCAGAGCCTTCAACTTGCGATAGATCGTGGCCAGGTGGACTCCGCTCAGTTCCGCGGCCAGGTTCGGATCGCCGCCGGCGTGCCGCATAAGGTTCTCGAAGTAGGCTTTCTCGAACCCTTGCCTGGCCTGGTCGTATTCCCCCTCGAGCAGGGCATCGCCGGCCGGCTTGATCGGATTCTCGCCGTACAGGGCGATGGATTCCCGGGTAACGCGTTCTTCGGAGTGCAAGGCCACGATCCGTTCAATGAAGTTCTTAAGTTCCCGAACGTTGCCGGGCCAGCGTTGCCGCAAAAGGAAATCGAGGGCCCCGGGATCGAGTTTTTTCCGCGGTATTCCTGCCTCGCGGCAGTATTTTTCGAGGAAATGATTGACCAGAAGAGGAAGGTCACCCGGACGCTCGCGCAAGGGCGGCAGGCTGATCTTAATGATGTGGATACGAAAGTAAAGGTCCCTGCGGAAGCGACCTTCGGCCGCTTCCAGACTCAGGTCCTTGTTGGTGGCGAATACCAGCCGGGTATCGATACGGATGGGTTTGGTCGACCCCACCCGGTAGATGGTCCCCTCCTCGACGGCGCGCAGGATTTTGGCCTGCACGGCCAGTGGTGTCTCACCGATCTCGTCGAGCAGCAGGGTGCCGTGGTGGGCCTCCTCGAAAAAGCCGTGCGTGGCCTTGCCGGCGCCGGTAAAGGCGCCCCTTTCGTAGCCGAACAGGGTGCTTTCCAGCAGGGTTTCGGGCAGAGCGGCACAGTTCAGGGGAATGAAGGGCGCGTCCCGGCGGTCGCTCAGGCGGTGGACGGCTTCGGCCACGAGTTCCTTGCCCGTGCCGCTTTCCCCTTCGATCAGAATGTTGGCGTTAACCCGTGCCGCCTTGGCCACAAGTTCGAAGACGGCCTGCATGGACCCGGATTCGCCGATAATCTTCTCGAAGACGGCCCGGTCGTACAGCCGGCTCTTGAGTCGCCGGTTTTCATCCAGTAAACGATTTTGTTCCAGGGCGTTCTTGATGGAAACCTTTATCTTGTGCGTCTCTTCAAAAGGCTTGCTGAAGAAGTCGAAGGCGCCGAGTTTCATGGCCCGGACCGCGTCGGAAATAGAACCGTACGCGGTGATGATGATGACCGGGAAGACGGTTTCGCGTTCCTGCAAACTTTCGAGAATATCGAGCCCGCTGCCGTCAGGCAGCCGCACGTCGAGCAAGACCAGGTCGGGCGCTTCCTCATGTTCGAGGTGTTCCCAGAATGCCCCGGCCGTATCCAGGGTGCGGCAGGCGTATCCTTCCTCCACCAGCACGGTCTCGAGAAAACGCCTGGAGAACGCCTCGTCGTCCACCACGAGTACTTTGGATTTAAGGCTCATTGAGCCAGCCTTCCATGATCGGCAGGGCCACCGTGAATACGCTGCCATGAGGGTCCGCCGGTCGGACGTCTATCCGGCCGGCATGGTTCTCGATTACCCGAAATGCAAAGCTCAGGCCCAATCCCCGGCCGGCCCCCCCCTTGGTGGTGAAAAAAGGCTCGAAGATGCAATCGGCCCGGCCCCGGTCGATGCCGACTCCGGTATCGCAAATCTCAACGACCACTTGCCGGCCCTCCGGGTCGACGAGGGCCCGCGTTGTCAAGCATCCGCCGTCCGGCATGGCTTCCATCGCGTTGTCGATCAGGTTGCGGTAAACCTCGAGAAGCTGGATGGCGTCGCCTCGAACCGGAGGCAACCCGTCGGGGATTTCAGACGAGACGACCACGGATGGAGTCAGGCGGTCCCGCTTCAGGTCCTTGACGGCTTGGCCGAGGACCTCCCCCAGGTCCACGCGATGAAAGGTGCTTCGGGGTTCGCGCAGGCTTTTGATCATCGACGCCAGCATGGTACGACAACGCCCGGAAGCCTCGTGGATAGTCTCGGCAATCTCCCGGTTCGGATCGTCCGGGTCCATCCGGTCGAGCAGCAATGAAGAGAAGTTGGCCACACCCACCATGGGGTTGTTGATCTGATGGGCGATGCCGGCCATGAGTTCCGAATAGATGGCCAGCTTCTCGGACAGAGCCAGTTTCTCTTCCATCGCCTTTTCCCGGGAGATATCGGCAATAATGTACAAGACGGCTTGTACACGGCCCTCCGGGTCTCGAATGTCACGCACCTGCACGCGAGCCGGAAAGCTGCCGCCCGAACGTCTCAGACATCGCACTTCAACAATCCGGCCGGTCTCGGACGCGGTGACCAGGTGGTCCCGCCTGTCACCTTCATGGAAGATGAAGCCGATCTCCCGTCCCGCCAACTGCTCACGACCGCACTCAAGCTTGGTCTCGCCGGTGCGGTTGACGGACTGGATTCGGCCTTTTTCGTCGGTGGTGATGACGATATTGGGCGACGAGTCGATCAGATTGGTTAAAAAGGCGGTCTGTTCCTCGTGCTTCCTCGTCAGGCGTTCCAACCCTTTTTTATCGGCCTGCATCTCGGAGGAGATGTCGTGGAGCAGAATGAAACTATCGTGTTCCGGCAGCGGCACCCCCCGGGAGATGGCTGAAATTCGTTCGTCGTAGAATTGAGGATAAATGTCGTGAACGACGATATTAAAGGGCGTGTCATTCTCGAGCATCTTCCAGTACTCGGACATGATGCCCTGCTGGAACAGGCGCTCCCATTTTTCATGGAAATAGCTGCCGAGAATCTGCTCGCGACGGACGCGTGAGATATGTTCCTGCCAGCGATTCATCCAGACCACCCGGCCCTCCCGGTCCACGATTATGACGCCAACGGGCAGGTTTTCGATTACGTCCCTCAGATAGATCGCATCGGCTGGAAAGATATTCAAATCCTGTTTGGTCATGGTTGTTCGCTCATCGGCGGTTCCGGGCCGCCGGCCGGACATTGACTGGATATGACGCTTGGCCATCAACAAGGCGGAGAGGACCCTCGATGTCCGATGGCACGTCTCGTCCACCTCGAGCACGAGGCTGACCCGGCCGCCCCAAAGACCCTGGCAAACCGAAGCCTCGGTCAGAAAGCCACGGCTGGCATGAAGAAAAAGCCCCGTACCACCTCATCTGCACTCCTTGAGATTAATCGTTGAGGTTTTCACTTCGCCCCAGCATACGAATACCCGTGAGCACTGTCAATGGATCGAGTGGAACCGGAATCCACCACCTCAAGCCAATGGTATGTTTCTAGCGGGGCTGTCAGCGGATTTTCAGTCGCGATTCAGGCCATCGGGATCATCTCGAACGGGCTTGTGCTTTTGTGAGCCACGCGGGTCGGTTTTTGGGCGATGGTCTCCCCTGGCCGACTCAGCCGGCCCGGTTCATGGGTGTCCCGCAAACCGCGCCCAAAGGCCGGGTACTCGCAAAGACGGTGCTGTTTTGGGTACGAAAAGGGGGAAAGAGCGAACCTTGAGCTTCCAGGATCGGGTTTCCACGCGGGAGTTTGGGAACCAGCAGTAATCAAGGCCCAGGAGAATCCGCGCTCCCTGCCTCAGAGCGGCGCCGGCGGGGACACCGGGCCCGACTCTTCGACCCGGCCGCCGCGCATGCGGAAGGTCGAGTCGGTGGTCCGGGCCAGGAACTCGCGGTCGTGGGATACGATCAGGTAGGGCAGGCCCAGTTCCCGGATCACGCCGGCGATGCGCCGGGTGGTCTCCTCGTCCAGGCCCGTGGTCGGTTCGTCGAGCAGGAGCATCCGGGGTTTCATGGCCAGGACCGTGGCCAGGGAGACCAGTTTCTTTTCTCCGCCTGAAAGCTTGTAGGTCACCCGGTCCCCGAACCCGGCCAGGCCCAGCCGGTCCAGGGTCTCTTCGACCACGGCCCGGGCCTGGGCATGGGTCGCGCCCAGGTTGAGCGGCCCGAAGGCCACGTCCTCGGCCACGGTCGGGCAGAAAAGCTGGTCGTCCGCATCCTGGAACACGAAGCCGATTCCGGCCCGGACCTCCCGGAAATCCGCCTCCTTGCGCCGCTCCCGCCCCAGAATCTCGACCCGGCCCGCCTCGGGGATCAACAGCCCCATGATGATGTGGACCAGGGTCGTCTTGCCCGAACCGTTGGGCCCGACCAGCCCGGCCCGCTGGTCTGATCGAAAGGTGAAGTCCAGGGACTCCAGGACCGGGGGACGGTGATGGTCGTATCCGAAACGGATGCCCCGCAGGCGGATCAGTTCAGCAGGCTCGACCATTGTCCCACCGCCAGAAGGCCGACGAAAACGGTCATGACCGCCATGAAGGCCCGGTCGGGTCCGCGCATGTCGAAATGGTCCAGAATCCAGAACCGCCCGTCATAGCCCCGGCAGAGCATGGCCTGGAAGACCCGTTCGGACCGGTCGAAGCTGCGCACGATCAGCATGCCGGCCAGATAGGCCAGGCTGCGGTAGGTATGCATGTCGGTCCGGGGCCGGAAGCAGCGGACCCGCATGGCCGCCCGAAGTCTCAGGTACTCGCCGTGGATGACCTGGAGATAGCGGAAGGTGAAAAAAAACAGGTGGACCAGCTTGTCGGGCACCCGGAGGTGCCGGAGGGCGTGGACCAGGGTGAAGACGGTGCAGGTGGCCAGCAGGGCGATAACGGCCAGGATGATGGCGTTGGACTTGATGGTGATGGCCAGGGCCAGCAGCAGACCTTCCCGGGACATCGTCAGCGGTCCCAGGGTCAGGACGGCCCGGCCGGGTTGGGAAAAGGGCAGAAAGAACCACAGGAACAGCACAAAGGTGTTGACGATGGCCAGCCGGACCGCCACCCGGCGCAGGTGAAGGCGGGCGGCGGCGACCAGCAGGACCGCCCCGGCCAGGGCCGCCGTCAGGACCCCGACGCGGTCGGCCGCAGCGACGACCACGGAAAACAGCACGGCGGACAGGAGTTTGATTCGGGGGTCCAGACGATGGACGAAGGACGACCCGGCGGAAAATTCTTCAAAGTGCAATTTGGTTCCAAGCCTGGATCAGTGATTCTTTCGTGCCCGAAAGTACATGACCAGACCCATGATACCAAAAATATAGCCCAGCCCGCCAACTATTTCATTCAGGGACGGGCCCCGGTCCCGGTTCAGTTCGGCGATGGCGTGGGCAATGGGCTTCAGGCGGGAGTCCAGGGCCTTTTCCACGGCCCTTTGGATCGCCTCGGGATCGACCTGGACCGCCGGCGACGCCTGGGCGGCCGGCTCCGGGCTTTTGGCCTCCCCGGAAGGTTCGGCCTTGGCGGCGACGGGCCGGCCTTCCACGTCCGGCAGGTCTTCGGCCTTGATCAGCCACTCGCCCCGGTGCCCCATGCCCGCCTCGACGACCAGCTTGAGGTCGGTCTTTTGGGGCACTTTGAAGGAAAAGGCGCCCTGATCGTCGGTCCGGCCTTCCAGGAGCAGGTTGTCCCGGGGGTCGAAGACCTTGATCCGGCCGCCCTGGACTTTTTTCGACTTGCTGAAATAACTGTCCGTGACGATGGTGTCGCCCTGGATTTCGGCGAACAGAAAGACCTTGTGGGCCTGGGCCGCCTCGGGCCAGGCGACCAGCAGGAGCAGGACCGCGGTCAGGATCGTGGCGGTCCGCGGGGCGGATTTAGCGCGCGTAGATGACATGGAGAACCTCCGGACGAACCTTTTTTAGGAACTGGACGGCAATGGCCGTGAAAATGCCTTCCGCGATCATGACCGGCAGGTGGGCGGCCACGATGAGCTGGGCGGCCTGGACAAACGATTCGCCGGTCAGGAACAGAGACAGGCCCATCATCAGGCTGGCCAGAAAAACGGCCCCGAAACCGGCCAGAAAGCATGCCGTCGAGGCCAGGGCGGACCTGGGGTTCCGAATCCAGGGGCCGAACAGGTAGAAACAGACCACGGCCGGCAGGGCCATGTTCAGGGTATTGACGCCCAGGGAGGTCAGCCCGCCGAACTGGAAGAGCACGGCGTGCAGCGTCAGTCCGATGAGAATGGCCGGAAAGGCGGACCAGCCCAGCAGGACCCCCAGCAGTCCGTTCAGAATGAGATGCACGCTCGACGGCCCGATGGGCACATGGATCAGGGAGGCCACGAAAAATACGGCCGCCATGATGGCCACCTGGGGCAGACGGTCGTAGTCCATTTTTTTCAATCCGACGGCCGTGCCGGCGGCGGTCAGGGCCGCGCCGGAAAGCAGGACCGGAACGGAGAGGACGCCTTCGGAGATATGCATGGTATTTGGTTCCTTCCGGGCAAACGTAAAAAGGCCGCTGATCGTCGTGGCATCCAGACGATCTTCGGCCTTCGTGACCCGGCTTCTTGTTTTATCTTCGATCGCTTCGCGGGCTTCTTGCCCGAATTTACTTTCTCAAGATAATCCGGGCCATCCCCGCTGTCAAGGGAAAAGGCCTCGTTTCCGCAGCCATTGAGTGAATCGGGGCATATCATTTTTCAGCCGCCCGCGCGGCCTTTGGCCGAAGGACGACTCCGGCGCCGAGTCCCCTGCCATATATGGAAAAGGCGCCGGCCGGAGTCCTGAGGCCAAGGCCGCGACAGGGCGGTCCTATCCCGCCGCCAACCACTGAATCGTGACTCGGTTCCATGGGTCCGGGGCCCGGCGGCCAGGAAAGCCTTGACTTGTTTCCGGGGGCGGTGTAGCCTTAAATGTCTAATAATACCGGAGGAAAGACAACAGGCCATGTCCGAAGCCGATATCGAGAGACTTTGCGATTTCCTGGCCGATTCCAAATGCACCATCGCCCTGACCGGGGCCGGCATATCCGCCGAAAGCGGGATACCGACCTTTCGGGGCGTTCAGGGCCTTTGGGAAAAGTACGACGTCATGGAGTTCGCTCACATCGACGCCTTTCGCCGCAACCCGGCCAAGGTCTGGGGCATGCTTCTGGAAATGGACCGGCACGTGGTCAATGCCCGGCCCAACCCGGGCCACGTGGCCCTGGCCCAGTTGGAGGCCATGGGGCTGCTGCGCCTGGTGGTCACGCAAAACATCGACAATCTGCACCAGACCGCGGGCAGTCGGGAAGTGGTGGAGTTTCACGGCAATTCGAAGCGGCTGCGCTGCCTGGAATGCGGCGAAATGCAGCCGCCCGAGTCCGTGGACCCGGAAAACCTGCCTCCGCGCTGCGCCTGCGGCGGCCTGATCAAGCCGGACGTGATCTTCTTCGGGGAAGCCATTCCCTGGGCGGCCAATGTCAAGGCCTTCGAGTACGCCCAGCGTTGCGACCTGATCCTGGTCGTGGGCACGTCGGCGGTGGTCGCCCCGGCCAGTGAGATTCCGGTGGTGGCCAAACGCGCCGGGGCCCGGATCGTGGAAGTGAACCCCGAGGAGACGCCCCTGACCGGGCGGGTGACCGACCTGATGCTCCGCGGTTCGGCCGGGGAAATCCTGCCCCGGGCCGTACGGATGCTCATGGACCGTCGCCATTAAGAACCAGGCGATCCCCTTGACTTGGACGTCCGAACCGGTCCATAATTGCGTCGGCCCACCGAACCGGCCCTTGCGGCCGGGCCGGTGGGCAAAACGTATAGACCGTTTATTTCAGAGTGTTTGCTTATGAGCCCTGAACTTGTGATGCTTTTTTTGACCCAGGCCGGAGCGGATCGGGTCTCGTCCTCGGTGGACGTTCTGAACATGGTTCTGAACGCCGGACTCATGGTCAAGCTGGTCATGCTGGTCCTGCTCCTGTTTTCGGTGGTCTGCTGGGCCATCATCATTTTCAAACTGGCCCAGTTGAGCAAAGCCCGCCGGCAGTCCTTCTTTTTCCTGGACCTCTTCTGGAAGAGCCGGAACCTGTCGAGTATTTACAATGACTCGGCCGGTTACGAGGCCAGCCCCCTGGCCCAGATATTCCGGGTCGGGTACCAGGAGATGAACCAGTTGCGCAAGAGCGCGGCCGGATCGGGCCTGGACACCCAGACCCTGCGCCGCCAGGGGCTTGAAAACGTCCAGCGGGCCCTGCGCCGGGCCGCCGGGGCCGAAGCGACCCGCCTGTCCCGTTCCCTGACCTTTTTGGCCACGACGGGCAACACCACGCCCTTCATCGGCCTGTTCGGCACGGTCTGGGGCATCATGGGGTCCTTTCACAACATCGGCCTGACCGGATCGGCCAACCTGGCCGCCGTGGCGCCCGGCATCTCCGAGGCCCTGGTGGCCACGGCCGCCGGCCTGGCCGCGGCCATACCCGCGGTGGTGGCCTACAACCATTTCGCCAGCCGGGTCCGGGTCCTCGATGCGGAAATGACCAACTTCGTGGCCGACTTCCTCAACAACCTCGAACGGGACCTCATGCGCAAGGCCGCGCAATAAGGGACCACCATGGCATTTACTCCGGGCGGCGACCACCGCACCCCCCTGTCGGAAATCAACGTCACCCCCCTGGTGGACGTCATGCTGGTCCTGTTGATCATCTTCATGGTCACCGCGCCCATGATGATGGAGGGCATGGACGTCAAGCTGCCCCAGGTGGACAGTTCGGCCATTCAGACCGAAGGCGAACGCCTGGTCATCACGGTCAACGCCCAGGGGGAGATATTTCTTGACGAGTTCAAGGTGCCCATCGAGGACCTCAACATAAAAATCAAGCGCATCCTTGACGTCCGAGCCTCGAAACAGGTCTATTTGCGGGCTGATAAAAGCATCCCCTACGGGCAGGTGGCCAAGATCATGAGCGAGGTCCGGCGGGCCGGCGTGACCAATCTGGGCCTGGTCACGGAACCGGAACAGGTCATCCGGCCGGACAAGACGTCGTAACCAGACCGCGGCGCCGTTCCGATGCGTATATGCTATAGAGCCCGCCGACGCGAAGTCGCCCGGGTCGAGGCGTTTGGTTTCCTGGCATGCAACTGGCTTACCAAGACATAGTCCTGGACGGGGGATGGGAGCCGATCCTGAAATGGATGCTCCTGGTCTCCCTGCTTCTGCACGCCGCCGTGCTGTATTTCGGCCTGGCCGTACTGCCGGACCTTTTTCCCGCCCGCCGGCTCATGCCGCCGGTCTACACGGTCAACCTGGTCTCTCTGCCGCCGCTCGGCTCTCCCAATGCGCCGGAGGCCAAAGCGGAGGCCAGGCCGGCGGCGCCCGCGCCGGCTCCCGCGCCCGCCCCGGCCCCGGAAAAGGCGGAACTGGTGCCCCTGGGACCGGTCCAGCCCAAGGAGCCGGTCAAGCCGGAGGTGGAAAAGATCAAGACACCGCCCCCCAAGCCCAAGGAAAAGCCGGCCGTGGACCCGGACGAGGCCCTTAAAAAGGCCATGGCCCGCATCAAGAGAAAGGTGTCCGGCAAACGCGGCGAGGACCACCTGGAAAACGCCCTGGCCAATCTGGCCGCCAAAAAAGGCGCGGGGCAGACCCGGGGCGAAACGAGCGGGACGCCCGGAGGCGTGACCGGCTTCCGGGGCAGCGGGCCCATGACCGAGATGGACGCCCGGATGCGGGACTATTTCATCGTCATGTACAACATCGTCACCAGTAACTGGAACCTGCCTCCGGACGGCATGATCGGCAAGGACCCCAACCTCGAAGCCATTTATATCATTCAGATCGACCGGACGGGCAAGGTGGTCAAGGCCTGGTTCGAGCGGGCCTCCGGCCAGCGGTATTTCGACCAGTCCGCGGAAAAGGCCGTCCAGAAAGCCAGCCTGCCGCCGCTGCCGGACGTCTTCAAAAGCGACGTTTTGGAAGTCGGGCTGCGTTTCACCCGGGCGGGCATCAAACGAAGATAGGGAGAGACATGGTGTTTTGGAAGATGGACAAAGCCGGCCGAGACCGGGCCTCCCGGCCGGCCGCCCCGAACATGCCGCGCCGTATGGGCGCCCTGGTTTTCTGCCTGGTCCTGTTTCTGTCCGTCTGGGCCGTTCCGGCCCGGGCCCGGGTCTATATCGATATCGACCAGCCTTTTGCCAAAAAGCTTCCGGTGGCCGTGCCCGCCTTCATGCCCCTGTCCGGCGAAGGGGCCGGCGAGGGCGGGTTCGCCGAATCCCTGACCCAACGCATGACCGGCAACCTCGATCGTTGCGGCATCTTCGTGGTGCTCGACCCCCGGACCTTTATCGAGGGCAATCCCCGGGCCGGACTCAGCCTCAAGGAGCAGATCAATTTCAGGGAATGGCTGACCATCGGGGCCGAGCTGCTGATCAAGGGCGCATACACGGCGTACGGCGACGAACTCAGCCTCGAACTCAGACTTTTCGACGCCTTCGAGGGGCGGATGATGCTGGGCAAGCGCTACACCGGCTCGATTCAGGACGCCCGCAAGATGATCAACCTGTTCACCAATGAAATCCTCTACGTCCTGACCGGAGAACGAGGCGTCTTCGGGTCCCAGATCGTCTTCGTCGGGAAAAGCGGCGGCCACAAGGACCTCTTCGTCGCCGAGTTCGGAGGGGACGAGCCCCGCCAGTTGACCCAAAGCCCGGGCAACAGCACCTTGCCGGTCGTGTCGCGCGACGGCGGGCGCGTGATTTACCAGACCCGGGCCCCCCGGGAATACCAGGTCCGGGTGGCGGACATGAGCGGCGGCTCCCAGGTCGTTCACGGCGGAAAGGCGCTCCTGCTCTCCCCGGCCTTCATGCCCGGAGGCGGGTATCTGGTTTCCATCAGCGGCCGGTACTCGACCCATATTCACCGTCTAGACGCCCAGGGCAAGATTCAGGGCCAGGTCACCCGGTTCGGCACGATCAACATCTCCCCCTCGGTCTCGCCGGAAGGGTCGCAGATGGCCTACGTCTCCAACCAGGCCGGAGGTCCTCAGGTATACATTTCTTCCATCACGGGCGAAGGAAGCCGGCGGGTGACCATGTACGGACGCGAAAACACGGACCCCTGCTGGTCTCCCCGGGGGGACCGCATCGTCTATGTCGGGAATTCCCGGGACATATTCACCATCAAGCCGGACGGGACCGACGTGCAGCAACTGACCTCGGACTCGGGCGCCAACACCCGTCCCAGTTGGTCTCCGGACGGCCGGATGATCGTGTTCGCCTCGACCCGGCTGGGCCGGCCGGCCCTGTTCACCATGTCGGCCAACGGCGAAAAGCAGACCCCTCTGCTGCCCGATTACGAGGGGGTTCAATCCACGCCCTTCTGGAGCCCGGCCAAGCCGTGATCCGCCTTGGTCCGGCCCCGGAGGCATGGTAAAAAATAAACGGTTATATTTGACTTGGGGTTTGACGTGTGCCATCATACCCTGTATAATGATTTTTTAGCGGTTTGTGGTTAACATCCTAACTCACTGTTGAATTCCCTGTCGAGGCCCCAACCCGGGGGGCAGGGTGGCTCTGGAAATAACAAAGGAGGTTTGATTGGTTATGAGACGGAACGGATTGATCCTTTTGATGGTGGCGCTCTTGGTCCTGCCTGTGTTCGCGCTGACCTTTACCGCGTGCGGGGGCAAGGAAGTCAAGAAGCAGGTGGGGCTGACCGACGAGGAGAAAGCCCGGCTCGAGGCCGAACGTCTGGCCCGTGAAAAGGCCCGGATGGAAGAAGAGGCCCGGATGCGTGCCCTGGAGCTTGAAAAGCAGCGTCTGGCCGCGGCCCGGGAAGCTTTCGAGAACGAACTGGTCCATTTCGAGTTTAACAAGTCCGACATCCTGCCGGAATACGAGGCCGTGCTGGCGCGCAAGGCCGAGTATATGAAGGCCCTGGCCAACATCATGGTCAAGGTCGAAGGCCACTGTGACGAACGCGGCACCGAGGCCTACAACCTGGCGCTGGGTGATCGGCGGGCCAAGGCCGCCAAGGGCTTCCTGGAAACGAATTACGGCATTGCCGGTTCGCGGATGGAAACCGAGTCCTACGGCGAAAGCATGCCTCTGGACCCCGCCCACACCGAAGAAGCCTGGGCGAAAAACCGCCGGGCGGCTTTCAAAATCATTTCTGAATAACCGACGTATGACCTGTTGACGTTCATGGTCCGGGGGGTGCGATCCGCTCCCCCCGGACCATGCCTTTGCTTGGCTGGTTGCATTCATGAATTCCAAATCGTTCCTTATCCTGGTCGTTACCCTGGTCCCGGCTCTTGTGGCCGGTTGCGTGTCGGACGAGTCCTTTCAGCGCCAGACCGTTCAGTTGACCAACCTGCAAGGCGAAGTCCGCGAACTCAAGGACCAGACCAAACTTCGGGACATGGAACTGGAACGCCAGCTCAACCAGTCCCGGTCGGGCATGCCCGACCTGATGCAGGAGATCGGCCGGCTGCGTTCCGAGACCCAGCGCCTGACCAATCTGGTCGAAGTCACCGAACAGCGCGGCTCGGGCGAGGCCCTGACCCTCAAGCAGCAACTGGAATACATGCTGGCCCGGCTGGACCGGCTGGAAAGCACCTTGAAGCTTCCCCCGCTGCCTCCGCCGGCCGCCGTGACGTCCCCGTCCCCCGGAACCGAAAGCGGACAACCGGAAGGGGCCGCCGCGGAAAGCCCTCCCTCCGAAACGCCGGCCGAACCGCGAATCGAGGTCAAACCGGATGCATCGAGTCCGGCCGCTCCGACGGCGGATCAGCTCAAGAGCGAGTTCGACGCGGCCGAAGCCCTGTACAAACAGCAGGTCTGGCCGGCGGCCCTGGACAAGTTCCGGGCCTTTATCAAGACGTATCCCAGCGCGGCCCAGGCGTCCGCGGCCCAGTTCTATATCGGCGAGTGCCTCTACCAGCAGAAAAAGTACGAAGAAGCCATCATCGAGTACAATGTCGTCATCGAGAAGTATCCCGACAACGACAAACGGGTCTCCATCTCCCTGCTCAAACAGGCCTATTCCTTTCTGAACATCGGGGACACGGTCAGCGCCAAGGTCCTGCTCAAGAAGGTCATTCGAGACTATCCCGACAGCTACTCGGCCAAGCTGGCCCGCAACAAACTGCCCCGAATCAAATAGGCCCCGGGGGGGGACCCCGACGGCATCATCCTTGCGCTACTACCACCTCAGGCGATACCTGACCCGGCGATTCGGCCTTCGTGTGGCCAAGATCGCGCTGGACGCGGGTCTGACCTGTCCCAACCGGGACGGCGCGTTGTCCCGTAGCGGCTGTCTATTCTGCGACGCCTTGGGCTCGGGCAGCGGCGGGGCCGCCGAGGGCCTGAGCGTCCGGGAACAGCTGGAGGCGGCCCTGTCCCGATCGAGGCGGCGGGCCGACCGGTTCATCGCCTACTTCCAGGCCTTCACCAACACCTACGCCCCGGTCGACCGCCTGGAGTCCCTTTGGACCCAGGCCCTGGCCCATGAGGACGTGGTCGGCCTGGCCGTGGGCACCCGGCCGGACTGTCTCCCGGACGAAGTCATCGATCTCCTGGCCTCGCTGGCCCGCGACCGGGAGGTCTGGCTGGAACTGGGGCTTCAGTCCGCTTCGGAGCGGACCCTCGAACGGATCAACCGGGGCCACACCGTCTCGGATTTCGCCCGGGCCGTCCGGCGGACCCGAGGCCGGGGCTTCAAGGTCCTGGCCCATGTCATTATCGGCCTGCCGGGCGAGGGCCCCGAGGACACGCTCGAAACGGCCCGGTTCGTCAACGACCTGGGCCTGGACGGTATCAAGATTCATTCGCTCTACGTCAGTCAAGACACCGGCCTGGCTTTTATGTACGAACGCGGCGACTACGACTGCCTCAGCCGCGAGGCCTTTGTGGAACAGACCGTGGACTTCCTGGAACGCATCGATCCCCGGATGGTCGTTCACCGGCTGACGGGCGATCCGCGACCGGAGTCCCTTTTGGCCCCGGCCTGGACCCTGGACAAGTCCGGTACGCTGGAGATGATCCGGCAACG
>JAHJTB010000544.1 GCA_018830135.1 Pseudomonadota bacterium | reverse complement strand
GGACGATCATTGCCACCTGCGTGGCCCAAAGCCGGTCCGTATTCGATTTCATTCTCGAAGCTGTTCAAGCCTACTTCCAAGGACTGCAACCCCCATCACTCTTGAACTCACCGTGAACGGTTACGCAACAGGAAATGATCGAGGCTTTGCTATCCTATCTCGGGCGCGATCGAATTCCTGACAGACCCAACCGAAATGAACCGCGTGCGCGTAAACGCGGACCCAAAAACTACCAACTGCTGACCCCGGCCAGCCTACACGGCGAATTCCAGGGACACAATACTTAATTACCTGCCCATGTGTTCCTGATCATGGCAAACGTTGTCGGCAATTAAGTATTTTGTCTCCGGAATTAGAACCATAATCTGTCACTCCAATTCCGCTGTCTCAGGGCAAGCGAGGGCCGCCAATCAGATAAATCAGAAACAACAGGGCGAACACGGTGTCCCAGGCGCTGGGGAACAGGACCAGGTTGGTGGCCCGGCCATGGGCCCGGAGATATATCCAGTTGGCCGCGAACAGGGCCTTGCCCACGGCCCCCATGATGACGATGCCGGGAAACCGGGCCGGCTCCCAGGCGATCAGCAGATATCCGATCCCGAACAGGAGCACGATCCACCAAAGCCAGCGGTTGAGAAACAGCAGCAGGTCCGGGCTGTTTTCCAGGCCGTACATCAGTTTGATATTCTGGGCCGGACGCCACAGGGCGCCGGCCGCGCCGACGAAATTCATCAGGGCTGCAATCAGAAACACGACTCGCCAAGTCTGATAATCCCAGGCCAAAGGATTCATTGCGTTCACCTCGTCGGTTTGCTGCCAACGGCATTAAAAGTCGAATGTTACATTTGGGTCCACCAATAGTAATCGGGTCATTCAGTTGTTGTCAAACCGAAATCATCCTATCATACCAATTCATTTGCAAACCGCGGGGTCTTCCGTTTCACTGACAGCCGTGATGGAGTTTTTCCGGAACGCATTCCTTGGACAAGACGGCTGCTGGTTGGAAGAAAGTTCCGGAATATATAAGTCTTATCCCCCTCACCCCGACCCTCTCCCTCAGGGAGAGGGGGGCGAAAAGGCACCTTTTACTATTTATACCAGTGGGATATGGTTCCCTCTCCTCTTGGGAGAGGGCTAGGGCGAGGGTCTTCCTTCCCGCTCGTTCCAAGGCTCCGGCCCGGGAACGCCATTTCGCCTTGAGGCTGAAGCTTCAATACCATATTTCATATGGCGTGAACATGGCGAAAACTTTGGCCATGCCGGGAAAAGATAGAAGCCGGAGCTTGGGAAGCAGACGTAATATACATTCAGCGTCCCCCATCCTCTCGCATCCCGCTTTCCATTGCCCCGGCCGGGCCTGGGGTGTAGAATGTCAAGCGAACAGAAAAAACAAGGAGGCGGAAATGAAAGTATTGACTTGGAGCGATGCGCCCAAAACGCCTTTTGAAAGCCCGCTTTTCACCGGTTCGGAGGTGACCGTGCAGGTGTTGACCGCCGAAAGCGCGGACCTGGACGTCAACATGGTCAACTTCGGCCGGGGCGTGCGGAACAAGTTCCACTCGCACGATTTCGACCAGGTCCTCATCGTCACGGCCGGCCGGGGCATCGTGGCCGTCGAAGGTGAGGAAAAAGTGGTCGGCCCCGGGACCGTGGTGCTGTTTCCGGCCGGAGAAAAGCACTGGCACGGCGCGACCCCGGATTCGGATTTTTCACACATCTACATCATAAAAAAGGGACACCAGTTGACCCAGCTCGAGGACTGAGAAAACGATTTTAGATACCCGGGCCTGGGTCCCGTGTCGCGGATGCGCCTTATTCCCCGGGCGTATCGATATCCGGCGGGAATGATGGCGGGGACGCGCCGGCGGACGCCGGCCAGGTCGGGGCGGCCTCGCTGCCCGGGGTCCGCCCGTACCGACAAGGCCCTGCTGCAAATTCAGGAGTGAACCATGAACACCCGCGAAAAATACCAGGCCTACGTCAACACCGCCTTTCTGCCCGCCGTGGACCCCCTGGTGATCGACCGGGCCCGGGGCGCGACCTACGTGGACCCTGACGGCCAATCGTTTCTGGACTGCTTTTCCGGGATATCCGTGGCCAATGCCGGCCACGGCAACGAAGCGGTCATCGCCGCGGCCAAGGCCCAGATGGACCGGCTGGTCCACTGCTGCTCCTATCTCTATCACGTCCGGCCGGTGGCCGACCTGGCGGAAAAGCTGGCCCGGATCACCCCGGGGAACCTGCAAAAGAGCTTTTTCGGCAGCGGCGGGGCCGAGGCCGTCGAGGGCGCGATCCGCCTGGCCAGACGCCATACCGGCAGAAGCGAAATGGTGGCCCTGACCCACTCGTTTCACGGCCGGTCCTACGCCACCCTGAGCCTGACCGGCAACGCCGGACGGAAAAAGGGCGGCGGGCCCTATATGCCGGGGGTGGCCTTCGCCCCGGCGCCCTATTGTTATCGCTGCCCCTTCAAGCTGGGGGACCCGGAGACCTGCGGCATGGCCTGCGCCCAGTACCTCGATGACGTGATCCGATACCAGACCTCGGACGACGTGGCCTTTTTCATCGCCGAACCGGTCCTGGGCGAAGGCGGCATCATCGCGCCCCCGCCGGAATACTTCAAGGTGGTCAAACAGGTCCTGGACCACCACGGCGTCCTGTTCATGGCCGATGAGGTCCAGACCGGGTTCGGGCGGACCGGTCGGATGTTCGCCATCGAGGAATGCGGGACAAACCCGGACATCATGGTCATGGCCAAAGGCATCGCCAACGGATTTCCCCTGAGTTGTTTCATCGCCCCGGCCGAGATCGCCGATTCGTTCCGACCCGGAGATCATTTGTCCACCTTTGGCGGCAACCCGGTCTCCTGCGCCGCCGCGCTGGCCAACATCGGTTTCCTGGAAGAAAACGGCGTCCCGGCCGCCGCGGCCCGAAAAGGCGAGGTTATCCGCCAGGGACTGCTGGGCACGGAACCCGGCCGGGTCGTCCTGGGCCAGGTCCGGGGCCGGGGCCTGATGATCGGCGTCGAAATGGTCAGTCACCGGGCCGACAAGACGCCGGCCCCCCAGGAGGCCGCCCGCATCCGGGCCGCGCTGCGCGAGCGGGGCGTTCTGATCGGCCTGGGCGGGGTGCATGGAAACGTGCTGCGGATTCAGCCGCCCCTGACCATCAGCGATGACGAGATCGGCCAATTGCTGTCCGCCATGAAGGCGGTCCTGGAGTCATGATCCGGCCGGAGCGCCCCGGCCCGGCCGCGGGGGTTCCGGCCCGGTTCATGAATTTTACCGTCAATCATGGTTAACAACCGCGGAATATGCGCGGAGTCGGCAAAGGGCTATAACCGTCTCATTCCGTCGAGGCCATGGCCCTCCCGTATTTTTATAATAATATGTGATGTAATCACTTTGCGAAAATATGGTCTTTTTTCTCCGGCTCCACGTCCAGTCCCATGGTTGAATTCCCCGCCGGGTTGATGGAATCAGATACCTTGGGAAGGCCGCTGGTATTTGGTTTAAGCAGGCCCAATGAAAGCAGCATTAAGAAGGTTCCGAAATACAGGGCGATTTTCCGACGCATTTTGAAAATCAATCCCCTGTCCTCCTTTGCTTTAGTTAGGCCTGATCATAAAGATAAGGTCAACCGGCCCACAGTCAACGGCGCTAGCCAGGCCCCCCCATTTTAAAACCGAACGCAGACGCACCGGACTATCCCGGATTTCTCACCAGCTTCCTGCCGCGGCCGGAAAATCCTTGCCGCAACGCTCGTTTCGCTAATGATTTCTGGACCTCGCTACGGAACCCGGTGAGAAATCCGGGCTAACACCAAATCGGAGGGGCTTGCCTGGGCCGCATCGGGAAGTCCGGGTCAGCCGGCCTTGGGCCCGGAAAGGGCGCATGCCCGCCCCGGCGCCGGAACCGGGACGGACATGCAGGGCAGTGGTTGGAAGGAGAGTTAATGAAGAAAGCAAAGTCAGACTGCCCCCCGCGTGTGTCGATATCATGACGCGGAGGTTAAATAAGCGGGGCATTACCCATCGGCTTTCCGAGCGGGGATTTTCCGGACCGGGTCCGGCCGTCCCTATTTGACCACGGTCCGGTTTCGGCCGGCTTCCTTGGCCTGGTACAAGGCCTTGTCGGCCCGGTCGATCAGGTCCGTGTCGCCGTCTTCAGGCTTCATCTCGGTCAGGCCGATACTGATGGTCACGCGCGCCTCCTCCCCGGGCGCGGGGGTGAAGGTCTGGCGGGTGAAGGCGACGCGGATGCGTTCGGCCACGTTTCCGGCCTGGTCGGCCTTGGCGTTGGGCAGGATGACGGTGAACTCCTCGCCGCCGTAACGGCAGGCGCTGTCATGGTCCCGAACGGTTTCGCGGATGATCTCGGCCGCGGTCCGAAGGACCTGGTCGCCTTCCAGGTGGCCGAAGTGGTCGTTGAACTGCTTGAAGTGGTCCAGATCGAGCATCATCAGGGACAGGGGCTGGGCCTGCCGGCGGGCCTCTTCGATTTCGGTCTTCAGTCTCCGGTCCAGATAGCGTTTGTTGAACAGGCCGGTCAGCCCGTCCGTCAGGCTGAGGGACTCGTACAGGGTCTCCCGCTTCTCGACGGCCGCTTTCTCCCTTTGCAGGACGTTGATCCGGTCGGCCAGGGCGAAGGCCAGAAACAGGGCTTCGAGCGCGGCCCCGATGGTGAAGGATATGGTGTTGAAGCGGTCGGCCGGGACGAGTTCCAGGCCCTGGAGGACATAAGGGTACAGACCCAGGGTCAGCAGGGAGTGGGCCAGGAGGAAGAAACGGGCCGCGCCGTACCCCCGGCGGTAAACGGCGAGTCCGGCGACGATCATCACGGGCGGCGAGAGCAGTCCCACGAGCTGGGACAGGATGTTGGCCGCCTTGGGCAGACCGGCCAGCCCCAAAACGACCACGGCCGCGCCGCTCCACATGAACCCGCCCAGGACCCGGTGCCAGCGGGGCGCGAACGACCGGGTGTCCAGGAAGGCGCGGGCGAAGGCAAAGCCCCAGAAGATGACGTTGCCGCCCACAAACCACCACAGGAACTGGTGAAGGCCCGAGGACAGGCCGAAGACCAGGTTCAGATGGCCCTTGAGGTCGGCCTGAAAGATCATGGCGGACAGGGAGACCAGGACGTAGAGGATATAGACGCGGTCTTTCAGGCCCAGGAAAAGGAACAGGTTGAACAGGACCATGGCGGCCAGGACGCCGAACAGGCCTCCGAAGACATAGGAATCCAAGGTGTTGGCCCGCTCGAATCCGATCGCGGTCCATATCTGGGCCAGGATGTTCATGGAGAAGCGGCTTTCGATCCGCAGATAGAAGGGGCGGTCCTGGTCGAAGTTGGCCGGAATGCCGAAGGCCCAGTTGCGGACCGGCAGGACGTCCCGTTGATTTGACGGGACCCGGGTCCCGCCCCGCCGGTTCAGATAGGAGACCCCGCCCGGGCTCCCGTCCGGCATGGGAATGAAAAAGTCGATTTGCTCGAGCGTCGGCCGGACCAGCTCGAGGACCCAGACCCCCCGGGTGGACGGCCGAACGTCCCGCCGGTTGAGATGGAAGCGGAGCCAGTAGGCCGCGGTGCGGTCCTTGAGAAGCAGCACGGGATTGTGATAAGGTTGCCAGCGGCCGCTCGAGGCATCGGATTGGACGTCCTTCAAACCGAGCTTTTTGGCCGGATCGACCAGCACTTCGACGTGGGGCCCCAGGT
>JAHJTB010000543.1 GCA_018830135.1 Pseudomonadota bacterium | reverse complement strand
CGCCATCCAGGCCGGCTGCGACGGGTACCTGGTCAAGCCCTTCGACCATAACAGCGTCATGGACAAAATCCGTTCTCTGGGTTTCCGGATCGTAACGGATTGAGCGCACAAGGCGGGTGCATTCCCCGTGGACTGCCGGGGAGGCTTCCACACGCCGCTTTTCTCGCCGACCGGCCAATGGTCGGCATTGACAATGACCCATGATTGATCGACAATGCACCTTCTGAGGCCTGTGGTGTTTAAGCACCGGGCGCCAGGCCGAGATCGACCGCTCGTGGTGAAGGGAGTTAGAAATGGCCGGGAACGAAATTGCACCCGCGTCGAACTTTATTCGGAATATCATTGACGAGGACAACCGGACCGGCAAATGGGGCGGCCGGGTGGTCACCCGGTTCCCCCCGGAACCCAACGGGTATCTTCATATCGGACATGCCAAGTCCATCTGCATCAACTTCGGGTTGGCCGCCGAGTACGGCGGCCGCTGCCACATGCGCTTCGACGACACCAACCCGAGCAAGGAGGAGATCGAGTACATCGATTCCATCCTGGAGAATGTTCGCTGGCTGGGTTTCGACTGGGGCGAACACCTGTACTACGCCTCCGACTATTTCGACCGCCTCTACGAATTCGCCGTGCGGTTGATCAAGGAAGGCAAGGCCTATGTCTGCGACCTGAGTCCGGAGCAGACCCGGGAATACCGGGGCACCCTGACCGAACCGGGGCGGGAGAGCCCCTACCGCAACCGGAGTGTCGAGGAGAACCTGGACCTGTTCGAGCGCATGAGGCGGGGGGAGTTCAAGGACGGTGAACGGGTGCTTCGGGCCAGGATCGACATGTCCTCGCCGAACCTGAACATGCGGGACCCCACGATTTACCGGATCAAGCACGTGGCCCATCATCGGACCGGGGACAAGTGGTGCATCTATCCGATGTACGATTTCACCCATTGCATTTCCGACTCCATCGAACGGATCACCCACTCGATCTGCACCCTCGAGTTCGAGGACAACCGGGCCCTGTACGACTGGGTCCTCGACCAACTGGGCGTCTATCACCCCCAGCAGATCGAGTTCGCCCGCCTAAACCTGGAATACATGGTCATGAGCAAGCGGATTCTGCTGCGTCTGGTCCAGGACGGCCACGTCAGCGGATGGGACGATCCCCGCATGCCGACCATCGTCGGGCTGCGTCGCCGGGGGTACACGTCAGAATCGATCCGTCTGTTTGCCGAACGCATCGGCGTGGGAAAAAGGGAGTCCTGGATCGAGATGGGCGTTCTGGAAAAGGCCCTGCGGGACGACCTGAACACCAAGGTCAAGCGTGTCATGGGCGTGCTCAAGCCCCTGCGGCTGGTCATCGACAACTTTCCGGAGGACCGGGTCGAAGAGTTCGAAGCTCCGTACTTTCCGGACGATCCGTCCCGAATGGGCCACCGCAAGGTCCCGTTTTCAAAGGTGCTCTATATCGAGCGGAACGATTTCATGGAAGACCCGCCCAAGAAGTTTTTCCGGCTGGCCCCGGGGCGGGAGGTTCGTCTGCGTTGGGCCTATTTCGTCAAGTGCGAGCGCGTGGTCAAGGACGAAAAGACCGGCGAGATCATCGAAATTCACTGCACCTACGATCCGGAAACCCGGGGGGGCGGCGCTCCGGACGGCCGCAAGGTCAAGGGGACGATCCACTGGGTCTCGGCCGCCCACGCCGTGGAAGCGGAAGTGCGCCTCTACGATCCCCTGTTCAAGGAGCCTCGTCCCGAAGACTACCGGGAGGCCCTCAACACGGACAGCCTGGAAGTCGTCCAGGCCAGGCTCGAACCCGGCCTGGGCGGGGTGGAGCCGGGCAGCCGCTTCCAGTTCGAACGTCTGGGCTACTTCATCGCCGACATCAAGGATTCCCGACCGGAAAAGCCGGTCTTCAACCGTATCGTCACCCTGAGGGACACCTGGGCCAAGATCGTGGCCAAGGGCCAGGGCGGCCGGAGCTGAAAAGCGGAAAGGGACGAGCCGATGATCGTCAAACAGTTGCTGGTCGGGCCCATGGCCGTGTTCGCCTATATCGTGGCCTGCGAAAAGACGGGCCAGGCCCTGGTCATCGACCCGGGCGCCGAGGCGGACCGGATCGCCAAGGAAGCCCAGGAGTTGGACCTGACCATCAG
This sequence comes from Pseudomonadota bacterium, assembly GCA_018830135.1. Taxonomy (GTDB): domain Bacteria; phylum Desulfobacterota; class Desulfarculia; order Adiutricales; family JAGVGV01; genus JAHJTB01. Next base: position 10,373 of record JAHJTB010000543.1, on the reverse strand, counting down.
CCACATCATCAACACCCACGCCCATTGGGACCACACCTCGGACAACGATCGCCTGCGCGAACTGACCGGCGCCCAGATCGTCTCCCGTGACGATCCCCGGCTGGACCAGGACCGCGAGTTCCGGGTCGGCGAGGTCGTCCTCGAAGTCTTCCATACGCCGGGCCATTCGCCTGACGGCATCTGCCTGTACGCCGACGGCCAGTTGTTCACCGGCGACACCCTCTTTGTGGGCGACAGCGGACGCACGGACCTGGCCGGCGGACATCGGCCCACCCTGGGCGCTTCCATCCGGCGCCTGATGGAACTGCCGGACCGGACCGTGGTCTGGCCCGGCCACCACTACGGGCCGACCCCCAGTTCGACCCTGGCCTGGGAGAAGCGCCACAACGTCAACGCCCGGGAATACGGGTATTATTCGGGAGACTGACCGGATGTCCGATCTCCGGGGGAGGGGAAATGCCTGATCCGGAATTTTCCGTGGCCATGCATCGGTACGGGCCGGCCCGGTACTTCGAGGACCTGGCCGTGGAGGAGCGGTTCCATATCCCGGCCCGCACTTTGACCGAGGCCAATTTCGCGGCCTTCCAGACCGTATCCTGCGACAATCACCCTATCCACTACGACGCCGAATACTGCCGCCGGATCGGCCATTCCGGGCTTTTGGCCCACGGCCTTCAGGTCCTGTGCTTCACCGCGGCCGGCGCCGGCATCTTTCCCCACGCCCTGGGCGAGTCCCTGATCGCCTTCCTCGATGTCTCGGCCCGTTTCCTCAACCCGGTTTACGCCGGAGACACCCTCTATCCCATGCTCGTCATCACCGAACTGACCCCCCAGCGCTCAACGGGCCTGGTGACCATGCGGGCCACCGTCCACAACCAGAAGGAGGAACGGGTCCTGGAGGGCATGCACCGATACCTGGTCAAACGGCGGCACCCGGAAAAGTAGTCAGGAATGTTGATGGTCTCGTAAAAAGTCCGAAAATCGAGTTTTCGCACTTGTAACCACCTGGATTTACTAGGGCCGATTACGAGAAATCGACTTTTTACGAGACCATCAATGTTGAAGTCTTGGGATTCGTGTGACTGTTTCGTCACCTCCGGCTCCTAGGAAACAAATTTTTCGGTTTCGGGGTGAGGTGAGCATATATCACGTAAGATAGTTACACAAAAGCTGACCACAGACCTCTCCCAATGGCATGATTTGTTTCTACCCGTAATAACCTTCGAACTTATCGAAGGCCGGATACTTGCAGAGACGGAGGTTGTCGATCCGGAGCCCCATGTAGGGCGAGACGGGTACAACAAAAGGATGAAAGTGGGTTGGCCTGCGAGACGACGTAAGGCCCTCACCCCTCCAGAGGCGGGCAAGCCTGGCAGAAGCAATAAAAACGGCGCCTCGTCGAACGGCCTGAAACCGTTCCGGCGAGGCGCCGTTGTCTTGCGTCTGGATGGATCAGCCGAGCATGCGTTTGAATCCCGAAGTCATTTTCTGGCGGCCGAGCCGGTTGATGAGCAGGACTTCGGCATCCAGGGCCTGGTTCAGGGTCTCGGGCCGGACAAAGGCCGCGGTGGACAACGCGTCGGCCCGGGCCGTCTCGCGAGCCACGGTCGTGACCGAGACCATGGACCCGGCCGACATTCCGGTCTTCGGGCTGATGAGGTGGTGATATTGGCGCTCGGGATCGAAATGGATTTCGTATGAGCCCGAGGTGGCCGCGGCCTGGTCGGTCAGATTGAGGACGCGGACGAAGCGGCCCTGTTCGAAGGGGTCCTGGATCGCGACCCGCCAGGGTTTGCCCCCGGGCCGGCGGCCCAGGGCCAGAACGTCGCCGCCCGCGTTGATCAGGGCGTCGCGGATACCCGCCTCGGCCAGTGCGGCCCCGCAACGGTCCACGATGTAGCCCTTGGCCACGCCGTCCAGACTGATCCGGCGGCCGCTTCCCAGGCTGACTCCGGAACGGCCGAACCGAACCTGGTCGAAGCCGACCCGGGACAGGGCCTGGTGAAGATCGGCCGTTTCAGGGGGGCGGCCGTTTTTCAAAAAGCTCGTCTCGATCAGGTCCAGGAGAGGGAGGACCGTAGGATCGAAGGCCCCGTCCGATATCCGGTTCATGTCCCGGGCCCGGTTCAGGACCTCGATCATCTCGACGCCGGGATCGGACAGGCTGCCGGTGCGGTTGAGTTCAGAAATCGCCGTCCCGGGACGGTGCCGGTCGAAGACCGCGATGAGGCGGTCCATTTCGGCCCAGGCCCGGTCCAGGGCCTCCGAGGCCTGGTCCTTGGAGGAGGCCAGCAGGTTGATGGTGACGGTGGTCCCCATCTTCAGCCGCGTCTCCTTGGACAGGGCGGCGTCGGTTCCGGCCCGGGCCAGGGAGACCAGGGGCAGGGGGGCGGCCAGGGCCAGGGAGAGGGCCCCGCTCCACTTCATGAAATCGCGACGGTTCATCTTATGATTCATCTCAACCCTCTCTGTAGACTCGGGTTCAGGCAATTTTCTTGAGCGGCATTTCGCCGTGGCCGAAGCAGAACAGGCCGCAGTTCAGGCACCGTTTGGCCTCCAGGCTGGCCTGACCTTCGGTCAGTCCCAGTTCGACCTCCTTGAAGTTGAGACACCGCTCTTTCGGTTCGAGTTCAGGCATCTTGGCCCGAGGGGCCTTTTCCAGATGCGCCAGTTCGTCCGGATGGACCCGGTCCACGACCGGCCCCTTGAATTCGTCGGGCTGGGCTTCCACGTCATGGCCCGTCAGGAGCAGGTGGATGGAACGGGCCGCGCGGCGGCCTCCGCCGATGGCCTGGACCGCGGTGGCCGGTCCGGTGAAGGTGTCGCCGGCCACGAAAACGTCATGCACGCTGGTCTGCAAGGTCTTGTCGTCGCCGTCGATGGTCTTCCAGCGGGACATCTTGAGACTGTCGTCCCCGCTGGGCGGGACGAAGCTGATGTCGGCGAACTGGCCGATGGCCGAAAAGACGTTGTCCACTTCGAGCAGGGTTTCGGAGCCCTCGACCGGTACGGGCCGGCGACGGCCGGACGCGTCCGGTTCGCCGAGTTCCATGGTGATGAACTCGATATGGGTGACCTTGCCGTTTTCGTCGCCCACCATGCGGGTGGGGGCGGCCAGGAAGTGAAAATGGACGCCTTCCTTCAGGGCTTCCTCGACTTCGATGTCGTTGGCCGGCATCTCCTTACGCGAGCGGCGATACAGGACGGTGACCTCTTCGGCCCCCAGGCGCCAGGACGTGCGGGCCGCGTCGATGGCCGTGTTGCCGCCGCCGATGATGACGACCTTCTTGCCTACCGGCGTGTCCTTGTCCAGGCCGCGGTCGGTCAGGAATATCGTGCCCGGAAGGACGCCTTCCAGGGCGTCTTCGCCGTCCACGCCCATCTTGCGGCTTTCCCAGGCCCCGGTGGTGACCAGGACAGCGTCAACGCCCTGCTGGCGCAGGTCGGCGAAGGTGAAGTCCTTGCCCAGCCTCTGGTTCATATGGACGTCGACCCCGAGACTGGTGATCCCTTCGATCTCCCAGTCCAGAATCTTCTTGGGCAGGCGGTATTCCGGAATGCCGTAGCGCAACATGCCGCCGAGCTTGGGCATGGCCTCGTACAGGGTCACGGCGTGTCCGAGACGGCGCAGATAGTAGGCCGCGCTCAATCCGCCCGGACCGCCGCCCAGGATGGCCACCCGCTTGCCGGATTCCGGGGCCAGGGGCGGCACGATATGCTTTTGGGACTTGAGTTCGTAATCGGCGGCAAAGCGCTTGAGGTGATTGATGTTGACCGGCTCGTCGAGCATGCCGCGCCGGCACTCGCTCTCGCAAGGGTGCGGGCAGACCCGTCCGCAGGTCAGGGGCAGGGGATTGCGCTCCTTGATCTTCCTGACCGCCTCTTCATACTGGCCCTGGGCGATCAGGGAGATGTAGGCCGGAATGTCGATCTGGGCGGGGCAGGTGGCCTGGCAGGGGGCCAGACACTCGAAATTGGTATTCAGATGGATGAGCTTGCCTGAAACCGATTCGAGGCGCAGGACGCCCTTGGGGCAGAGCCGGACGCAGGTGCCGCAGCCGGTGCACTTTTCCTCGTCCACGATCGGCAGGCGGTCCGGCCCGAGAGCGATGGCGCCGAAGGGGCAGTTGGCCTGGCAGGTGCCCAGCCCCAGGCAGCCGATGTCGCAGAGTTTGTCCCCGCCGGCCAGAAGCACGGCGGCCCGGCAGTCGGTCACGCCCAGGTAGTCGAACTTGCGTTCGGCCCGGCTCACGCCGCCGCGGCATTTGACCTTGGCCACCTCGCGTTCCCGAATCTCGACTTCCACGCCCAGGACCTCGGCCACGGCCGACCAGACAGGCGGACCGCCGGCCACGCACACGTTGGCCGGGGCCTTGCCTTCGACAATGGCCACGGCGGCCCCGGAACAGCCCGGATAACCGCAGCCGCCGCAGTTGGCCCCGGGCAGGGCATGTTCCACGGCTTCGACACGGGGATCGACTTCCACGTAAAATATGCGGGCGGCGTACCCCAGGCCTGCCGCGGCCAGTACGCCCAGAACGCCCATGGTCAATGCTGCTGCCAGCACTGGTCCTTCCTTTCTATATCCTCGAGCTCATCTCGATATGTTCGAGTCTAAAGTTCCTTGTAACTTACCCTAAACCAGGCCGGCAAACCCGGCGAAAGCCATGGCCATGAGGCCGGCCGTGACCAGGCCGATCGCGATGCCTTCGAACTGCTTGGGCATGTGGGTCAGAGCCAGGCGTTCCCGGATGCTGGCGAACAGAACCAGGGCCAGTGAATACCCCACGGCGCTGGCAAAGGAAAAGATCAGGGTCTGAAAAAAGGTGTACTCTTCCTGGATATTGATGATGGCCACGCCCAGCACGGCGCAGTTGGTCGTGATCAGGGGCAGGTAGATGCCCAGGGCCCGATACAGACCCGGAGCCGTCTTCTGCATGACGATCTCGACCAACTGGACCAGGGCCGCGATGACCAGGATGAAGGCGATGGTCTGGAGATACTCCAGGCCGATTTTTTCCAGGATATAGACCTGCACGATCCAGGTGATGGCCCCGGCCATGGTCAGGACGAAGATGACGGCCATGCTCATGCCCGTGGCCGTGTCCATGCGCCTGGAAACGCCCAGAAAGGGGCAGTTGCCCAGAAAGCGGGCCAACAGGATGTTGTTGACCAGGATGGCCCCGAGAACGAAGAGGATATAACCGCCGAAACTCATGGCATGTTCTTCCATGTTACGCTCCTATATCAGGCCTTGCGCGAGCTGATGATGTTCATCAGTCCCAGGATCAAACCCAGACAGACGAAGGCGCCCGGGGGCTTGAGGATAAAGGCCATGGGCTCGAAGCCGGACCAGAAGATGTGATGGCCGAAGATGGTTCCGCCGCCCAGTATCTCGCGAAAAGCGCCCAGGAAGCCCAGGGAAATGGTGAAGCCCAGGCCGATGCCCAGACCGTCCATGATCGAGGGCATGACGCCGTTTTTCGAGGCAAAGGCTTCGGCCCGGCCCAGGATGATGCAGTTGACCACGATCAGGGGGATGAAGATGCCCAGAACCTGGTACAGGGAATAAAAATAGGCCTGCATCAGCAATTCGACAATGACCACGAACGAGGCGATGATGACGATGAAGGCCGCGATGCGAACCTTGCCCGGAATGACTTTCCTGAGCAGGGAGACCAGGACGTTGGAACAGACCAGGACGAAGGTCGTGGCCAGCCCCATGCCGATGCCGTTTTCCGCGGCCGTGGTTACGGCCAGGGTGGGACAGAGCCCCAGCACCAGGCGGAAGGGCGGCAGTTCTTTCCACAGCCCCTTGGTAAACTCTTGTGCCAGTCCCATGATGCCTCCGGTATAGGCTACTGGCCGGCTTTGGCCAGGAGCTCCTTCTGATTCGACTTGTAGAACTTGGCGGCGGCCTGGACCGCGGCGAAGACGCCCTTGGTCGAGTAGGACGCGCCGCTGACCCCGTCCACCGAGGTCGGGTCGTCGACCGTTTTTTTCTTGAACTGATCGGTGAAGACCGGTTCGGCGACCCGGGAGCCGATGCCGGGCGTATCGCTGTGGCTCATGATGGAAATGCCGGTCATTTTGCCGTCCGGCATGATCCCGACCATGACGCCGATGGCGCCGTTGAAGCCTTTGCCCGAGCCGTCCAGGGCCACGGCCATGAGCTTGCCGCCCTTTTTGGCCGGAAAGACCGTTTTGGACACGTCCCGGCCTTTTTTGTCCTTGCCGGCCGGCATGCTGAAGCGGTCCTTGATCGGGTCGTTGTCATACCCGCTCAGGACGGCTTTGACCGAGGGCTCCATGACGTTCTTGATACGCTGGTATTCGATCGGTTCCAGCGTCACCTGACGAACGCCGGCCAGGGCCAGACCGGCCACCAGGCAGATGAGTCCCAGAACCACGACCATTTTAATGATATCTTTCACGGGTGCGCTCTCCTATTCAACCGTTATCAGGCCGTCTTGACCCGCCCGTAGCTGGGCACGCGCAGCCGGTCCAACATCGGGGTCAGAGCGTTGAGGAACAGGATGGCGAAGATCACGCCTTCCTGGTTGGCTCCCCAGTAGCGAATGATCATGGTCAGAACGCCGGCCCCGATCCCGTAAAGCCAGGCGGCTACGCTCGTGTAGGGCGAAGTGGTCAGCTCGGGGGCCAGGAAGAAGGCGCCGATCATGGAGTAGCCGAATATCAAATGATAGAAGGGGTTGGCATAGGTTTCGCCGGCCGAATCGGTATACCAGCAGATCAGGGCGAAAACGAACATCCCGCCCAGGAATCCGGCCGGAATCTGCCAGGCCACGATTTTCTTCCAGATCAGGTAGAGCCCGCCCAGGGCCAGGGCGATGACGCTGGTGGACCCGATCCCGCCGGGAATCCCGCCGATGAGCGCGTCCCGGAGGGGATACATGTCCAGGATGCCGCCCTTGTCGCCAAAACCCAGGATGCCCAGGGGCAGCTCCGAGGCGTCCAGGGGGGACAGGGCCCCCAGGCCCTGGAACAGCGGCGTGGGCTCGTAAAACACGTTGACCGAATGGGGCCAGGAAAGCTGGAGCACGACCAGGCCCACCAGGGCCGTGTTGAAGGGGTTGGCCCCGTATCCGCCGAAGAGCATCCGGCCGATGAACATGGCCACGGCCGTGCCGATGATGACCGCCCACCAGGGCGTGGCCGAAGGCAGCAGCATGGCCAGCAGCAGGCCGGTCAGGGCCGCGGTCCCGTCCTTGTAGCTGGGTTCCTGGCCCATGAGCCGCTGAATGCCGGCTTCGGTGGCCATGGCCGAGAGCATGGCCAGGATGGTGACAATGATGGCCCGCCATCCAAAATAGTAGAACCCCACCAGCACGGCCGGCGCGGCCGCGCCGATGGTGCGGTAGGCCGTCGCCCGGATCGATGTCCGCTCCTGGATGTGAGGCGCGAATGATACGGAAAGTATGTTCCTCATTGGGCCGCCCTCATGGCCGTCACTTCGGCCTTTCCGTGTTTGACGTAATGAACCAGCGGGCGCCTGGCCGGACAGACGTAGGCGCAGCACCCGCACTCGATGCAGTTGAACAACTCCGCTTCCGCCGCTTCCTCGAACCGGCCGAACTCGCAGAAGTTGGTAATGACGTTGGGCAGGATGCGCATGGGGCAGACGGCCACGCAGCGGCCGCACTTGATGCACAGATGCTCGGAAAAACTGACCAGGTCCCGCCGGCCCAGCACGTGCAAGGCCCGGGTCATCTTGGTCACCGGCACCTGGTCGTTGAACTGGGCCGCGCCGTCCATCAGACCGCCCACGACGATCTTGGCCGCCCGGTCGAAGGAGCCGGCGACAAAGGCGAGCACGTCCTTGATCGGCGTGCCCAGGCGGACGCGAAGGTTGCGCGGGCTCATCTCCGGGCCGACCACGGAGACGACCCGGTCGATCTGGGGGCGGCCGCTCCGGACCGCGTCCAGGATGCCCAGGATCAGGTCGGCGCCGAGGACCAGGGCCCCCACGTCCCGGGATTCACCGCCGGGCCAGGGCACCTCGCGGCTGGTCACGGTCGTGGTCAGCAGTTCGTCCCAGGCCACCGGAAACCGGTTCCTGACGGCCAGCGGAGCCAGACCTTCGCCGCTCAACTGCCGCACAATCGGAGAATCCAGCCCGATGTCGTCGCTGACGACCAGGGCCGCCGACTTGACCCCGGCGATTTTCTGGACCAGCTTGACGCCCAGGGCCAGGTCCGCCGCGTTCTCGAGGAACAGGCGGCGGTTTGCGGCCATGGTCGGTTCCGAGTCCAGGGTGTTGGCGATCAGCAGCTTGATCGGCTTGTGGACCGGGATGCCGACCAGGAAGATGTACGACCTGGGGCGCTCGGGCGGGGCCAGCAGGGAATGCACCGGACGCCCGGTCCGGGCCTGGACAATGCCGGCCTCGCGGACGGCACGGATGGTGGCCGAGACCTTCTTTTTCTCGAAATCCGGGTCGTCCTCCAAAGGCCGGACCCATTCCTCGGCCCCGTCGTTGGCGATGGTCACGGTGGGCACCATCTGGCCGAAGGAGTCGAGACGGTTGTCCACGGCCTTGACTTCGCCGGAAACCGGGGCGTGGACGGGCGCGGACAACGGGTCGGTGCTCTCGCCCAGGACCTGGCCGATCAAGACCCGGTCACCCACCGAAACCCGAGGCTGGCACCATCTGCCCTGGTGCTGTTTGAGGGCCACGTGCAACAGCTCGGGGGCCGGCATGTCCTTGATCGGCTGGGCCGCGACCGGGTGAGGCGGACCGAGGTCCAACCCGCGCCGGAACTTTTTCGGCTTGATCATTTGTGCTGATGATTCAGGCATCTAATCCACTCCACTCATTGGGGTCGGAGCTGAAGCCGACCGGCGACCGCCGGAGCCCGAGGCGCGGCGGACCGGGGTCGGCCTGTAAAAATCCCACATATGTTCGGTCTTCATGGAAAACACGGGTTATCGATTCTCTGCAAGGAGGCGGGCGACGGTCTCGAGGAGTTCCTTGGCCTTGATCGGCTTGTCCATGTACACGTCGCCCTGCAGGTGTTCCCCGCCTTCGGGCAGCGAGAACCTCGAGCCGTACTCCTGCCGGACCGCCGATACCATGATCACCGGAATGTCGCGGTAATCGATGAATTCCGGGGTGCCGCGCAACGTGGAAATGACCGAAAATCCCTCGAACATGGACTCCATCATGATGTCCAGAATGACGAGGTCCGGCTCTTCCTGGATGATCATGTCCAGGCCCTTCTTCCCGTCCTCGGCCAGGCAGACCTCGTAGTCCGCCGACTCGAGCATGGCCTGGGTCGTTTCGGCAAAGTCCGGGTCGTCGTCGATTATCAATATTTTAGCCCTGTCGTCCCCCATTGGTCCCTCCAGGGTCGGTGATTTGGTCGGGGCTGTACCATTCAACGCCCCGATTCATAACGCTTTCAGGCCTTCAAGTCAATTGAATTTTGGGAAAAAATTCTCGATCCCCAGACAGTCGAATTACAACCGTTTGAATTAAAAAGGCAAATTTTAGTCCCCTCCGAAACGGCCCGCTGGCTTCGAAATTCCGGGCCGAGATTTATATCATTTATATTCAGTCAGTTATGCAACGATCCGCCCACGGATCGGCCCGCGACGCCGGTCCGACGCGGTCGGGGAGCAAATTCCGGCCCCCAAACCCCTTCACCAGTCCGCCTTACCACCGGCGGGAACGGGTCCCACCCTCGGGCCGCCGCTCAGTCTTTCTCCTCCCCGGTCTCCGCCAGTCCGTCCAGCACGGGCTGGAGAAGGGCGGCGTCGGGCGTAAGGCGAGCTTCTCGGCAGGCGAGTTTGTAATTTCCGACCAGCTGTTTCATCAATTTTGCAAAGACCTGGCGTCTCTTGAAAAAATAGGGGGTCAGGAGTTCGATGGCTTGCTTGAAGGAGTCCCGGGCCTGGTCGGGTAATTTGGCCTCCATTAAATCAAGGCCCAGATTACGGAGAGTCGAGGCCAGATCCGGCTCGTACGCGGCGGGGTTGGCCCGGGCCAGACGCTCGTAAATCTCGACCGCGCGCCGGGTGGCCTCCATGGCCGCTTCGGGTTGGCCGAGATCGCTTAAATAAGCTCCCAGGTTGTTCAGGCTCATGGCCAGATACGGCTCGTACGCGGCGGGGTTGGCCCGGGCCAGACGCTCGTAAATCCCGACCGCACGGCGGGTGGCCTCCATGGCCTCTTCGGGTTGGCCGAGATTGCTTAAATATGCGCCCAGGTTGTTCAGGCTCGAGGCCAAATCCGGCTCGTACGCGGCCGGGTTGGCCCGGGCCAGACGCTCGTAAATCCCGACCGCGCGCCGCGTGGCCTCCATGGCCTCTTCGGGTTGGCCGAGATCGCTGTGCCTGATACCCAGGTTGTT
>JAHJTB010000542.1 GCA_018830135.1 Pseudomonadota bacterium | reverse complement strand
GCCCGCCCCTGATCACCGTGTACGACCAGCGGCTCGAACTGATCGACCGGATGGGCATCGATGTGGTCATCTGCCTCGAATTCACCCTCGCCCTGGCCGGCATAGAGCCGGAAGACTTTGTGCGGGACATTCTGGTCGACCGTATCGGGGTCAAGGAGATCGTGATCGGTTACGACTACACCTTCGGCCGCCGCGCCCGCGGCAACCGGGAGCTTCTGCTCGCCATGGGACAGGAACTCGGGTTTACGGTCCACACGGTCAAGGCCCAGCCGGGTCTCGACGGGACAATCGTCTCGAGCACCCTGATCCGGGAACTGGTGACCGACGGACAGGTGGAAAAAACGCCGGCCCTGCTCGGCCGCTACTACCGCATAGCCGGCCGGGTGATTCACGGCCACGAACGAGGCAAAAAGCTGGGCTTTCCCACGGCCAATTTGAAGCTGGTCGATGAACTGGTGCCCAAACCCGGCGTGTATGCCGTCCGGGTCACCCACCAGGGACGGGTTTATAACGGAGTGGCCAACATCGGCTTCAACCCCACCTTTGGCGACGTGGGGCTTTCGGTCGAAGTCCACTGCTTTGATTTCGACGCCGACATCTACGACCAGGACATCAAGGTGGATTTCGTCTCCCGCCTGCGGGACGAAAAGAAGTTTACCGGTCCTGAAGAACTCATCTCCCAGATCACCCAGGACTGCCGGCTGGCTCGATCCATTCTCGACGAAGCGTCTTAAACCCGGCCTTTGGCCGTCACCGATCCGGAGGGCGGCCGGCCGGCTCCCGGCTCCAGAACCAGCGCCTCTTGAATTTTTCAACATCCTCGTCCCATTGCCTGGCCTGATCCGGGTCGAGCAGGGCCCGGATTTCCCGCTGCATGGCAGCGATCTGCTCCTGGACCCGAGGCATGGCCCCCGTCCGGATGTCCCGGAGGGCCTTCATGTGCTGATCCACGATCCGGGTTACCCGACGGGCCTGCTCTTCATTCAGATCCAGGCGGCGATCGATCCGATTGACGATCCGTTCGGTCATTTTCTCGGGATGGCGAACTTGGGTCAGGAGGCCGCCCCATAGCACGCGGAGGGTCAGCCCGCTTCCCATGAGCGCACCACACAGGAGCATCACGCCTCCGAACAGGACGGTTCGGAGCCAGCGTCTTCGGGGCGGTTGAACAGGAAGCGGTCGAGACGTTTCAGCCACGGCGCCCTCCATCAAAACAAACCGGCCGCCAGCGGCCAGAACAAGACGCCCAGCGGGTCGCTGATGGTTTCGACCAGACTGACGGTGAACACCAGCGTGGCCAGGGCCAGCGCGCCGGCCCCGATGGCGAACCAGGCCTGGGTCCTTTCCGGTGGCGAGACCTGTTGAAGGCGGCCGAGCACCTCCTCGACCGTCCTCCGGGGGGCGGGCGGCATCTCCAGCCGCGCCCTGGCCGCCAGTCGGTCCATTTTTTCCAGCGGATCATTCATGCTCTTCACTCCCGAAACCCATGGCCGTCAGCCGTGCCTTGAGCTTTCGTCGGGCCCGGTGCAGCCGGACCTTGATCATGGCCCGGGTCCAGCCCGTTTGTTCCGCGATTTCCGCGATATTGCATTCATCAAGGTAAAACAGGCTTAAAATCAGCCGATCCTTGGCCGGCAGCATGGCCAGGACCCGCTGCAGGGCCTCGGCCGCCTCCGACGGTTCGAGCGTATCCGGCCGGTCCCAGGCGGCCCGATCGGCCTCGGCCAAAGCGGCCCGCCTTTTTCCGGCCCGGTCCCGATGCTTCCAAAAGCGATACCCGGTCCGGACGGCCACCTTGCTCAACCAGTGGGAAAACGGGGCCCGGCCCTTGTATCCGGACAGGCTGAGATAGACCTCGACCCAGACGTCCTGGACCAGGGCCTCGTGTTCCAACCGGTCCCGGGTGAATCGCCACATCCGCCTGGCCGCGACGGCGTCATACCGCCGAACCAGGCGCGCGAAGGCCTCGCCGTCCCCCAGGAGACTGGCCTGGATATCCAGCCGGTCTTCGGCCTCAACCCGGCCTTCCACCCGGATCGTTCCTCATGTCAGGTCTTTGGACCAGGATGACGGCCCCATCGGGTCAGGGATTGGCCGGCGGTTGCCGGAGCTTGCCCAGCAGGGAAGCCGAGGACTCCTTTTGGGAGTCGCGAAAGGCCTTGTATATGGCCTGTTGTTCCGGCGTCAACACGGTCTTTCCCTCCTGAAACAGGCCGGCCATGACCACGGCCGCCTTTTCCACGGCCCCGGCCAAATCCGCCGAAGCCCGGCGAATTGCGTCCTCGTCCGCCGTCTCGGCCCATATCAGGTCGCTCAGAGCCTCTTTTTTCTCGATGACCTCGGCAATGACCGGCGCAACCGCCTGGCGGTGCCTGGCGATTATCCGTCCGATCTGCTCCTTCTGCTCCGGGGTCAGGTTCAGTTTTTCGGCCAGTTCGAGGTGACCTTTCATCCGCCCGATCATGAACTGGCGCATGACAGGCCTGGCGTCCTCGCCCAGCAGCTGGCTCAGAAACTGAATCCGGCCCCGCTGCATTCCGGCCCAGGCCTTGTCGAAACCGAACACCCCGGCCGTCAGCGTCAGGACCAGGACCATTGCCGCGACGCCCCAGGCTTTCAACCTTGCGTTCACGTTCCGTCCTCCCTTTCGTTTTGGCGCCCGTTCCTTGGATCAGGGCGCCTTTACCCGGGTTAGTGGTCCTGGAACCCCGAATGGTTTCATCCGGCCCCTGTTTTTTTTTGCGCCAAAGCGAAACCCGGGAGGAACGGGACTACTTCCGCCCCGGTCCCAGCATGGCCCGAAGCCTTTCCCGGTCGACCTTCTTCAGTTTGCCGACGACCAGGGCGTACGAGTCGTCGATCATCTCCAGGACGTGGTCCTGGGGTACGGTCCCGTCGAGAAGCACGGTATTCCAATGCCGCTTGTTCATGTGATAGGCCGGCCGGACCGAGT
>JAHJTB010000541.1 GCA_018830135.1 Pseudomonadota bacterium | reverse complement strand
TGATGGAGAAGACCTGACCTTTCTCGATCTCGAAGCTGATCCCGTTGAGCGCCTTCAGACCGCCGAAACTGACCGAAATGTTGTGTGCTTCAAAAAACGCCATTTAATGCCGCTCCGCCTTGAAGTACTTCTTTTCCCGCTTAAAGGAGTCCTTTTTGTAAAGGGGAAACATCTCGAAGTAAAATTTGGTTTTCAGCCACCGTCCGTAAATGCCCATGGGCTCGAACAGGATGAAGAGAATGATCATCAGACCGTAGAGGGCCGGTTCGAGGCCGGTCTGATCCGCGATGAACTTGGGCATGTAGTCCTTGGTCATGATGATGGCTTGGGGGAGCATGATCAGGAACGCCGCGCCGTAGATCGCGCCGTGGATGCTGCCGAGGCCGCCGATGATGATCATGGCCAGAAACTCGATCGAGACCATGATGGTGAAGCTCTCCGGGTTGATGAAGGTCAGCTTGAAGGCGTAAAGACCGCCGGCCACGCCCGTGAAAAAGGCGCTGATGGCGAAGGCCGTGGTCTTGAACTTCGGCAGCGAGATGCCCATGGCCTGGGCCGCGACCTCGCTGTCCCGGATCGCGATCATGGCCCGGCCCGTCGGCGAACGAAGAATGTTGCGGGCCGCGACAACGGTCAGGATCAGCAGAATCAGACAGAGGTAGTAGAATCGCCGCTCGGTGTCCAGGGCGATGCCGAAGACGGTCGGCGGATCGACGATGAAGCCCATGTTCCCGTTGGTCAGGCTTTCCCAGCGGACCATGATCTCTTCGACTATGAACCCCAGTCCCATGGTCGCGATGGCCAGGCTGTGCCCGGACAGCCGCAGGGCGGGCAGCCCCACGGCGATACCCACGACGCCGGCCACCAGACCGGCCAGGGGCAGGGACACGAGGAAGGGAATACCCTTGGAAACCGAAATGGCCGCGGTGTACGCCCCGATGCCGAAAAAGGCCGCGTGCCCCAGGGATATCTGGCCCGTATAGCCCATGAGTAGCATCAGGCCGACCGTGGCAATTGAATACATGTAGATAAAGGTGAACTGCGCGAGCATGTACTCGCCCAGCACCGCGGGCAACAGAAAACATCCGATGACCAATGCCAGGTACCAGAAAAAGGTGCTCCGGTACTTGAACAGACGGATGTCCTCATTATAATCTTTTTTCATTACGAAACGCATGGTACTAGACCTTCTTCTTTTCCTGAATTCCGAAGATGCCTTCCGGCCGGAAGATGAGGACCGCGATGAGAATGATCCAGGCGGCCACGTCCTTCCAACCGATGGGCAGGTAGACGCCGGCCAGGCTCTCCGTCACCCCGATGATCAGGCCGCCGACGATGGCCCCCGGCACGCTGCCGAACCCCCCGAGTACCGCCGCTGGAAAGGCTTTCAGGCCGATGAAGCCCATATTCATATGGACGAAGGTGATCGGAGACAGAAGGATGCCCGCGATCCCGCCCACCGCCGCGCTGATGGTCCAGGTCAGGGAAAAGACCCGGTTGACGCTGACGCCCATGTAAACCGCGGCCAACTGGTTCTGCGACGTGGCCCGCATGGCCACGCCCATCCGGGTGAAGCGGAAGAACGAGAACAGGATCAGAATCAGGAGCACGGTCATCAGGATGATGGCCGCGTGCTCCCAGGAAACCACCACGGTGCCGGACTTGATGAACTTATCCGTGAACGGCGTGTGGAAGCCCCGGGTATCCGTGCCCCATTGCGGGACCATGCTCACGAAGGCCCGGATGAAGTAGCCCAGGCCGATGGTCAGCATGACAATGGCAAAGACCGGCTCGCCGATCAGCGGGCGCAGGAGCACGCGTTCGAGGGCCATGCCCAGCAGCATCATGATCAGCGTCGTCACCAACAGGGCCGCCCACCAGGGGAAGTGGGCGAAGTTGATGAAGGTGTAAGTCAGAAAGGCCCCGATGGTCATCATCTCGCCCTGGGCGAAGTTGATGACTTCCGTGGCTTTGTAAATCAGCACGAAGCCCAGAGCGACCAGGCCGTAGATGCAACCGATGGCCACGCCGCTCAATACGGTTTGTACAATCTCATTAACTTCATTCATAAAGCTTCCCAAAGTACGTAAGGGGATTAGTGGTGCGGTGAAACGCTGACCACCGTCTTCCTAGTGTAGATTAAGCTGAAGACGTGAAGATTTATAAACGCTTATGAGGCTTCTGTCAATAGAAAATTACGGGGTCGGGTCGAGCCAACAGCGTTTAATTACAAAACTTATTGACCCTAAAGGGCCGGAGCGGGATCGGCCCGCACCGGCCCTTCATAAATCATTGACGCCTCCCCGTCACCGGTCGATCAACCGGGCCGATTCGTCTAGCCGGTCTGCCAATATCGGTCCTTGAGCAGCCGTTTGAGCAGCTTCCCGGTCGGCGTCCTCGGCAGTTCCTCGACAAAGTCCACGCTGACCGGGCACTTGATCTTGGCCAGCCGGCCCCGGCAGTACCCGATGAGCTCCTTGGCCAGTTCCGGGCTGGCTTCGGCCGGATTGCGAAGCTGGACCACACCCTTGACCTCCTCCCCGAACTCCTCGTGGGGCACTCCGATCACGGCCACGTCCAGGACCCGGGGATGGGTGACCAGCACGTTTTCCGACTCCTGGGGATAGATGTTGACCCCGCCGGAAATGATCATGTTGCTCTTGCGGTCGGTCAGATAGAGGTAGCCCTCGGTGTCCAAATACCCTACGTCGCCCAGGGTGGTCCAGCCCTGGGCCGTGGTGGACTCGGCGGTCTTTTCCGGATCGTTGTGATATTCGAACGGTTGGCCGTCGGCAAAATAGATTGTGCCGACCTGGCCCACGGGCAGTTCGCTGAGATCGTCGTCCAGGATTTTGATCACGCCCAGCATGGCCCGGCCCACCGAGCCCTTGTGGGTCATCCACTCCTGGGAGGCGATGGCGCACAGGCCGTTGGATTCGGTCCCGGCGTAGTACTCGAACAGAATGGGACCCCACCAGTCGATCATCTGCTCCTTGACGCTGATCGGTATGGGGGCCGCGGCGTGAATGGCGATGGTCTGGGAGGAGACGTCATACCCTTTGCGCTCCTCCTCGGGCAGCTTGAGCATGCGGATGAACATGGTCGGAACCCACTGGCTGTGGGTGATTTTGTACTTTTCGATCAGCCGGATCGCCTCGAGGGCGTCGAACTTCTCCATGACGACCACCGTCCCGCCGGCCCGCATGGTCAGGAGGACGAAACGAAGCGGGGCCGCGTGGTAAAGCGGAGCGGGCGAAAGGTAGACCGCGTTTTCGTTCAGGCCGTACAGGCCGATGAGCAGGAGGGCCGCCGGGGGAAGTTCGCCGTAAGGCAGTTCCTCCCAGTTGATCGTGACCCCTTTGGGCCGGCCGGTCGTACCGGAAGAATACAGCATGTCCTTGCCCGACATCTCGTCGGCGATCGGTTGGATCGGGAAGGCGGCCATCCGTTCTTCGTAGGATTCGTATCCGTCAACGGCGCCGTTGACCATCAGGCGCGTCGAGACATTGGGCATCTTGTCCGTGAGTTCCACCGCGACCCGGCTTTTGGCCAGGGAAGTGAAAAAGACCTTGGCCCCCGAGTCGTTGATGATGTACTCGACCTCGGGCGTGGTCAGGTGGGTGCTGATGGGCGTATAGATCAGGCCGGCCCGCGCGGCGCCGCTGCAAATGACCAGAAACTGCGGATTGTTCTCCATGAAGATGGCGATTTTGTCTCCGTTTTTCAGACCCAGGGCCCGGAGCATCCGGGCGCACTGGTTGGCCCGTTCCTCGAGTTGAAGACGCGTGACCACTTCTCCGCTGCCGGCCATGATGAAGGCCGGTTTGTTCGGGTTGTCCTGCACCATTTTGCGGGGATGTTCCAACTGCATGTCTCGCTCCTCCTTATCGCGGGTTGACAGGATATCCGGTCCGATGGGAACCTCGGGGACCTTGACCGCCGGGCAGACTACGTTTACGAATATCAGGACGATACGGCCTATATAACGAAATGCCCGGCCAGCGTCAAGAGAAACCGGGGTGAAGGTTCAGCGAACCGGACCGGAGGGACGGGCCGTGACAGGGCGGTCCTGCCGAAAGCCGCTGAACGGTTGCACGCCGGATTCCGAATGGATTGAACCGGACACCCCCTTTGTGCTATTCTTGTTTCCATCGGGTTTGCCGAATAGGGACGGCAAGGGATGATGCCGGAACTGTATGCATCAAGGAGGCCCGGGGACCTCGACAAGAGGAATTCCGGGATGCATTCCGTTCACGGGACTAGGCGTTTCATCAAACCGATCGGGGGCGCTTGTGGGCAAGATCAGTATCGAAAATCTCGATATCGGCATGGTTCTGGCCGGGGACCTGACCGGTTCGGGCGGGCGGCTCCTGTTGCCCGAAGGCACCGTGCTCGACGAGAAGCATTTGAGCCAGATCAAGGCCTGGAGAGTGATAGAGGTCGACGTCAAAGGTGTGACCCGCAAGGATATCGAGGCCCGGGACGCAGCCCGGCTCGATCCGGTCGTCCTCCAGCGGGCCGAGGAACTGGTCGAGGCCTTTTTCTCCCTGACCGACCACCGGCATGAGGCCGTCGCCGAATTGCACCGCCTGGCCGTCCTTCGAACGGCACGCGACCTGGCCTCCGGTGTGGTGATGCACAATCTCCGGCCCCAGATGCTCGAAGAAATGTCCCCCCTGGCCACCTCCGAATTCCGGGAAACCGAGGTCCCCCCCCTCGGCCGGCTGCTCGAGGGCGAGGTCGAGTTGTCTTCGATGCCGGACATATACTTCCGCCTCAACGAGGTCCTCAATGATCCGCTCAGTTCGGTTGCGGACCTGGCCGAAGTCGTCGAGAAGGATGCCAGCCTCGCGGCCAAGCTGCTTAGATTGGTCAACAGCCCGTTCTACGGGTTCATGTCCAGGATCGACACGATCCTGAGGGCCATCTCCCTGGTGGGAACCGATGAACTGACCACCCTGGCCCTGGGTATTTCAGTGGTCCACCGTTTCAAGGACATCCCCCCGGAACTGGTGGACATGCCCGCCTTTTGGCGGCACTCCATCACCTGCGGTGTTTTCGCCAAGGTTCTGGCCGGATATCGGCCGGGACTGTCGGTGGAACGCTTTTTTGTCGCCGGACTTCTCCACGACCTGGGACGACTGATCCTGTTCAAGAAGCTGCCCCGGGCCACGACCGAGGCCATGATCATGGCCCAAAGGGACCTCAAACCGCTCCATCAGGCCGAACAGGAGGTCATCGGCTACGATCATGCCCAGGCGGGAGGACGTCTGCTCCTGGAATGGAAGATTCCTCCGGCCCTGGTGGACATGGTCCGCTGGCACCACGCGCCGGACCGGCCCCTCGAAACCGCGGAATCGGCCATCATCCACGTGGCCGACCTGATCGCCGTGGTCTTCGGCATCGGCCGTCAGACCCTCGAACGCGTGCCGCCTCTTAATGTCTCCGCCTGGAGCGCTTTGGAACTTTCGACCAACGTTCTGGCCCCGGCTTTTACCCGGGCCGAAGAGCAGATTGAAGGAATTTTCAACATCTTTTTGGACCAGGAGGTCTGACTTGGACCCAGCCCGAGTGAATACGGGTCCGGCGCCCGCGGCCGGAATTCGGACGGACGGCAAGGGATGAGCCTCACGCGGACGGACCGGAACGTTACCCATGGCTCTTGAATCGCCGGCCCCGACCATGCTGGTCAACCGGGACAGGGGGCAGCGCAAGTCCCATGCCCGGATGCTGCGAGAAATGGGCCTCGAGGACATCCTGCAGGCCGGAGACGGCAACGAAGCCTGGTCCATGGTCAACCAGTTCGAGGTCGGACTGATCATCAGCACCTGGAGCCTGGGGCGGGACATGAGCGGACTGGTTCTGCTCAAGGTCGTGCGCGCGGACGCCGTCCATACCGGCATCCCCTTCATGCTGCTCGCCGAAGAGGTGACCAAGGAACAGGTCCTGGAAGCGGCCCAGGCCGGGGTGACCGACATGCTGGTCATGCCCTTCACACCAGAGGCCTTTCAGAAAAAGGTCGAACAGGCCCTGTCCGAGGAGGAGGACGCCCAGACCATTCAAGTCCGGGAACTCATGGACCAAGGCATGGAATTGATGAAGCAGGGCCAGTTCGACGAGGCCCTGGCCTCATTCAAGAGCGTCCTGACCGTGCACGAAAGCGCGGAAATCTATTACAACCTGGGCTACATTCGAACCGCCCAGGGGCGGTTCGAGGAAGCCATCGCCGCCTTCCGCAAGGCCACCCAGATCAACCAGGCCTTTGCCCAGGCCTTTCAGAAGATGGGCGAGGTCTTCGCCAAAATGGGCCGGCAAGACGAAGCCCGCCAGTGTCTGGAACGGGCCGCCGAAATCTACATGGATCGGAAGGAGGACGAAAAGGCGGAAAAGGCCTATATCAAAATTCTTGAAGTCAATCCCAACACACCCAACGTCTTCAACTCGCTGGGCATCGTTTACCGGCGCCAGGGCAAGTGCGACGATGCCATCCGCATGTACATCAAGGCCCTGCGGGTCAACCCCTTCGACGAAAACATCCACTACAACCTGGCCCGAAGCTACCTCGGAGTCAAGAAACTGAACGAAGCCGCACAGATTCTGAAAAAGGCCCTCCACATCAATCCGGACTTCACCGAAGGCAGAAATCTGCTCCGGTCCATCGAGCTAGGGCTCGGGCTGGGCTGAGTCGCCCGGCTTTCACGAAATGCCGGTCCCCGGGGCGGTTATGCCGAAACGCCGAACCGTTTGTCCAACTGCCGGAAGATGATGTGACACATGACTTCCGATGTGCCGGCGCCGATGGTCATGATCCGCGAATCCCGCAGATACCGCTCCACCGGGAACTCCCGGGTATAGCCGTATCCGCCGAAAATCTGGGTGGCCGCCAGCGCGTTTTCCACCGCGGTTTCCGAAGCGAACAGCTTGGTGGCCGCCGTCTCCAGGGCCAGACCGGCCGGGCCCCGGATGGCCATCTCCGAAGCCTGGGACCAGAGCATGGCCTTGGCCGCCTCCAGCTTGACGGCCATGCGGGCCAGCTTCTCCTGGATCATCTGAAAATCGGCGATGCGCTGGCCGAACTGCTCGCGCTGTTTGGCGTAGACGACCGAGTCCTCGAGGCAGGCCCGGGCCAGCCCCAGCGATTCGGCCGCCACGATCAGCCGCTCCGAATTCAGGCCCGACAACAGAACCCGGCCCCCGCCGTTGATATCCCCGATCACATTTTCCGCGGGTACCCGGCAGTTTTCGAAGATCAACTCCCCGGTGGGCGATCCTCGCCAACCCAGCTTTTCGAACTTCCGGCCCGTCGAGAACCCCGGAAAGTCCCGCTCGACGATAAAGGCGGTCACGCCCCGGCCCTTGGCGCCCGGCGTGGTGCTGGCGTAAACCAGGAAGAGGTCGCCGATGGGACCGTTGGTGATGAAGGTCTTCCCGCCATTGAGAACGAAACTGTCCCCGTCCCGGACCGCGCGGGTCGTCATGCTCATCACGTCCGACCCGGCGCCCGGTTCGGTCATGGCCATGCCCCCGATCTTTCGCCCCGCGCAGAGATCGGGCAGCAAACGCCTCTTCTGCTCCTCGGTCCCGTTCCGGTTGATGTTGGCCATGCAAAGGTCCACGTGGGACCCCCAACAGGAGGCCGTGGACACGCAGTACCGGGCCAGGCCTTCACCCAGGATGCATTCCTCGACCACGCCGCCGCCCGAACCGCCGTACGCCTCGGGAATGCCGACACCCAGCAGGCCCAGCTCGGCCATCTTGTCCCAGGTCTCACGGGGAAAACGCTCATCCCGGTCGATTTCCGCGGCCAGGGGCGCCAGTTGTTCGCGGCCGAAACGGTCGACCATCCGGGAGAGCAGCTCCTGTTCTTCGGAAAACCACATAATCCCTCCGATTCAGGGTGAGGGGAGCATGTTCTCCGGCGGCCCCTTGCCGGGGCCGCCGGATTCGATTCAGCGGGACGACGTCCCGGCCGTCAGGCCGGCGCCGGTTCGAAATGCGAGATGTCCAGAATGTGTCCGCGCTTCTTCTCGGCGAAAACGGCCCGGACCCGATCGCCCACCTTGACCTCCTGGCCGGGAGGCGTCTGGATGATATGGGAGAACAGGTTGTCCGCGCCGTCGAGCTTGATATACCCGTAATAATAGGGAATCGGACGCTGCCTGCCCGTATCCGGGTCGATGAAGCCGTAGTTCACCAGGGTCACGGCCTCGATAACGCCCTCGCTGCCCAACTCGACCAGTTCGTCGATCTTGACGAAACAGGGGCCGCAAAGCCGCCGGGGCGGGACATAGACCTTGCCGCACTTGTGGCAGCGGATGCCCAACAGGACCTCACGGGCCGCGATCTCCTGGAAGAACTTGCTCGAATCGAGACCCATGGCCCAGCGGTAGGGCATGTGCGCCGTTTCTTCCAGGGCCAGCAGGTCTCCGCCTCGTTCGTATATTCTCGTTTCCATGCTCTCTCCTTATGGCTTGTCCGCGCCGATGATCAATGCGTCCGACCAGAAACAACCGCCGAATCCGGTGGCCATGCCCAGCCGGGCGCCCTCCACCTGCTTCTTCTCGGCCTTGCCCATGATCTGCAAGCCGATCTCCCCGACACGCAACAAGGCCGTGGCCCCGATGCAGTTGGTCGAAAGGACGCCGCCCGAAGGATTGACCGGCATAACGCCGCCCATGTCGGTTGCACCGTCCCAGATCAGCCTGGGCGCCTGGCCCCGTTCGCAGAAGCCGATGGACTCCATCCATTTCAGTCCGCCGAAGGAAAAGGGCATGTACAGCTCGCAGACGTCGATCTCCTTGAGCGGCTCCTTGATGCCGGCCAGGGCGAAGGCCTCCCTGGCCGCCCCCTCCAGCGAAACCAGCCGGGTGTAGTCGATGTCCCCGAACCAGGTCGTGTCGTGGCGGACCGAGACCGAGTGAATCCAGGCTGGCTTGGGGCAGATTTTCTCCGCCTTGCCTTCGGCGGAAAATATCACCGCCGCCGCGCCGTCGGAGCGGGGACAGATATCCAGCAGCTTGATGGGATAGGTCAGCATCTGGGAGGCCATGACCTCCTGGACGTCGACCGCCTTGCGCAGGTGCGCGTACGGATTGTTGACCGCATGGGTCCGGTCCCGCTGGACGACCCGGGCCGCGTCCTCCTGGGTCACGCCGTACTTGGTCATGTAGGCCGAGGCCTCGACGGCCAGACTCGGAATGGCCCCGGAATAGGAAAAACGGTCCCAGACCGGGTCGGAACAGGTGATGATGGCCCCGGTCGTGTCGGACTCCGAGTTCTTTTCCCAACCGATGGCCAGGACGTTGTCGAACAAGCCCGAGGCCACATGGTAATAGGCGGCAATGGCCACGGTCGTGCCCGTCGTGCCGCCGGTGGTCACCTTGAATATGGGTTTCATGAAGGCCGCGGCCCCTTCCACGCTCCAGGCGTCCACGTAGTTGATCGCCTCGAAGTGGTCCATGTTGCCGATCACCACGGCGTCGATGTCGGCCGGGGTGAGTTCCGCGTCCTCCAGGGCCCGAACCACGGCCTCCTGGATCAATTCGATGCCGTTGACGTCCCAACGCCGACTCGCATGGTGCGTCTGGCCGACTCCGGTAATTGCTACTCTTCTGCCCACGATGTTCCCCCTCTCAGTTCTCGCCGAAGACCCAAACGCAATGGGACTGCCCGCAAGGTCCGTTGATCCCCTGGGCCAGGCCAACCCGGGCCTTGTCCAACTGCCGCGCACCGGCCGCGCCCCGTATCTGGAGCACCACCTCGATGATCCGCGCCAGACCGGCCACCATGACCGCATGGGCCGACAGGACCCCGCCGGAGACGTTGACCGGAAGCCGGCCGTTCCGGGCGGTCGCGCCCCGGCGGGTCAGCGGGCCGGCCTGACCCGGTTCGCAGAGACCCAGACCTTCCAGCCAGAGCGGCTCCATATAGGAAAAGGCATCGTAGACCTCGAAAAAGTCGATCTCCTCCGAGGGCCGGGTGATGCCGGCCATGTCGTAGGCCCGCCGGGCCGCCGCCTGCAGGGCGGCCGTGTCCGTCAGGTCCCGGTCGCCCAGGTAGTGCAGGCCGGACGTGTGGCCCACGCCCCTGGCCCAGACCGGCTTCCGGCGGCAGCCCTTGGCCCGTTCCTCCGAAGCCAGAATGATCGCTGCCGCGCCGTCGGAGATCGGCGAGCAGTCCAGCAGCTTGAGCGGCGTTGCCAGCACGCGCGAGTTCATGACCTCCTCGACCGTCAGGTCCATCGGCAGTTGCGCGCAGGGATTGTCCTTGGCATTGCCGTGA